>PMIW01000135.1 GCA_003158365.1 Ignavibacteriota bacterium | reverse complement strand
GCATTATTCCCGTATGATTTTAAAAATATATTCGCAGATGATTGAATAACATCAGATAACCTCTCGCCGTTGCTCGAATTTATCTGCTTGCTGTTAATCATTTTAATAGATGTCGGAGACCAGAATAAATTCGTCTCTATCCTGTTGCTTAGTACATTTATCTCGCCTATGCTGTAAACTGTGTCTTTCGATGAAGACTTCTGTGCACTGGAAACTCCGCAAATAGTAAATATTAATATGTATATGTAAACTATTTTCATTTTTTAAATAAAAAAAACTCTTTTTTGCTTCATATGCTTGAACGGAATAAACTATGAAGAAAAAAAGAGTTTTAGTCTTAATTTTTCATTATTCTTTTCCATCGAAGAATATGAAATTTATATTCAGGCAGGTCTCCTGACTTATGTGCCGTTCTTAGTCTGCCTTCCCATCCATTAATTTGAGAACAGTGGCAAAAAGTTAGACTAATCTTCACATTTACAGTTGCGTGGACAGTTCCGGAGTATTAACCGGATTCCCTATTAATCACTGTTTTTGTAGTGAACCAGAATATTTATTTAAAGAACTTTGTTGAAGTCTAAATTGATAAATTTATTTTTAATTGTCAATTGCCTTTCCTGTACACCTGCTTTTTTAAACATCTTTCTTGCCGCCTTAGTCGAATCTGTGTCTTTATACTTATCAGATAAGTAAACTATCTCCACAATCCCGGTCTGTATAATTAGCTTTGCGCACTCATTGCAGGGAAATAGTCCCACGTAAAGCCGCGCCCCGTGCAGGTCCTTCGTCGAATTCAAAATTGCATTAGCCTCAGCGTGCACAACATAAGGATACTTCGTATCATTTATATTATCCGCTTCCCTTGCCCACGAAAAATCATCATCACTGCATCCAATCGGAAACCCGTTATATCCAATCCCTACAATCTTATTATTTTTGTTTACGATACACGCTCCAACCTGCGTGCTGGGGTCCTTGCTTCTTAGCGCAGACAGCAAAGCTATACCCATGAAATATTCATCCCACGATATGTAATCTTTTCTTTTCAAAATAATTTTTCCAGTTTATTATTTAATTCAATTAAATCCGAATCATTTATAATTGTATAATCCGCATAGGCAATCGGTCCGCCCTTATCCAGATTTTCTATCTCGCTTAAATCCCTCGATATGGCTTCCACAGTAGTCAAAGGCCTGAATTCCCTCTTTCTTAATCTCTCGTATCTTAATTTTTTCGTTGTGTATATCGCAAGCAATTCAAATGCATCGCCAAATGCTTCTTTTATTATCTTAAACTCTTCCCAGGAATACATGCTCTCTATTACGACATTATCTGTCTTAAAATACTCTTTTATAGTGTCTATGCTTTTCAATGCCATCACTCCCATTCCTAATTTTTTCCGTAAATCTTCTCTTACTTTCCTTTCATTCGCTTCGTTTATTTCAAGTCCTCTCAATTTCAGTTCTTTTATTACCACATCGCCGAAATATACCTTCCTGAAACCCTTATCCACAAAGTATTTCACGGCCTCAGACTTCCCCGAACCGCACATGCCTATCACCGCTATTATTTTCTTATCACTCATTTTACAAATTGTTTTATAGCGTCGTTCTGTACCTCACGCTTTTCAAAAAAGAATTCATCCTTATCCAAATCGTAAAATTTCTGAATCAATATATTTTTTTGATTCCCGTTCTCCACATACTGTAATAAAATCAATGAAGAGGAAATATTATCTATCGTAATCTTATTCGAATTTTTTACTATCGGATAAATCTCATCTTCAAGATAATTCTGCAAATCTTCATCTTCAATGTCCAGAATATTTACCATCGCTAAGCTGAACGCCTCTTCCGGTGTCAACGCCGTTGTATCCGTATCATTTTCTGTAACCTCGGTATTATTTGTCTTTTCTATCTGCTTTTTTATATCTTCCTTACTGCACGATACAAATGCAATAACGATTAAAACAAAAAACAAATATTTTATAATATTGTACATATTTAATTTTACTTAGTGAATTTCTTTGGCAAATATAAACTTTTTAGGAATTATATTATATAGCAAAGATATTCATTTCCGAAGTCTTGCAGTAACAAAATAGTTTAAATTATCAGCATCAAATGTTGCTAAATAAAAAATGCCTGATTTATATTTCATATAGGTATAATTTATATTATCGGTGGTAGGATATGGCAATTTGTATATTGTTTTTCCATCAAAATAAAATATATAATTTTGCTGGTCATTTAATCTTCCAATAAACATTATATTTTGTGGACTATCACCTGCAGCGATATACTTAGGAACGATATTATCGCCAACACTAATATATCTATCCCAACTGTTTCCTGTGAAATAATAAATACCGGAGTTCCCTCCCCTCAATATTTTATCACCACTAAATCCTATATAACCACCTATCTCGGATGTATTGGAAACAGAATCCGAGGTTATTTTATTCCACGTATCATTTTCATATTTCAATACATATACATATTCATAATTATTTGTGGCAGGTTTGCCGCTTAACATATATAAAACTCCAAAATTATCCATAAATAATAATCCTCCAGTAGAAGTATGCTCAAGATGATTATAAAAGAAAGAACCATTTAGGAAATGAATAACAAAACAGTCTATTGATGTCCTGGGTGTTGTCATCCATATATCATTATCTGATAATGCTAAAATATTTGCAATATATGTATTTGAATCTATTGGAACATTTATATCTATAAGCCCGCTTCCATTCCATTTTTTTAATAATGGCCTGAATGTACTTTTTGCAGTACCTCCGAAAAATACATTATTAATATTGCTTCCGTTGACACAATTACAACCAAAATTATTATCATTATGGTCTATATAATTTACTGTACCATTCTTTATATAAACCGATTTTTGATTTCCTGGTATAAAAATATTATTACTGTCTGCAACATAAAAATCTCCCATGGGTATTTCATGTATTGTATCAACATGCCATTCGAATATATTACTATCAACAATACCGGGATTATTAGATGTCGTGGGATTTTCTTTATTGCAAGAATAAATAGAAAAAGTAAAAATAGAAATAATTACGAGTAAAACGAAATATATTATGGAATGCTTCATTTACCGTTTATTTTTATCTGAATAATATCAATAATTAATAAACATTTCTATGTATTTATATATGACAACATTAATAAAAAATAGTACAAAAAAAACGTTACCAGACAGAAACTTGGTAACGTGATTTTTATAAAATTTTAAATTATGCTTTTCTACTATCTACTAAATACTATATACTAACTACTTTTATTTTATTATTCCCATTTCTCTTCCTATATCACCGAATATTTCCAGTATCCTGTCTAAATGCTTGTCTTCGTGCGTTGCCATGTATGATGTTCTCAGCATCGACATATTCGGCGGTACTCCCGGCGATACGAATGCATTTACGAACACTCCCGCATCAAATAATTTTCTCCAGAACTGAAACACAAGCATATCATCACCAAGAATTACCGGAACTACAGGCGTTCTGCCTTCCAGTGTCCTGAATCCCATTTCCTTAAATCCCTTTCTCATTTTCGCCGCATTTTTCGCAAGTCTTGTAACTCTTTCAGGTTCGGCTTTTAAAATTTCGAGTGCCGCTTCCGCCGCCGCTACCGATGCAGGTGTCGGTGACGCAGAAAATATTAATGAAGATGAATGATGTTTTAAATAATTTATTACTGATTTTTCTGAACCTACAAACCCTCCGAGCGATGCGAACGTTTTCGAAAACGTGCCCATAATCATATCTACTTCTTTATCCAGTCCGAATTCCGACGCCGTTCCTCTTCCGCCTTTTCCTATCACTCCTGTCGAATGTGCATCATCTATCATTATCCTTGCATTGTATTTCTTGCATATCTTTACAAGCTCGGGTAAATTTACAATTTCTCCTGTTGTCGAAAATACACCGTCCGATACCACTAATTTACCAACTTCAAGTGGAAGTGCTTTCAAAACATTTTCCAGACTTTCCATATCATTATGCTGGTATCTCTTTACTTCTACGAAACTTCCTTTCGCCATCAAATTACCCGCAACTATGCTCGCGTGATTATCTTTATCCGATATTACATATTCTCCTTTTTGTGCAAGTGTCGGAATTATACCCTGAGGGGTTTGATAACCTGTAGAATATAGTAATACAGCTTCTTTTCCCAAAAAATCAGCAAGCTTCTCTTCCAGTCTTATGTGTAAATCGAGCGTACCCGTAAGATATCTTGAACCCGAACATCCTGTACCATACTGTTTAAGTGCATTGTGTGCAGCTTCCAGTACCTTGGGATGTATCGTTAAACCGTGATAATTGTTCGAGCCTGCCATGATAATNNGTAACATTTTTGAAATAAATCCATTATTTATATGAAAAGTTTAAATACAAAAATTATCATAGAAAATACATATAATAATAGATAAATTCTATGACATTACTCAAAAAAAATATGAAGGCATTAATTACAGGCTCTAACGGATTCGTTGGAAGCCATCTGGCTGATAGTTTGTTAAGTAAAGGATACGAAGTCTATTGCTTAATCCGCAAAACATCCAACCTGCAATGGTTAAAAGGAAAAAACGTTCACCTCGTCGAAGGAGATTTGTTCTCGAATGAGATACTCGCCGAAACAATCAAAGATATGGACTTTATTTTCCATGTTGCAGGTGTCGTAAAAGCTAAAAATAAAGCAGGCTTTGAAAAGGGAAATTTCCTTGCAACCAAAAACCTGCTCGAACTGACATTAAAGTTTAATCCGGGTATTAAGAAATTCATCCATATTTCCTCAGGTGCGGTCTGCGGTCCAAATCCCGATGATAAACCTATGACGGAAGAATATGTACCAAAACCTCAAACAACCTATGGCAGAACGAAAAAAATGGCTGAGGATGAGGTCATTAAATATAAAGATAAATTCCCTGTTGTAGTTGTAAGGCCGCCCGCAGTTTTCGGTCCCCGTGATACTGAAATATTTATTTACTTCAAAACTTTCGCAGGCGGATTGAACAGCGTTATGGGTTTCAAAGAAAAATACCTTAGCCTAATTTATGTCGAAGACCTTGTAGATGGTATAATCCTCGCCGCCGAAAAAGATACAATTAGCGGAAGCATTTATTTTATCTGCTCGGATAAAGAATATAACTGGAATGAAATCGGAAGCATAACGTCAAAACTTCTCGGCAAAAAAGCAATAAAAATAAAAATCCCGCACGGGGTAGTTTATTCGGTCGGAGCAATTGCGCAGTTTTTTTCTATGTTCACAAATAAAGCCGCAACACTTAACCTTGAAAAATGCTTCGACATAACCAGAACAAAATGGGTCTTCACCAATGAAAAAGCAAAAAAAGAACTCGGCTTTAAAGAAAAATATACGCTCGAAGAGTCTTTCGGAAAAACGATTGACTGGTATAAAGAAATGAAATGGCTGAAATAATTTAAACAAGAAAAATTTGAAAGAATATATCAGACTTGAAATATTAAAAGCTCTTAAGAAACTGGATTACCCCGAAAAGGAATTTATTATTGATGAACCGAAAGATAAAAAATTCGGCGACCTCTCCGCTAATATTGCTATGCTCCTTTCCAAAGAATTGAAAAATAATCCCCGTGAAATCGCAAAAAATATTCTGGATAATCTAGAAATGGATTCACATAAAATTTCTAAAGCTGATATCGCAGGTCCGGGATTTTTAAATTTTTTTGTTTCCGATAATTATTTCAAAAATGAACTTCTGTATATTCTTGGTTCTGAAGATTACGGAAAGCTTAATACTAATTACGGCAAAACTGCCAATATAGAATGGGTCAGCGCAAATCCCACAGGTCCCCTTCACGCAGGACACGGACGCCAGGTATGCCTCGGAAAAGCAATTGCAAACCTTCTCGAATGGACGGGCTATAAAGTCACACGCGAATATTATTATAACGATGCAGGCAACCAGATGAATAACCTCGCAAAATCAATCCGGGCAAGGTATGAGCAGATTTTTAATCCTGACTTCCCTTTCCCGCAGGATGGATACGTCGGCGAATATATTAAAGAGATTGCAAATAAAATTGCTGATGAATTTAAAGATAAATTGGTAAATTCCTCCGACCTCGAGTTCTTTAAAAACTTCGGTGAAAAAGAAAACTTCAATAAGATTATAAAGACACTCGAAAAATTCGGGATTGTTCACGACATATTTTATAATGAAACTTCTCTTTATAAAAACGGAAACATAGACGAACTGAAAAATATATTTAAAGAAAAAAATCTCTCTTATGAAAACGAAGGCGCCGTCTGGCTTAAGATGAGCGGTAAATTCGAAAAAGATAAAGTGATTGTAAAAGCCACGGGCGAACCTACTTACCGCCTCCCCGATATGGCTTACCACATAGATAAAATCAAAAGAAAATTCGATTTGATTATCGATATCTTCGGCTCCGACCACTTCGATACTTATAAAGAAGTTTTGTTCGGCGTGCAGTCAGCAGGATTCGATACCGATAAAATAAAAGTCATCATCCACCAGATGGTCACTTTCAAAAAAGGCAATGAATCTTTTAAAATGAGCAAGCGAAGTGATAATGTATATTATCTCGATGACCTTATAGATGATGTCGGAATAGATGCCACTCAGTTCTTTTTTATTATGCGCTCCGCAAACACACATCTGGATTTCGATGTCGAGCTTGCAAAAGAACAGTCCGATAAAAATCCCGTTTACTACCTCCAGTATGCCTATGCAAGAATCTGCGGAATCTTGCGGAACGCAGAAGAAAATTTTGAATCATTCAAAAAATTCAAATTGGAAGATTTAAACCTGGATTTGATCAAAGATGAATATGAAATGAATTTACTTAAACTGCTTTCAAGGTTCCCTGAAGAAATCGAAGATACTGCTAAAACTCTCGAACCCCACAGGTTAATCAGCTACCTGAATATTGTTGCTGAATCTTTTCATATTTTTTATCATAACAACAGAGTTCTGGATTTGGAAAATCCTTCTCTGTCATTTGCCAGACTTTGCATATGCAAAGCCGTGCAAAAGATATTAAACAGCGGATTCACAATTATCGGTATAAAATCACCCGAAAGGATGTAACAGTTTTCGAAAATTGTTAAATAATTCTAAAGAACTTATGGAAAAAATCGGATAAACTACCATTAATTTAAGACACTCTTCAGTGTATAGTATTGATTATACCGCTTTTAATACCGTGTATTCAAAAATAAATATTTAAAATATAAAGAAATTTTATTATATTGTAATGAGTTTCTAATAATGAAAGATTTGTATTGATTTTTAATATTATTTTGTCAATCTTCGGATGTATAATATTAAAAGAATATATACTTATTGCTTATTTAATTCACAACTTTTTTTAACTTAATTAAAACAAAAAAGCCATGCTGGACAATCAAAAGCTTAACAGAAGACTCAAACGCATTATCAAAGATTTAAAAGAGAGATGGGGCATAACGCCTTATAGGATAGCTGTAGAATCCAACATCCCTCACTCAAGCCTGAAATATATGCTTGATGGTAAGTTCGAATGGAAATTAAATCACCTTTTGTCATTCCTCGATTTCTTGAACAGGAATAATGCAAAAGTATCTTTGGAAGATTTATTGGATTTCGAAAACAAAAAAGCTTTATCTGAAATTCTTGACGCTGATAAAGCCGATTTCAGAGAAGTAATTTATGCCGCCAAAGATGATTTCAAAACAACTAAAAGCGGAAAAATAATCAGGCAGCAAAAACCCGTCGACTTCATTCACGAAGCGGAAAATCTCTGCAACGATATTAACGACGTATTAAAAGAAAGTCTACTTTTCAGAAATACTAAAATAGTAGTTAATTTAAAACTTACCGGAAAAAGCCAGGAATATTCCAAGGAATTTGGTTTTGCAAGCGGAAAGGTTATAAAATAATTTAATTACAAATTATAAAATAGATTTACTTTTTACTGCCGGAAAGAATTCAGATTTAAGATAATACTTAATTAAAATTCTTCCGGCAGTTTCGTTTTATATACCGTTTAATTTTCCAACCCCCTATTACTTATTATTTATTAATCATTCCTCATTATGCGTTTTTTGTCAAAGACCCGCTGTGGAGGGCATCCGCCGTGGTGGAATCATTTAAGCAACACCATTTTCTTCGTTTCCATCTGCATTTCGCCTTTTCGGTTGATGTAAACCAATTTATAAAAATAAACTCCGCTCGAAAGCTGAACTGCAATAGGAATTCCATACCCACCTGTATTTTGTTCTTCGTTTATAAGCGTTGCCATTTCCCTGCCTGTAATATCAAATATCTTTAACTTCACCCAGCCTGATTCATTTAAATAATATTCTATTAATGATGAATTATTATATGGATTTGGATAGTTTTGCTTTAATTCGAAATTTTTAGGAGGGCTTTGAGAAATATTATTAATTCCTGTATAAAATGTCGTGTCACTACCATTTGTTGTTGTATGTACACCGGTAGAAGTTGCATAAGCCCACCCAATATTATTATTAATAAAATTTACAGACCAATATCTTACTATATGAATCGAAGTATCTGCAAGTTGATATCCCCAGTTTATTCCTCCGTTTGTACTTTTATACATTATTCCATATGCTTTATTATTAATCACAGTAAAACCCCCTACTCCCCATTGTTTATTTATATTGGATATAGAAAGATTAATCATATTATTTGAAAATAGTTGTGGTAATTGTTGTAAATTCCAATTTATACCTCCATCCGTTGTTTTCTTTATATCACCACTACATTTCCATCCTGTTAAGCTATCTATTAATTTTATATCTGCAAAAGATTCGTTCGGTGCTAATAATGTCCAATTAACCCCTCCATTTGTTGTTTTTTTCATACGGCTTCCAACACTATTATCGTCTGAGAACCCTATATCTTTATTGAACATATATATTATATTCGGTTGTCCCGAACCGCCTGTAGGTCCTAATGCCTGCCAGTTTAATCCACCGTTTGTTGAGCGGAATACACCGCCATCTAATCCACTACTGCTCACTGCCAAAATTGTATCAGCATTAATAACTGCCATATCATCATCGCTAAATATTACACTTGATAAATCAATCCAATTTAATCCGGCATTAGTAGTTTTAAAAAAGTTTGTATAATTTGTCGATGCAAATCCCGTATTACTATTTGCAAATTGAATCTTTCTAAATCCTGAATTTGTAGATGGTGGAACATATGTATAAATTATATTCCAATTATCTCCGCCATTCGTAGTTTTTAGTATATATGCCTGAACAGATGAATTTGTACTTGTAACAGCATATCCTGTCAAGCTATCGAGAAATGTCATACTTGTAATCGTGCTTCCGTTCATATTCGGAAACCATTGCTG
>PMIW01000090.1 GCA_003158365.1 Ignavibacteriota bacterium | reverse complement strand
GGTTTGAGGAATTATATAATGCTGGTAATTCGACGGTGTAAAGCTTATATCATAATTCCCGTTAATATCATCTGGTTTATATCCTTCTCCCTGTATATCGAATGTAAAATTCAGATTACTTTTATCATCATTATTTTTTGTAAAAGTAGATACATCGAGGTTCTGCACCGTTCCTTTAAGATTGTATTTTAATTTATTCAAATCACGTACGCCGACAACTCCCTGAAGCTTGGTTGAAATCGAATTCGAGGAATAGCTCATATCCAGATTATAATCTCCGGAGTTAGCTTTTATTGTTCCGTTAGTCTTTGAAATTTTCTGTCCGTAAAAATCGGAATTATTAATATCGAAATTTATATTTCCGTTCAGGGTTCTGTAATCGAACCCGTTTCCGTTTGCTTTTATGTCTGCATTTATGCTTGAATTTAATTTATCATCTTTGATAATCCTTCCTATATTTACATTCTTCGTTTTAAAATCCGCATCGTAAACAAATTTTTTATCCTGGATGTCAAGGAATGTTTTTCCGTTAATATCACCTGCACTGGTTTTAATGTCATAATCGGCATTAAATTTTGTAGGTTCGCCTTTAAATGTAAAAGAGGCTGTTACTTTTCCAACGTGGCTGTAATCGGGAATTGGTATCCCCGGAAGATTTTTCTTTGTATCTGCGGGGTCGAGTTCTGCATTCTTTACAGTCACATCGAGATATAATTTTTTCGGGTCGTGGAGATTCTGAACTTTTCCGCTTACATTTATACTTGAACCGTCAGTTTTAGCAATTAGTTTTTTTACACTAATGTCATTATACTTACCCTCGGCCTGCAAGTCGAGATACGCTTTTCCTTTCATAAAATCCAGTGACGGCAAAAAGAATACAAGCTCATTAACATCGAACTTGTCTGCGAGTATGTCTACATGTGCATTTTTATCTTTAAAGTTTTCATATATTACTTTTTCTTTTAAAGGATTAAGATGTTCAATATAAGCTTCCTTTATAATTACATCACTGCCCGCTGTTTTAATATGAAAATTTTTCAAATCTGCTTTATCATCACCCAATATGGAAGCTTCGAACATAAGTGACTTAACATCAATCATTGTATTTGTGGAAAGAGTGAATTCTTTCATGTTGACAAATTTTTCATCGGGATGATAATAACCCGACAGATTAATATTTAAATTTGTCACATTNNGTAATCTTCCAGTCAAATTCTTTTTTTGATGTATCTTCTTCTTTTTTTTCTTTTTTCAGCAAATATTCATAATTCCAGATAAGTTCACCGTTTTTATCTTTTATCTTTGTGAAGTTGCCCTGCAAATCGGTCAGAACAACGTCCCTCAGGTATACTTCCTTATTTAAAAGCCTGTGTATATTATAATCTGCATCGAGTGAAGAAAACTTCAGCATTGTGTCACTCTTTACTACAAGGCTGACATTTTTCAGTGTGAACCCCCTTACAATACTTCCTTCTATGGATTCAACGTATAATACACTTTCTTTTTCGGCTAAGGATTCGTTGACTTTACCAACTGCATATTGCAATAACTTGTTTTTAAAATACGGGGTTTGTATAAAGATGATAACGGAAATGAGTGTAATGATAAATCCGCCTGTAATAATAAAAGCGAATTTTAAAAGCTTTCTAAAAAAACTCTTTTTCTTTTCGGGATTTTTTTTAATCTCAGTTTCCAAGTTTTCTTAGTTTATTGATAGTACTTGTTGTAGAATAATTATCTACATATTTCAGGCTTATCACTTTACCGCCTGATTTTTTTACTATATCCGAGCCTACAATTTTATCTTCGGTCCAGTCACCGCCCTTAACGAGAAAATCTGGAACAATTTCATTTATCAGGTTATAAGGTGTGTCTTCCGAAAAAATAACGACTGCATCAATCACATTCAGACCGTTCAGAACGTATGCCCTGTCGTTTTCGTTATTTACAGGTCTGGACTCGTCTTTTATTTTTTTAACAGATGAATCGGAATTCAATCCGACGATTAAATAATCACCAAGGGATTTAGCCTGCTGTAAATACTCAATATGACCCCTGTGCAGAATGTCAAAACATCCGTTCGTGAAAACAAGTTTTTTGTTTTGCTCTTTAAGTTTCTTCCTGACTTCCAAAAAATCCTTCAGTTCGTAAATCATGCTAATAATTATTTTGCTTAATATGCCTGATAAGTATATTTTTTTCAATCGGAACTATTCCAACCTCTTCAACGACAATTCCCGCGGCAATGTTGGCAATCTCGACGGCTTCGAATATTTTTGCCCCGCCGGCAAGCGTAACTGCCAGAGTTGATATTACAGTATCACCTGCACCAGAGACATCCGATACATTTCTTGCTCTTGTACTGATCGAATGCGTTTTCATTTTACCGTCGGTTTTGTTAAACACTTTCATCCCATGCTCTCCAAGTGTAATGACAAGATTGTAACATCTTACCTTATTTAATAATTCATTGCAAATTTTGAATAATTCTTCGTCATTTTTGGCTTTTCTTCCGAAAGCATCTTCAAGTTCTTTCCTGTTCGGTTTAAAAATAAATGCGTCTTTATATTCGAAGAAATTATCGAATTTGGGGTCCACCAGAACTTTTATATTATTTTTTTTCGCAAGTTTAAATATATTTTTTATCAGCGATTTTGTCAGTACTCCTTTATTATAATCCTGTAAAATGATAATTTCAAAGTCTTTCTCATTATTTTTCAGTAATTCCAGAATTTTATTTTCGGTGTCTTTTGAAATTTCTTTCTTGGATTCACTGTCAATCCTGAGTAAATGATGTGATGAAGCAATTACCCTTGTCTTGCAGGTTGTAGGCCTGTCTTCAACCGTTATTATCCCTCCGGTGTTCTGTCCCTGACCGTGCATCACCTGTTTTAGTATTTCTCCTTCGATATCCCTGCCGATTATACCTATTAAAAACGGTTCTGCATCAAGAGTCTTGATATTCAGGCTTACATTTGCGGCACCGCCAAGCTTCGGCTCGGTATTTTTAATGTCAAATACCTGAACAGGTGCTTCGGGTGAAATTCTGGTTACATCACCAAGCAAATATCTGTCGAGCATTATATCGCCGATAATGCATATTTTTTTGCCTGAAGATTTTTCAAATATCTTATCTATTTTATTCTTAATCATCCTGTAAATTTAAGTTTATTTAATAGGTTATTCAATGAAATAAGTGTATCAAAAATAATTAAATACAAAATTGAGAAAATTGTCCCCCTGGTATCTCTGGGAGAAAAAAACCTGCAAACCGTTCTGTGTAATGATACGGTAAAAGTTAACATTTGTTTTTTTAACAAGCTTTTCTACATTTGTGTTTGGGAACATTGCAATAATGTTACCGAGATTGTATGAATACAAAATTGAATCTTTTTTTACGTTTGGTTCTTTAAGCTTTATTTTCAAGGAATCAGAGCCTCTTATGATAGATGAATCTTTCACGCTTGCAGATTCAGGCCTGTATAAATTTATTCCCTTATAAACCATCAAATCTTTTTTTGTTTTGGAATCATAGACTTTCAGGGAAAGATTATAAACGCCGCTTTCAAATGAATAGATATTCATCCTTTTCGAATAAAAAATAACGGCAAAAGGTTTCAGCACAATTATATTTTTTACGCTGTTATATGAAATCAAATCCTCTATGTTCCTGTCCGAAAATATTCTTCTCGATTCGGAGTAAACCACCGAATCATTTTCAATTGCACTTATATTAATTACGGCATTATACCTGTCAAAATCGAAATTCTCATAATCTATGCTGTCCAGCACGTTTTTATTAACGGCGCTCCATTCAAGAGTTACAGTCTGCGGGTTAAATCCGAAATTCGAATTATCTATTCTGATATCTATTAGAGCAATTGTCTTATTAAAATTCACAAGGTCAGGGGTTTTTTCCAGCGGCGGAACATTTTTCGAAAAAATGGTTATACTTGAATCGTTAACATTCGACTCAATGTTTTTAAGATAAAAAATCTTATACTCACCAATTTCTTCGTTTTTTAAATTCATCTTCCTTAGCTTTTCCACATAACTGTCACTTTTCACAACGGCAATGGAAATCTTATTCTTTTCAAAAAAACTTTTTATGTCGAGTATATTCAACTCCTCTACGGAAAGCTGGTTTTTCTTTTTCTTTGATTTTTTTTCTTCCGTTTGCATTGACGGAAAATTCCCCAGTACAAATTTCGAAGGATTATTTGAAAGAGTCTGTACTGCGAATACATCATAATACCCTTCGATTTCTTCGAAATAAATCTTCTCGTCTTTGTTTGCGCTTTTTTCTATCTGTGTTTTTAAAAGCGTTCCTGTTTCAATTGTATCGGCCCGGAATGACTGAGGGAAGTAATAGCACCAGATAAAATTCACCATTATTATCGTTACTAAAAATATAACAGAAAGTATTTTTCTGAATTTAAATAACTGGAAAACTGCAAAGGGTACAAACAGCAATGCATTTATAACAATATACCTGGAAATCATATTCGTACCGCCTGTTCCTGCCATACCCTGAAGCATCATCAGAAGTAATTCTAAGATGTTGAACATAGCAAAGTACAGTACAANNACCTTGAATATTCGTCTCTGCGTTTAATTACACAAATTGAAAAATCCCATGCAACTTTAACGGAAAGCAAGGTTGTAAGAGGTGCTATGTAAAAAAGAAATGTAGGATATTGTATCAGTCTCTGCAGATATTTTATTGAATTATAATCTTCATAAATCTTATTTGTTTCTTTTGCGAAGAAAAATACATCCTTATAATCTATATAATTCAAAATCAACCAGAACAGGATTGTGGAAAGAGAGATAAGGGAAAACAAAAAATTTTTTATCAGCTTTTTCGAGATTTTTTTATCTTTCCTAAAATCATAAATCAGGAATAATACAAAAACTATGCTGAATAACCATCCTTCATACCTGAATAAATTGGAGAGGGCAAAAGATATTGCAGTCAGCAATAAATATATCGTTTTATCATCAGAGCTTTTCCATTTAATAAAATAATAAATCCCTGCTACAACAAAGAAAAAGAAAATTGATTCGGGTAAGCCGGATATGCTCAGCCAAACCTGAAACGGAAACACGCAGAATATCAAAGCGGAAAAGAAAGCATTCCTCTTGCCAAAACCTATCTCAATTACATTGTAAAAATAAAACAATGTAAACGCTGAAAATATAATATTAACCAGAGTTGCGGTTACAAATAAATTCTTAATGAAAAGCATAGCCACGCCGTTAAACCAGAACTGCCCCGAAAGCCAGACACCCGAATGTATTTCCGGCTTCTGCATCCATTCAAATGATTTTACGGTTCTGCAGAAATCATCTGCAGAC
>PMIW01000019.1 GCA_003158365.1 Ignavibacteriota bacterium | reverse complement strand
GTAAATAAAGAAATGAAATTTTCACTACCAAATACTTCATCGCACAATTTTCTTAAATTATATAATTCGTTATCATCAATACTAATAAAAATTACGCCGTCTTCTTTTAATAATTGTCTAGCAATTAATAATCTAGGATACAACATATTTAACCAATTCGAATGAAAACGACCACTTGAATCAACATTTGTGTCAACTTTGATACCTTGGTCAGTTACACCTATATGTTCCCAATAATCTTCTTTCGATTCATCCCATTTATCGGAATAGACAAAATCATTACCAGTATTATATGGCGGGTCAATATAAATACATTTAATTTTTTCACGATAAGCAGATAATAGTACTTTTAAAGATTCAAGATTTTCACCTTCAATTATCATATTTGCATCAGCAAAATCCGGATTTAAGCTTCTTGATTCATCGTAAACGAAAGTTGCTTTACTTGGAGTGAAAGCATTTCGTTTAGATTCNNCAAATCTTTCAGTTTCTTTAATAATATCGGGGTCAATAATTTTAGTAAATTCATCAGGATTTAGTTTACCTTCAAGAGTAAACAAATCAGGAAACAATTCCTTTAACTTTTCAAGACGCTCTTTATTTAAATCGGGTGACTGCATCATTCTTTTTTCAAGATTATTCATTTACACATTCCTCCACTTTTGATTTAAATGTATTATATTCTTTTATTGGTGCAATGTAATTTACTTTTGTTTCGATACCAAGTGCTTCAAAATGCTTTACTGCACATTTTATTTTATAAATTTCATCTTCGGCTAATGATTTTCTATCGTTAATATCATTTGTTCCTTTGGTTTCAATTACGAAATAATATTCAAATTTATTTTCATTTCGTATGCTTTGTTTTTTAATAACAATTCCAAAATCAGGGTTGTAATCACCAACAGGCGTTTTTATAATATAAAAAGACGGTAGTTTTAAAAAACAAACAATTTCGGGGTCATCATCAGCATTAACGGCAAAAGTCTGCTCGATTTCGCTATCCCAAACAATTTTATCATATATCCCTTTTTTAGGTGTTGGCTGGATACTATTTGTATTTCGCTTTTCANNGCCCGTAACTTTATATTCCAATGCTCTATACATTTCATCAAGTTCTATATGCTTAATCCTTTTAACCGCTTCCTGAATAAAGCGTGGAGGATTTTTTATTATTTCATTATGATTTTTTAAGCCTTCAATAATTTTAAAAACAGTCGGGTATGCAAGAGAAGTATTTTCACTTATTTCTTCAATAATATCAATCGGAGAATATTCTATTTTTGCACTTTTTGTTTCCCGTTTGAAATTCTCGGGTGGTTTAAAAGCTTTATCGGAAACAGTTTCTATTCTTCCCAATGATATTTCAAGCTGGTGTTCAGAGATTTTTATCTCATTTAAAGAAATTATTGAATTACTAATAATTCGTTTTTCATCAAATGATACAAGATATTCAGTTTTCTTTGAAAGCCGATTCCAAAACTCACGAAATTCTTTTGTATTAAAAAGTGTGTCATTTCTTTTTATTTTCTTTTCTGTCTTTTTATCTCCTTTGTGCTTATGGCGAGTTTCAGCACCTTCTTTAGACGTTCCGTAGATTTCTTCAATTTCGGTTTGATACTGACTTACATAGGTTTCATAAGTCTCATTAGGAACAACAGTTAAAAGGTTTATTTCTTCTCCTTCTTCAGTATCGGGTAAATCGTAAACTCTATTTCCATCCTGATTTACACATATACGCAAACCTCTTCCAATTTCCTGACGTTTTTTAATTTCACTATAGCTTCGGTTAAGTGTAGCGATATTGAAAACGTTTGGGTTATCCCAACCAACACCAAGAGCGGAATGTGAGAAAATAAACTCAACAGGATTACCAATTGTAAGCAATTCTTCTTTTGATTTTAAAATAAGGTCATATAATTCTTTGTTGTTTTTCATAGAGCTATCGTTATCAGTATAATCACCTTTTCCAGTTTGAGCGAAATAATAACCCTGTATTTCTTCTATTTGTTTTTTGGTTGGTTCCTTTTTAAATTTTTCTTTGTAATATNNCCTTTTTTATAATACCATCGCTTTTAATATAATTATCAACTCTATCAATAAAAATTAAAGACAGACATTTAATACCAATTTTTTCAAGTCTTTCTTTTTTCATAAAATGGGAATCAATAAGCCAGTAGAGCTGTTCGTTGAATATTGATTTATAATCTTTTGACTGTTCGCCCTCATAAATAATTACACCATTTGTAAATTTTACAAATGCTTTTCCTCTTATTGGTTTTGCAATTTGGTCAATTGTATAATCTTTATAAATAATATTATTAGTTACAGAAAATAAATCTAAGTTTTTTTCGAGTTTTTTAGTGTTTTTGAATTTAAAACCATCTGAGACCTGATGCCATAATCTTAGAATTGCTTTAGGGTCGCCTTTACCTAAATCAATTTTATTTAATTCTATTTTCATCGAGGCTTCATAGTGTTTTTCAGAAACTGTAAGGACTTCGATTTTTTTAACAAGACCCTGCTTAAAGCTATCATACGGGGTTAAACGGTAAATGAGATTTGCTAAAACTTTATGCGTTGCGGAATACCTTATTTTTACAAGCGGGTTTAATGATTTTAACCTTGCAATAGAATTATCCGAATCCATACCTTCCTGTGGTTCATCCATAAAAATAATCGGATTTGTCCTGGCAATAGCTTCGATAAAAGGTAAGTTTGAAAATAAATCTTCACGTTGTGCTTGATTTAAGATTCTATCATCGGTATTAAATGATTGCAAAGTCATTACCATTATTTGAGGATGGTTTTCCTCAATGAAGTTTGT
>PMIW01000097.1 GCA_003158365.1 Ignavibacteriota bacterium | reverse complement strand
AATCATTTAATCAGAAGTCCCGATAACAAAGTGTATCGGGAATATTATTAAAATAAAATTTCTAAATAATAGATTCTCTACAGACTCTACGAACTCAAAGAACTCTACGAACTTTATAATAACTTGAATGTTATATTCCTAAGAAATATTTTATATTTATATTAATAATAAATTAGAATTAAGTTTAAAAATGATTAAAAAATTATATCTGTTTGTACTTATTTTATTCGTCGGCGGCGCTGTTTATGCGCAGGAGACAGCCGATACAAAATACTGGATAATATTTAAAGATAAAGGAGTATATTTTCAACAAGATAAAATTACTCCCGAAAGCATTGCATATAAATCAACAATGGAGCGGCTTTCTAAACATGCAATTCAAAGAAGATTAAAAGTCTTACCTGCTGATAATCTTGTTGACTTTGGCGATTTACCTCTTTATGAATTATATATGATGGAAATCAAAATGCTCGGAATTGATATAATTGCCAAATCAAGATGGCTGAACGGGGTCAGCGCATATCTAAGTACTGAACAGGCAGCAAAAGTGGAAAAACTCGATTGTGTTTCACAAATGAAAGTCGTTAATAAATTATTCAAGCAGAATTTTGTCAGCCTTGCTCCTGTAGAAAACTACGAGCATTATGATAATCAGATTTTTCATTTTAAAGATAAACACAATATTTTAAACTACGGGAATTCGTTCAACCAGATGAACCAGATAGATGTTCCGAAAGTACATGATTTGGGAATAACAGGCAAAGGTGTAGTGGTAGCGAGTTTCGACGATGGATTTGAATGGAGAAATCACGAAGCACTAAAAGACCTGAAAATATCGGATGAATATGATTTCGTAAATAACGACGGAAATACATTCAGTGAACCGAATCAGAAATATGAAGATGCAAATGAACAGGGCTGGCACGGCACGGCAACACTCTCCACGATGGCAGGATTTAAAACCGGCAAGCTTATCGGTCCCGCATTCAATTCCGATTTCCTTCTCGCAAAAACGGAATATGTTTCTTCCGAAACTCCGATGGAAGAAGATGACTGGCTTCAGGCTGCTGAATGGGTGGAATTAAAAGGCGCAGACATTATAACAAGTTCACTGGTCTATAAAGAATTCGATAAACCTTATATTGCAAATTCATACAAGTATGAAAACTTCGACGGTAAGACCGCAATAACAACACTGGCAGGTGAAAGAGCAGCTTATCTCGGTATTGTAGTATTAAATGCAATGGGTAACTATACCCAGACGGCTATCCCCTCTCTGGGTTCAGCCGCAGACGGCGATTCAATAATTTCAGTCGGAGCCGTTACTTTCGACGGCGGTATAGCAAATTTCAGTTCAAACGGTCCCACAAGTGACGGCAGAACCAAACCCGATGTGTGTGCAATGGGTGTTAATGTTTATGTTGCATCAAAATACAATTCAGGCAGATACGAATATTCAAACGGGACATCATTCTCAACCCCGATTACGGCAGGTGTTTGCGCATTGATATTATCTGCACATCCCGAACTCACGCCGATGCAGGTCAGGGAAGCATTAAGAATGACGGCTAATAATTCTTCCACCCCGAATAACATTATGGGCTGGGGATTAATCAATGCATATAATGCACTGTTATATTTCGGAATGGTATGGAGCAATGAACCGGCAATCAAAAAAGAAGACAGCAGAACTCTGAGCGTCTCTATCTCGCTTGCATCAAAATATTTAATCGACGGTAATTCGGTAAAAATATATTATTCAACCGACAATGGAATTTCTTTTGCCGAAAAAAATCTCGCATACGTGGAAGGCAATGATGACGGGAATAAATCGGGATTATACAACGGAATAATTGCGGATATTCCGCCTGAAGCAAACATAGTTTACTATTTTTATGCGAAAAATTTTAACGGCGAAGAGTCTTATTATCCGTTAAATGCAAACAAAAAAACGGATTACTGTTTTACATACAAATTCTAAAACTATTTATCGTCCAATTTCAGCCTGAAGAATTAATTGCTCAAGTTGTTTTATTTTATACGGACCGGTGATACTGTTTTTGAATTTCTTTTTAATGCTAAAAACAGGATATTTACACAAATCTAAACTACAAATATGAAAAAGAATTTTTCCAAATTTTTTCTGCTAATTGTCATCTTATTATCGCTTGTAAATTATTCCAATGCAGGCGATAGAATGATGCTTATTGAGTTTTTTACAAGTTCTACCTGCGGTCCTTGCGCCGCGAACAATCCCATTATGACCGCATTTCTGTTGGGTCAGGACCCCGATAGAATCACTGCTATCGGACACCATATGAACTGGCCCTCACCGGGAAATGACCCGATGTATTTGTATAATTCTGCCGATAATGATGCAAGAAGAACATACTATGGAATAAACGCTATTCCCGCCGGGCAGTTCGACGGGCTTATTTCAATTCCGATTGCTTATACACAGTCAAACCTGCTTTCGACTTATAATTCAAGAAAAGATATTTTAAGCCCGATTAGCATTATTGTGACTGACAGTGCATATTCTACCGATAGTATTCTGGTTCGTGCGAAAATTTATTGCGAAACAAATCTTACTAATCCCACAGTACGGGCTTATATTGCGCTGGTGGAGAATCATATTCATTACACAAGCCCTCCGGGAACAAACGGTGAAATGGATTTTTATTATGTGATGAGAAAAATTTATCCTTCAGGCAGCGGGACTACAATTGTACTTATACCCGGTCAGACGGTTGTACTCGAACAGCGTTATAAAAAAGACCCGATATGGCAATGGAGTGAAATGATGCCCATTGCATATGTACAGGATATTAGTACAAAAGAAATTTTAAATGCCGGTAAAAAAACTGCAAATTTCACACTGCAAACTTACCCGGGTTACGGTTCCGTTCCGCTCGGACAGGCATCAAGCAAAAATTTTAAAATATCAGTACCTGTTGTGGCAAGCGGATACAATTCACAGGTTACATTTACTGCCGAAGTCAGCCCTGTTACATCAGGCATTACCACATCATTCCCCAATGGAAGTGTATTGAGCAGTTTCCCTGATTCTTTAAATGTTCAGGTATCTTCATCAGCATCTGTTCCTGCAGGTATATATAAAATTATAGTAACAGGAACAAATGCGGCAGGAAAAGTTCATAAAATTTCTATGGATTATCTTGTCGGTAAAAACTACGTGTATTTCAAAACCAATATTGCGGGACTTGAATACAAAGTTAATAATACCTCGTATATAGCTCCAAAATTATTCACGTGGGATATTGGCTCCACTCAGGCGATTCAGGTCGTTACACCTCAGACAATTGACCCGAGAAGATATATCTTTTTAAACTGGAACGGCACGGATACAAATTCGACTGAAAATATTACGGTTAATTCAAATACTCCATCATATACTGCAAACTTTAAAACGCAGTATAAACTTAGAGCATTAGTGGCAACTCCATCAGGTCTTCCTGTAACAATTACAAATTCACTGGTATATCTGGATTCAGGTGCAACTTCCACTGTTACTATATCGCCTCTCCAGTTACTTTATAACGGAACTATGTATTACTTTAATCACTGGACAGGAACAGGCACAGGTTCATATTCAGGAACGAACCCTGTATGCCCCGTAACTATGACTGACCCTGTAAACGAACTGGCTTTCTATTCTACTCAAATCGGAATAAGCACAATCAGTTCTGAAGTTCCGGATAAATATAATTTGTATCAGAATTACCCGAATCCTTTTAACCCTGAAACTAAAATTCAGTTCGATTTGCCAAAATCAGGATTAATAAATCTGAAAGTATTTGATTTACTTGGTAAAGAAATAAAAAGTTTGTATTCGGGTTATTTGAATGCAGGTAAATATGAATTTAATTTTAATGCGTCAGATTTCGCATCAGGTGTGTATATATATAAATTAGAAACAGATAATTTCAAACAAGCGTTAAAAATGTTGATGATAAAATGACGAAAGTCATTTTATCAGAAATCCCGATAAGTGAAGCGAATCGTGACTGCAACAAAATATAGCGACAGCTATTTGATAAGTAGTCCCGATAGCCGCTTTTTAGGAGTATCGGGATTGATATTTAAATAGCGAAGCTATTTTATCAGGGGTACCCTTTGGGTCAATCCCGATAAGCGAAGCTGGATTATATGTAAAAAATTAAACCCCTGCAGAAAAGCGGGGGTTTTTAATTTACCCCTGTTTTTCCCTATATAATGAGGTTTTCTCCCATTTGGATTTATGAAAAATGAATTTCTTTTTAATCCAAAAAATCTGATATTTACTCTAACCAAAAAAAACAGCCATGAAAAAGAATCTTACCAAATTTTTTCTGCTTATCATCATCGTTTTTTCATTTATCAATTATTCTAATGCAGGTGATAGAATGATGTTGATTGAGTTTTTTACAAGTTCAACATGCGGTCCTTGCGCCGCGAACAATCCCATTATGACAGCGTTCCTGCAAGGTCAGGACCCCGAAAGAATCACGGCTATAGGCCATCACATGAACTGGCCTTCGCCGGGAAATGACCCAATGTATCTTTACAATCAAAACGACAATAATGCCCGGAGGGGATATTACGGAATCAATTCCATTCCTGCAGGACAGTTCGACGGTCTTATAAGCATTCCGATTGCATATACTCAGGCTAATCTCCTTTCAACATATAATTCCAGAAAAGATATTTTAAGCCCTGTAACGATTATTCTGACCGATAGCGCATATTCAACCGATAGTATTCTGGTTCGGGCAAAATTCTATTGTGAAACATACCTCGCAAATCCTGTTGTGTATGCATTTATATCTTTGGTCGAAAATCATATCCATTACACAAGTCCTCCGGGAACAAACGGCGAAACTGACTTTTACTGGGTTATGAGGAAAATATTTCCAACCGGTAACGGCCAGCAAATTACTTTGCTTCCGGGACAGACTGTAACTCTTGAACAACGCTATAAAAAAGACCCGCTATGGCAGTGGAGCGAAATGATGCCGATTGCTTACGTTCAGGATAATACAACCAAAGAAATTTTAAATGCGGCTAAAAAAACAGTAAACTTTACTCTGCTTACAAACCCCGGATATGCATCTGTTCCCCAGGGTCAGTCATCATCCAAAACATTTAAAGTATCTGTTCCTGTGATTGCGTCGGGATATACTTCTCCAATAACATTTACTTCAGAAGTCAGTCCTGTTACATCTGGAGTCAGTGTATCGTTTCCTAACGGAGCTACAATTAGTAATTTCTCTGATTCATTGAGCGTGCTTGTTTCTTCGACAGCATCCGTGCCGACAGGCGCATATAAAATAATCCTGACAGGTACAAATGCTGCGGCTAAATCTCATAAAATTTCCATGGATTATCTTGTCGGTAAAAATTATATTTTTGTGAGTACCAATTATCCGGGACTTCAGTACAAGGTCAATAATGTTACATATTCTGCATCGAAAATATTTAACTGGGATATTGGTTCAAGCCAGACACTTCAGGCAATATCTCCGCAGGTTACGGGTGAATACAGATATGTGTTCAACCGCTGGAGCCATAATAACGATACTGCCTTAACGCAAACTATTACAGTCAGCGCAAATACAAATACTTATATAGCTAATTTCAGACCCCAGTTCAGGCTTTTTGCAATGGAAGACCCATCTGGATTGCCCGTTACAATTACAAATTCCTATAATTATTTCGATTCAAATACAGTTGTGAATGTAACAGTCTCCCCTCTTCAGGTTCAGTTTCAGGGACAGACGTGGTATTTTAATCACTGGTATGGAACAGGAACAGGTTCATATTCAGGCACAAATCCTGTTTGCCAGGTTACAATGAAAAGCCCCATAAACGAAATGGTGTTTTATGATACTGTGCAAACTATTGGTATACAACCAATAAGTTCTGAAATTCCCGATAAATACAATTTATATCAGAATTATCCGAATCCGTTTAACCCCGAAACAAAAATCAAATTCGATTTGGCAAAATCGGGTAATATAAGCTTAAAGATATATGATATGCTTGGCAGAGAGGTAAAAGTACTGTATTCGGGAAACTTAACCGCCGGAAAATATGAATTTAATTTCAATGGCAGCGATCTTGCATCCGGTATGTATATTTATAAGTTAGAGACTGATAATTTCAGACAGGCGCTAAAAATGCTGTTGCTAAAATGACGAAAGTCATTTTTGCAATAGTCCCGATGAGTGTAACGAATCGGGACTGGTGATAAAATGACGAAAGTCATTTTTGCAATAGTCCCGATGAGTGTAACGAATCGGGACTGATGATAAAATGACGAAAATCAATTTCGCGATAGTCCCGATAGCCGCTTTAAGGCGTATCGGGATTGCGACAAAATAACGGGTTTATTTAATTAATAATCCACCATGGTGGACTTTTTATAAAATAAAAATACGCTCTTTTTTGTCGGGTTTTCTGTGAAAAATTAATTATTTTTGTATTCATTTTTTCAATAAATAAAGTTAATTTATAGTACTTAAATTAATAAAAACCTAAAAGGAGATTTAAACTTTGGCAGTTAAGATAACCGAAGAATGCATTGCTTGCGGAGCTTGCGAAGCAGAATGCCCTAATAATGCAATTTACGAAGCAGGTAAACCCTATACAATAGGTGGTGAAGAATTCCCTGCATTATCCGAAGACTATACATATATAGCCCCGGATAAATGTACCGAATGCGTTGGATTTCACGATGAGCCTCAATGCATCCCGGCTTGTCCGACAGAAGCGATTGTGTTGAATACCGATACTCCGGAAACACCGGAACAGCTTACAGCTAAGAAAGAACACTTAGATAAGGTCGGTAGATAATTATAAAATTGTAGATGTAAATTTAACCCGGGAATTCCCTTATTTCCGGGTTTTTTATATTTCAAAAATCCGGGATTAAATTAATATAAGAAGTAAAAATGATTAATAAAGAAAATATTAAAGTACTTAAATTCGGCGGCGACTGCCTTAAAGACTCTGTCCATATTTTAAAAGTCGTCAATATTATTCTCTCTCAAAAGAGTTTTCCTATCGTTGTTGTCTCTGCAATATACGGAATAACTGATTTGTTAATAGACGGAATTAAACATTCAAAAGAAAAAGAAGTAAATGTATCCTCGACAATTAGCATACTCACCGAAAAACATTATGCAATTGCACAGGATTCAATTGTAAACGACAGCGTGCTTCAAACTACAATACAGAATATTGTTTTATTAGTAAAAAAAGTCGAAAGACTGCTTTACGGAGTTTCCTATACCGAAGAAGATACAGGCGCAATCAGGGCTCATATCACGAGCTTCGGGGAAAGACTTGCTGCCGTTATTCTGGCAGGCGTGCTGGAAGATAAAGGCGTAAAATCAAATATAATCGAAACGGATAAAATCGGATTGGTAACAGACGAACAATACGAAAATGCAACTGTGGATTTAAAAGAATTCAAAGTTAATTTTAAACCCGTCGCCGCAAATATACTGAACGACGAAGCAATCCCTATACTTACAGGATTTTTCGGAAATGCACCCGGCGGAAAAATTACCACATTCGGAAGAAACGGCTCCGATTATACTGCCGCAGTTATGGCTTACGGATTCGACGCACCTTTGCTTGAAATCTGGAAAGACATAGACGGCTTTATGGACGCAGACCCTGCAATTACACCGGATGCGGAAATCATTGACCATCTCTCTTATTTTGAAGTTGCGGAATTATGCTATTTCGGCGACAGGATTCTTCATCCGCTTACAATAGAACCGATTGCGGGACTCGGAATACCAATTCACATAAAAAATATTTTTAATCCCGATGCAAAAGGAACTGTTATTTCGCCTGATGCATTCGTGGATGAATTCATAATCAAAAGCGTCGCATACAATCCCAATATTGCAATGATTAGACTGCACGGCTCGGGAATAGGTTATAAAGCCGGAATAATAACTACAGTTGCGAATGCATTATCGGCAAATAATATAAATATTTTTGCAATAGTATCATCTCAAACCTGCATTAATCTATTAATAGAAATGAAAGATGCAGATGACAGCTATGATATTCTGAAAGAACTGAAAGGCAATATAATAGAGCGAATTGATTTTCAAAAAGACATTGCACTGATAGCAGTGGTCGGCGAAGGTGTACTGAAAAGAAAAGGAATATTTGCAAGAGTACTCGGAGCAGTTTCTGACATCAGGATTAATATCGAAATGGCATCTGCTGGAGCTTCTGAAGTTGCTATCTATTTAATCATTGCTTCCGATGATGTAAAAGACGCAGTAAACGCCATTCACAAAGAGTTTTTTAAGAAATAAAAAAAAAGACTACAAAAGTTTTTAAGACTTTTGTAGTCTGAATATACCATACTTTGTCATCCCGTGATGTTGAGCGTTCTTTGCGAAATCCCGATGTTGAACGCTCTTTATAAAACCCAGATTTATCGGGAAATAAAACCAATCGGGACTCTTACACGGGATCCACTTCGTTTGATTAATTTTATCTTTTTTTTCCCGACATTCCCAAGCACCATCTTAAGAAAGCAAAAGACCCTCCCATTCCAGTCAAAAATTATAAATAGTATAAATAATAATTTTATATTATTTTATAATATATATCTCGATTTCAGAAACTAACAAAAATTATTATAATTTTGCACATCGTTAGTCAAAAAATACAAGAAACAATATTTTTATTATTTATTTTAAGGATTCCTCATCTTATTAAAAAAAGATGATTTAAGATTGCATTTATAATAGTTAATTAAAAATATTCATTATGAAAAAGAAAATTTTACTGCCCCTTTTAGCTCTTATAATTGTAAATTGCACATTGAATCTGCTGTGGCAGAAAGATTGTATGTGCCAGTGGGTACAAAGCAGAGGAAATTATCAAGAAAATTTTCACGCAACTGTAGAATATAGTTATGACAATAGTATTATTTTAGGCACTAACAGAGGAATTTACGTGACAACAAATAATGGAAATTCATGGATTATCTCAAATCTCAAAATTTCTGTACATAGTATTATTTCAAGCGGAAATGTATTATTAGCCGGGACTGAGAATTCCGGAATCTATCGTTCTACAAACAATGGAATAAACTGGGCGCATACTAGTTTTCAGGCCTTGAATGTACTTTCTCTTACGGTTAAAGGTAATTATGTATTCGCAGGAGCATCTACCTATGGGATCAGTTATTCCACAAACGGCGGCACTAATTGGTATAATTCCGGTATGACGGACAAAACCGTATATTCATTAATGGCAGATAGCAACAACATATTTGCAGGTACAAATAACGGAATTTATTATTCAACAAATTACGGGAGCAATTGGATACAAACAGGTCTATCAGGAATTACAATAAACACACTTCTTATAAATGGTATGAACATATATGCTGCTGTGAATAACGGTGTATATAAATCCACTAATTATGGTAACAACTGGAGTATGATGCCAAATAACATTAATCATATTTATTGCTTGGCGGTTAGCGGAAATAAATTATATACAGGTACCTACATCTGGGGATTGTATTATACCACGAATGATGGAAACTATTGGCAGCAATCAGGATTATCAGGTAGCACTGTACTTTCAATGCTGATAAGCGGGAATAATTATTATGCAGGCACGGGTGAAGGTTTGTATATATCAACTAATTCAGGTAATAATTGGAATTATGTGTCATTAAACAACGGAAGTATAAGTTCAATTATTTCAAACGGAAATTACATTTTTGCAACATGCTCCGAAAAAGGTATTTATTCCTCTACAGATTATGGATTAAACTGGTCAATTACAGCTCTTCAAAATTTTTACGTTTCATCAATGGCAGTTTCAGGTAATAAAATTTTTGTCGGAACAAGTAATGACGGATTATACAATTCATCAGATAATGGTAGCACCTGGGAACATACATTTGAAGGTGCACATATATATTTATTGGCTGCATATGAAAGTAATATTTTTGCCTACTCGGGTTACAATGGATTATATTACTCCTCAAACAGCGGTAACAATTGGACCAATATATCACTTCCGAATTTTTCAATTGATGCCCTTTATACAAATGGAAGTACCCTTTATATCGGAACAGAGGATATCAATTTTAATTTTCTAATTCATCTTTCTACAAATAATGGAGTCAACTGGATACAAACTTACTCAAACAGTAATCATATTTTATCCTTTTCCGGAGCGGGAAACATGATTTACGCAGGAACATTATCAGGATTATTAGTATCAACAAATTCAGGGTACAATTGGACACAAACGTCTTACAGCAATAGCGTATTTGGTTTGGCATTAAACGGGAATAAAGTATTTATCGGAACTTCTAATGGCATATTCTTAAGTTCGAATAATGGAGTAAACTGGTTCAACAAGGACCAGGGATTCGGGATGGATCCTCAAGTAAACTGTTTTAATATATCAAATAATTATATATACGCAGGTACTGATAGTTTTGCAGTCTGGAGACGCTCATTGTCCGAAGCAATTGGCATCAATCAAATATCTAAAGAAATTCCGTCGTCTTTTAAACTCGAGCAAAACTACCCCAATCCTTTCAACCCTTCAACAAATATCAAATACCGGGTACCCTCTGGGTCAATAACAGATAACAAATTCGTTTCTTTAAAAATATTTGATATTCTTGGTAAAGAAGTTGAGACACTTGTAAACGAAAAACAATCCCCCGGAGAGTATGAGGTAAACTGGGATGCATCACAATATCCGAGCGGAGTGTATTTCTACAAACTTTCAGCCGGAGATTTTTCTGAGACTAAAAAAATGCTTCTGGTAAAATAAAATTTTAATTTGGTTAAATATTGAATATAAAAAAATGAAAAAGAAATTTTTAATCATACTTTTTACTCTTCTTATTGTACATTGTACATTGAAAATTGAAAATTGTGAAGGACAGTGGTCTCAATGTGACGGAATTTATGGGGGTTGCGTTCCTGTTATAACTTCAAACGGGAATGATTTGTTCGCTGGTACATCTTTGGGTGTTTTTAAATCAACTGATTTTGGAAAATTCTGGAATAGAACACCTCTGGATAGCCCCATGGTCTATTCTATGCTGGCAAATAGTAATCTCGTTGTTGCAGGAACATATTCAAATAGCATTTATCTCTCTACCGATTATGGTAATACCTGGAATAATAAACTTAACAACTGTGAAAATGTAACCTCTTTTGTTATGAACGGAAATTATATATTTGCCGGAACAGAGAGTGGTCTTTACCGCTCAACAAATTACGGCAACAACTGGATTTTCTTATCATCTGCTCCGGATGATGTTTTCAGCTTGTACGTATATGGAAATTATATTTTTGCCGGAACATATATGGGTGTTTACACTTCCACAAACAACGGAGACAACTGGATTCACACATCTTTAAATTCAGGTATAACGAGAGCAATAATCAAATGTGGAATTTATATTTTTGCAGCAACAGATTATGGTTTATACAACACAACTAATTTGGGAAATACATGGAATTTGGTCAGTTTGGATTTACTTTATATTTATTCCTTTGAAGTAATAGGTAATAAAATTTTTGCCGGTACCCCGGGTGATGGTCTTTATTACTCTAATAACTTTGGAAACAGCTGGAGCTTATCTTCATTGAGTAGCAGGATTATTTCAAAATTATTAATTACCGGCAATAACTTCTTTGCAGGATCATTTGATAAAGGTATTTATTTATCTACAAATAATGGCGCCACCTGGACACAAAGTGCTCTCAGAATTGCTGATGTCAATGCTATTACTAAATGCGGAAATTATATTTTTGCAGCAACAAATTATGGAGTTTATTTATCCTCAAATGACGGGGATAACTGGATACAAACATCACTTAATAATAAATCAGTTTACTCCATTTTAGTCAAAGATAATATTATCCTGGCAGGAACAAACAGCGGGGTTTATTATTCGACTAATAATGGAACTTCCTGGATAGTGTCAAGTTTAAATGGGAATATAATTTATGCTCTTACTATATGTGGAAACAAAATTTTTGCAGGATCATATTTTCATGGAATTTATGTATCAACAAATAACGGAATTAACTGGAATGTAACTTCTCAATACGATGGAACTACGTATTCCCTTGCCTCAATCTATAATATAATTTATGCAGGAACGGATGGTAGTGGAGTTTACTATTCGACAAATAGTGGAAACAATTGGGCACCCACAAATTTAACGGGTAAATATGTTCATTCTCTTGTTGCTAAAGATACAAATTTATATGCGGCTACTGATAATTGGGGGATTTATCACTCTTCTGATTATGGATACTCTTGGAAAAAAATTATTGATAGTGTTACCGTTACTTCTCTTGCGGTTGATGATAAATATGTCATAGCAGGAATAAAAGATAAGGGAATTCTTTATTATCCGATTTTTGATAGCAACTGGGTTATCAGGAATCAGGGCTTTGATAAAACCCCGCCTATAAATTCTTTATTTATTTCAGGCAATTACGTTCTTGCAGGAACTAACAGGTCCGTATGGAAAAGGGATTATTACGATTTGATTGATACGACTATTAAAAAGAAAATATACCCGACTGTATTTAGGCTTTATCAAAACTATCCGAATCCGTTTAATTCCATTACAACCATTAAATACGATGTTGAAAAAGCTACAACAATTAAAATTGTTGTATATAATATTCTCGGATGCAAAATCGAAACTCTTGTAAATGAGGTACAACCAAAGGATAAGTATGAAGTGAAATGGAACGCTTCACAATATTCAAGTGGTATATATTTTCTGAAAATTATTCATGGAGATTATTCAGATACTAAAAAAATGCTAATGATTAAATAACGTCATTTGTTTAACCATAGTCCCGATGAACAAAGTTAATCGGGAATTTTAGTAAAATAAGTGTTTCTAAAAAAAAGACTACAAAAGTCTTAAAGACTTTTGTAGTCTGAATAATTTTTTATAATTAAGAATTAATCTTTTAATCTTAAATTCTTCTAATCCGCGTTCTTTGCGTTCCGATGAGTCGAGCGACTCGGGACTAATTTTCTTTCATTACAAATTCATCATACTCAATTTCGAAACGGAGTTTGTGCTTCGACTCTTCCTGTGCTAAATCCATAAATACGGACTGCAAACCGCTATCAGCAACTTTCGTTGAGAGCCTTAAATAAAGCTTGAATGCCGCCTTTTCCTTTGCCATGGCGAGTGTCAGGGCTTCGGGATAGCTCATATCGGGATACGGAACAGTCGGGACGATGTAATCGGAAATATTCAAATCCATTACTTCTTCCTTTTTAAATTCAAATGAACCTTCCGTCTGAATTTTCTGCAATCTTGCCTTGTGCTTTACTTCTTCCTGTGCAAATTCTTCGAACACAACTTTCATTTCTTCGCCTTTCGAATTTTTCGCAAGGCGTGTGTAGAAATCAACAGCTTCCTGCTCATTCTTCATTGCAAAAACAAGAATGTCATCTACAGAATTAAATTTTTCCATAATTGTATAATTTAATTTTCAAATGCTTTATTAAAAGAATCTTCGAAACGCTTCATCAGGTTATCGCAACCGTAATCGAATATCCTGTTCATATCATCATTCTCGGTATAATTCAGTTTGTATGCCTTTTCATCTTCTTCTTTTTCCTTATGGCTTAAAAGCGATGCGATTTCAAGCGTTATGTTATGCGTGATATCGAGCTTGCATTTCACACCAAGCAGTCTCATTACGTCTATTAATTGCTCGTAATTTTTCTTTTCGATTTTCGATTCTATAACCGCATCGAAGTTCACTAAAAATTTCTGCGTGTTTGAATAACTCCCGCCGCTTTCGAACGGCAGAGATGAAGGCAGTATCAAATCGGCTTTCTTTGCTGTTTCAGTCATAAAATAATCCTGCACCATGATGAATTTCTTTCCGGATAATAATTCTTCGGCAGATTTTGTGTCCTGTGCACAGCCAATAGGATCTTCACCGAAAATAAATACATTCTTGATTTCCTTGGATTTAAGTGAATTGAACAAGTTATCATTAATAACTTCAGGAACAGCATTTACGTTCCAGCTTTTTCTCATCTTTTCTTTTAATTCGGGATTGTTTATTTCGATTCCGCCGACTCCAAGCTCGGGACTGATGCCCATATCGAATAACCCCTGTGAATTATTTTTCTCTTTCAGCGAAATCAGACCGCTAGAGGTTTTTCCGAGCTTGCCCGTAATCAGTGCAAGGTTAAACAATTCTTTCGATGCTGCGGATGAAATGTGCTTTTCAGAGAACACCACTACTGCATTCATTTCATTGTTGAATTCGGTTGCAAAATCAATGAGCCTCTTTTCAAAAAATACACCCGATTTATTTAAAAGCGTATTAAAGTCTTCGAATAACAATGCTTTCTTGTATTCATCGAATCCTTCGACATTATCTTTTATGAATAACGGATTTTCAAGATTGCTCGATAATATGAAATGATTTACAGCCTTAATGAAATGATAATATGATTTCACGAATAATGTTCTGTCTGCTTTGTGAATCATCCTGTTGTTTTCATTGTTTGTAACCAGTTCAAGTTTTGTTTTATTGTAATACCTTGCATTATTAATCATATATCCCACTACTGCATTCTCATAATTTATTTCGGAACCAATCAGATAAATTTTTCCTGCATTAGCGATTTGTTCAAACGGCACGTTTGCAACGTAATTCTTTGCATATCCGTCTCCCCTGTTGAGGTAATGGAAACTCGAAATATTATTCGTTTTTACCGCAGCTCTTGCAAATTTTTGCACTAGGTATAATTCTTCGTTGGTAAGCCTAGCACCTGCAAAGAAGGCATTTTCATCAGGCTGAACAGATTTTATTTTCGATGCCATTATTTCATATGCTTTCGAAAATTCTATTTCCTTAAATTCACCGTCAACTTTTAACAATGGTTTTTTAATTCTTGAACCGTCATTCATGTACCTGTATCCGAATTTAGGATAGCGGCAGATATTCATATCTTTATTTATTATTCCATCTTTACCAATCGTCCTCATATAGAATCCGTTATTATGCTGAATTTTAATTTCACATCCAGTCGAACAGTAATTGCAAATCGTATCGATTGATTCAAGTTTCATCGGTCCCGGTTTGAACGGAACATTTTCCGTGATGGCCCCTGTCGGGCATGTCGTAATGCACATTCCGCAGGATTCACAATTTGTCTCAGTTAATTCTTTGTTTCCGCTCGGAGCTACA
>PMIW01000194.1 GCA_003158365.1 Ignavibacteriota bacterium | reverse complement strand
TCAATCCGCATTGCAAAACTGTATTTAATGTTTGATTTTGCCGCATTCAGTGTTGCGTCATCTATTTTTGTTGTTTTTATAATTTCCAGTGTTTTTATTATTTCGTCTTTTACATATTGCATGTCTTCATTTTTTCTGACCGTCGAGCCTATGTCAATCAAATCCGCGTCCCTGTTGAAAGACGGACCGCAATAAATACTTCTGACCTTTTTTTCTGTTAATACGAGCTTTTTATATATATCGGATTTCTGTGAAAAATAAACGCTCGAAATTATATTCATTGCAGGGATATCTATGGCGTTATCGTTAAACGCAGCGCCTTTGTAATTTAAAGATAGAAACGGAAGCGTCTCCGTGTTTTTGATATTGCAATATCTTGTTTCTTTCTGCTCGGGTTCGGTTGGAATTTCGGGATTATAATTTCCTCTTACCCATTTTCCGAAATATTTTTCGGACAGGGCTTTCACCTGTTCGGGAGTTACATCACCGACAACAACTATTGTGCAGTACTCGGGTCTATAAAAACGTTTGTAAAATTTCTGCGAATATTCATACTGGTTAGGCATGTCGACAATATCCTTGAAAAACCCCATCGTTGTATGTTTGTATGTATGTTTATCATATGCAACTTCCCTGATTTTTTCATCGAGCTGCTGCTGGGGGTCGGCAAAGTTTTTCGTGTACTCGCCTTTAACTGCCCCTGCTTCAACTTTGAAATCGTGCTCGGAATAATGCAGGTTCTGAAACCTGTCGGATTCAAGCTCAAACATTAACTCAAGCTTGCTTGCATCACCAAGCATATGGAAAATTGTCCTGTCAAGCGAGGTATTTGCATTTGCCGATGCTCCGATTGATTTCAATACTTCTTCATATTTATCTTTAGGGTATTTATCGGTTCCCCTGAACATCATGTGCTCGAAAAAGTGCGCAAAACCGGTAACTCCAGGCTCCACCTCGTTTCTGGAACCTGCCCGTACTATTATATAAAACGCTGCAATACCCGGGCTGTTATAGGGTACCGTTACAACATTCAGGTCATTTGCCATTTTGTACTGGTAAATCGGATAGGGAAGTATTTTATCCGTGTTTTTATCTGCTGCAAATCCTGAAAAAGTAAACATCAGGATTGCAATTAGAATTATTATTTTTTTCATTATTAAAAAATTAAATTCAATTTTATTTTTTAAAAATACTAATTTGGCGGGTTATTAAAAATGAGTAAATCCATAATAAATACTGCTTAATCATATAAAAAATACCGCTCTTTTTTGAACAGAATATCCGGAGAAATTTATTACCTTATCTTCCATTTGGAATAAGGAAACTTTTCTCTTTAATATTTTATTCTTTTAAAGCGGTATTTTTTTCTTTATTTAGGTACTATCAAATTTACAAGAGGATTACTCCCCTGATATCTAAAACATATTTGTACTTTTAAAATTCCTATTTTAATTTTTCTATCCAGCTGCTGAATGCAATCAGAAATTTTCTTATGATTTCTTTTGTCTTTTCATCGGTCAGGTTGCTTTCGGAATCGAATTTTTCTCTTGCAAAGTTTACAAACACTTCGGGTTTATTCATTACTATCATATTCACAAAAATTGCTATCTGCCTCAGGTGCATCTGCGCCCTGACGGTTCCAAGCATGCCGGGAGAAGCACCCATTACTGCCGTTGGTTTTTCGTTAAACGGCTGGGGCGAAATGCGGGATACCCAGTCGATTGCATTTTTTAAAACACCCGGAATCGAGTAGTTATATTCAGGCGTAGCAATTAAAATTCCGTCTGCAGATGTTATCTTTTCTGCGAATAGTTTTACTATATCAGGAAAACCCCCATCCTTCAAATCGTCACTGTACATTGTAATATCGTTTATATCGAAAATGTCAATTTCCATATTTTCCGGTTTTAATTCTTTTACAGCCCTGACTAATCCGCTGTTAAAAGAATTTTTTCTCAAACTTCCCGAGAATGCAAGTACTTTCAGTTTATTAGACATTATTTCTTGTTTTAATTTTTATTATTCATTATTCGCTATTCGCTANNTACTAATTACTCTTTATTAAGTCATCGGGATTTCTATAAACAGTACTTTCGAGCCTGTTAATGCTTTTACATTTATTGATTCTGCATCTTCAATACCCATTCCGTCACGCTTGCCGAGTGTTTCATCTTCAGTCTGAATTTTTCCCTCAATCACAAACACATATACACCGTTTCCTTTTGTGTTGATTTTGTATTCGACTTCTTTGCCTTCGCTTAATTCCGATAAAGAGAAATATGCATCCTGGTTAAGCCATAATGAATCATCTTTTTTGTCAGGCGATACAACCGTAAAGATTGTATTTTTCATTAAGAACAGGTCGAATATCCTCTGGTCATATCTCGGTGTTACATTATGCTCTTTCGGGAAAACCCAGATTTGCAAAAGGTTCACAGGGTCTTTATCCGAGGCATTGTATTCGGAATGTGTAATTCCCGTGCCCGCAGACATTACCTGAATTTCATTAGGGGCAATTATTTCTTCGTGTCCCATGCTGTCCTTGTGCGCAAGTGAGCCGTAAAGCGGAATAGTTACAATTTCCATATTGTCGTGCGGGTGAGTGCCGAAACCCTCACCGCCTTCGACTATGTCATCGTTCAGCACCCTGAGCATTCCAAAATGCACACGGGCTTTATCGTAGTATCCTGCAAAGCTGAACGTGTGATAAGTTTTCAACCAGCCGTGGTTAAAATAACCGCGTGAGTCTGCCCTATGTATCACTGACCCGCCGTGGCGGGCTGAATTATTTGATTTTATTTCTTTCATATTACTTTTATTAAATCTTTTAAAAAAAATTTTCTAGCTCCTAACTCCTTAACTATATAACATAATAACTCAATAACTAATTTATCTTGCCGAGATTTTAAAGCTGATATTAAAATTATCGTTAATCATTTTATCGCCGAGATTTTCAAAGAATTTTCCCGAGCCGTATTTAATATCCCATTGTGTCCTGTCGATTTCAAAATCCGCAAATGAAGTAAGCGTACCGTTTTCCATTTTAATCGAAGCAGGAAAAGAAATGCTCTTTGTAATTCCTTTAATGGAAAGATTTCCGCTTACCGTGCTGTTGAAATTCGGTTTTGCCGGGTCGCTCAGCGGTTCAACCTTTGTAATTTCGAATTTCGATTTCGGAAATTTTTCAGCCGAAAAGAAATCTTCCGATTTCAGGTGCGTGATTAATTTATTGTTCCATTCCGCATCGGTCAAATCGATATCTGTTATGGTTCTCATATCCATTTCAAAGTTTCCGCCGACTACAGAGCCGCTGTTATCAAGTCCGACTTCACCTCCAGCTATTTTTATCGTGCCGTTATGCTGTCCGGTTACTTTTTTTCCGAGCCAGTTCATTGTGCTTGCAGTTGTATCAATATTAATAACTTTTGATACTTTTTTTGTTTCACCTGATATTCCGCCCGAAAGCATTTTTACTTCCTTATCCGACCTGCTGCAGCCGGGTACGAAAGAAAGTGTTACGAGCATTACGAACGCTAAGTAAATGATGTTTTTGGTTTTCATGTGATTTATATATTTTATTTTTTTTATTTTTAAATTTTTAATTTTTCACTGCAACTGCTACTTAATCATCCTCTTATTTTATCCAATAAGAAATTTAATTTTTTTGCTTCATCCGGGTTCAGTGTTTTATATTCCTGGTTCCATTTTTTACTTTCCCCGTCAATCTGTTTCAGAAGCTCGAGGCCTTTATCTGTAATCAGCACATCTACGGACCTTCTGTCATTTTTGCAGATTTTCCTGACTACGAGATTTTTCTTTAATAATTTATCGACTATCCTCGAAGCGTTTGAAGATTTATCGAGCATTTTGTCTATAAGAAGGTTTACTGTTGCGGGTTTGGGGTGCTGGCCCCTTAAAATCCTGAGCACATTATACTGCGGCAGAGTAAGTCCGAGCGGTTTCAGGTTTTTTGCGTTCAGCAGGTTCATCCAGTTGCCTGTAAAGAGTATATTCACCACGAGTTTTTCGTATTCATCTTTAAATTTCTTCTGTTTTATTTCGTCTTCAAGTTTCATGCTTTTGTATTTAATGTTTATACATTATATGTATGTACATACATAACCTTTTATTTGATTTATTCGTTCCATTTGATTCTGCGTGTTTAGTTTTAGTGTTAGAAATTGAAAAAGTGTATAGAGTGTGTTGAGTTCATAGAGTGTTCTAAATGTATAAAGAATATTGTGTGTTCTTATCCCGTTATAATGCCCCTGCATAGTTACAGTAAAATGATTTTCCGGACTCGCTTTTCAGCTTTTGAATGGTACAAATAGGGGTATGTGAAAAATTTCTTTTTGACCGTGGTACTATTTAAATTGAATAATTGTTATTGATTATATATATTTTGGGGCATTTTAAGGGTGGTTGTTTAAAGGTAATTTTGATTTATATTATATTGGGGAGAATTAATAATTTTCAGTGTAATCAAATTAATTGAATATGAATCTACAGTTTAAAACTTCGCTTAAAGTAAGCATATTTTATTTCGCTTTCGGGCTTTTAGTAATACTATTTTTCACCGCTACATTCAAGCTCCCTCCCGAGACGCTATTGCTTTCACTTTTATTCCTCATACTGACAGCCGGAATTTTCGGCTTCGTGACTTACACTATTTTGAAGAAAGACATAGGCGGCGATAAAACCGACGCGCCTGAGATCAAAGACGAAACTAAAGTCGAGTCTAAAATCGCCGAAAAGACTGAGTATAAAACCCCGGACAGTACCGAGATTTCTGAGATTAAAGAAAAGTACAACAAACTCGTAACTGAAAAAGAAAAAATTGAGGTTTTAAACGAAGCAAAGACACTCTTTCTTTCGAACATGAGTCAGGAAATCAGGACTCCGATGAGCGGGATTATCGGCATGACGGAGCTTATGCTGCTCACGAACCTTTCGAAAGAGCAAAAAGAATATTTAGACATTATAAATTTTTCATCCAGCACGCTGCTTGCCATTATTAACGATATACTTGACTTTTCGAGAATAGAAACGGGAAAACTGAAACTCGAAAAAATTGAGTTCAACCTGAAAGAGCTTATACACAAGACCACGCAAATTCTGGATTTCGATGCAAAGAGGAAAAAACTTTCTCTGAATATAGGTGTCGATGAAAAGATAGATTATAATGTACTTGGCGACCCGCTGAGGGTAAACCAGATTTTAATTAACCTGCTGAAGAATTCACTTAATTCAACCGAAAAAGGACACATAGAGCTGGAGCTTAAAGAGCAGAGCAGAGAGCAGAACAAGGTATGGCTGGAATTTAAAATTACAGATACCGGATGCGGTATGTCGAAGGAAAAGCTCGGAACAATATTCGGAGATATAAACGGGAAAGAGCCGACAGATGAAAATCCTAATTTTGAATACCGGGGAACAGGACTGGGTACGGCAATTGTGAAACACCTGATAACGCTGATGAAAGGCAGGCTGCACGTAGAGAGCACGGAGAATGAAGGCTCTGTATTTACGGTTTCAATTCCGTTTGAGACAACCACAGAGCAAATTGTAAAACCTGCAAAAACCGAAGATGCATCTTCGGCAGCCGGAGCCACGAAAAAAGCAAATATACTTGTTGCGGAAGATAATATTGTAAACCAGAGGCTTGTAAAAGAACTGCTTTTAAGAAAAAATTACAGTGTAACGATTGTAGAAAACGGGCTGAAGATTTTTGATATTCTGGAGCAGTCGAATTACGATATAATACTTATGGATATACAGATGCCCGTGATGGACGGACTCGAAGCGACGGCCATAATCCGCGAGATTGAAAAAGGAACGGGAAAACATATTCCGATTATAGGAATTACCGCTTATGCCGTAAAAGCCGATAAGGAAAAATGCCTGAGCGCGGGAATGGATGACTACCTTGCAAAACCATTTATAAAAGAAGAGTTTTACAATATTATAGATAAATATATAAAGACTACTAACGGGACTTCTTAAGCATTAAATATAAATATCTAAAAACACATTTCGAAAAATCCGGTTTTTCTATCTTTTCATTTGCCGATTTTTTGCATAATTTTATTATAATTAAGGATATTAGGAGAACAAAATCGGCGTTGTTTTATAATGCAGGAAAGATTTTGTACTTTTGTGATAACCTGTGGTTTAAACTTACATTTACTTAACCTCTTCTGTTTTTCCCGGGATTCTGCATTAATTCATAGACAACATTGTTGAGAAGTCGGTAAAATTTATTATATTAATTTGTTATAATGTCGGGTGAAAAAGCATACATAAACGAAGAAGTAATCTGTTATCACTGCGGGGATATCTGCAGTGATAAAACCATAAGCAAAGAAGACAAATTTTTCTGCTGCAGCGGCTGCAAAATTGTTTTTGAAATTTTAGAAGAAAACAAGCTTTGCAGGTATTACGATTTCGAAAACAATCCCGGAATTTCTCCCGCTGTCAGAAACGAGACAAAATATTCATACCTGGAAGACGAGCAGACTCAAAAACAGATACTCGATTTTTCAGACGGGAAAATAAGCACGGTCACTTTTCAGATTCCGCAGATGCACTGCAGTTCGTGCATCTGGCTGCTTGAAAACATTAACCGGCTGAATGCGGGAATCATTACTTCGCGCGTGAATTTCCTTCAGAAAAAATTGTCATTAAAATTTTTAAGCGGTGTAACCACACTCAAAGATATTGTCGAGCTTCTTGATTCAATAGGTTATGAACCGCTGATCAATCTCGAATCGGTAGAAAAGAAAAAGAAAAGCGGTTACAATAAGAAGTTATATTATAAAATCGGCGTTACGGGATTTGCCGCAGGCAATATTATGCTCTTCAGCTTTCCCGAATATCTCGGGCTTAACAGGAACCTTGACAGTGTTTTCGGAAACCTGTTCGGATACCTGAACCTGCTGATTTCAATACCGGTGCTGCTATACAGCGCAAGCGTGTATTACATCCCCGCGATAAAAGCATTAAGAAAAAAAACAATAAACATTGATTTTCCTATTTCGCTTGGAATTTTTGTTTTGTTTTTCAGGACTGCATATGAAATTCTGACTCATACCGGAGCGGGATATGCAGATTCGTTAACGATGCTTGTATTTTTACTTTTAATTGGAAAGATTTTCCAGAATAAGACATACGAAGCGCTGAATTTCGAGCGTACATATAAATCATATTTTCCGCTTTCGGTCGCAATAATAAAATCGGGAGTGGAGACAACAATTCCTTTGTCAAATTTAAAAAAGGGTGACAGGATAATTGTAAGGAACGGAGAACTGATTCCGGCTGATTCGATTTTATTCAAGGGTGACGGGAATATAGATTACAGTTTTGTGACGGGTGAGTCCATGCCGGTAAATAAAGTTCTGGGTGAGATTGTTTATGCGGGCGGAAAGCAGGTCGGCGAAGCCGTTGAGCTTGAAGTACTGAAAGATGTATCGCAAAGTTACCTGACACAACTGTGGAATAACGATACTTTTACAAAAAATGAAGGGCAGAATGTTTCGTGGTTTTCAAATATGGTTGGGAAATATTTCACGATTGCTGTTCTGCTGATTGCGAATATTTCCACAATAATATGGCTGAACATAAAACCGGAAATGGCATTGAATGTATTTACCGCAACACTGATTGTTGCCTGTCCTTGTGCACTGGCGCTGGCGATTCCATTTACGCTCGGAAATATTTTACGGAATTTCGGCAGGGAAAAGTTTTATCTGAAGAATACAAACACAATCGAGCGTATTGCAAAAATCGATACGATTGTCTTCGATAAAACAGGTACGATAACACAGAGCGGGAATTCCGAAGTAAGATTTATCGGTGACGCGCTTGATGAAATAGATAAATCACTTGTAAAGTCAATTGCACGGCATTCCACACATCCGCTTAGCAGGCGGGTTTATTTGGAGTTTCAGGACTGCGAGCATTTCGGAATATCAAACCTGAAAGAGTATGCAGGAAAAGGGATTTCGGGAAACATACTTACGTCAAAAGTTGCGCTTGGTTCATACGCGTTTGTAACGGGAAGCGCGGAGGGCGAAAAAAATCCCAAAGACGAAAAATCATCGAAAGTATATTTCGGAATTAATGACGTTTTAAGGGGAGTGTTTTTAATCAATAACTCTTATAGGGAAGGGATTGAAAAAGTTATTTCGGAATTGAAGAAAAAATATGAACTGCATATGCTGTCGGGGGATAACGAAAATGAAAAACCGCACCTTGCAAAGGTATTCAGGAATATCTCCAAATTGCATTTTAAACAATCTCCCGAAGATAAATTAAATTATATATTGGATTTGCAAAAAAAAGGGAAAAAAGTTTTAATGATCGGCGACGGGCTGAACGATGCGGGTGCGATAAAGCAAAGCGATGTGGGAATTTCTATCTCGGAAGATATATCCGGATTTTCGCCTGCCTGCGACGGAATCCTTGATTCGGAAAATTTTTCACAATTACCGGAACTGATTTCATACTCAAAAACAGGTATGAAAATTATTTATATGAGTTTTGTTTTTTCGACATTATATAATATTACGGGTCTTTATTTTGCGATTAGCGGTTCACTGACCCCTGTTTTTGCGGCGATATTAATGCCTGTGAGTTCTGTTTCTGTAGTGCTTTATTGTGTTCTTGCTTCGAATTTATTTGCGAAATACAGGCTGAAAAGAATAAATTAAAATGATGTACAAAAAAGAACATTTAATAAAATGTATATAATTATTATTCTGATTTTTATTAGTATTTTAGTTGCGTTGAGTTTTTTAATTGCGTTTTTATGGGCGGTAAAATCGGGACAATTCGAGGACAGGTACACGCCGTCGGTAAGGGTTCTTTTTGATGAAGAGAAAAAATCAGAAAAGAGTAATAATAAAAAGTAATACCGTTTTTTAAAATAAGAGGAGAAAAAATTATGAAATTTGACCCAAGTGTAAAAATACATGACTATTTGGTTTTTGGTGAATTCGGCGACGTGAATCCTTCCATCACGGATTCGTCCACATTCACATTTCTTAGCACGGATAAAATGAAGGAAATGTTCGAACACGAAATTGAAGGATGCTTTCTATATTCAAGGCACTGGAACCCCATAAATAAATATCTGTCCGGCGCCCTCGCAAGGTTTGAAGATACAGAATCGGCCCAGGTAGCAGCTTCGGGAATGGGTGCAATCAACTGCGTCGTGATGCAGATTTGCAGTACGGGTGATGAAATTATTTCGAGCCACACAATATACGGAGGAACCTATGCTTTGTTTAAAAATTTTCTTCCGAGATTCGGTATTAATGTTAAATTCATAGATATGACCGACCTCGGCGCACTGAAGAAAGCCGTAACAAAAAAGACAAAGATGATTTACTGCGAAACGATAAGCAATCCGTTGCTGGAGATTGCTGATATACATGCAATATCCAAAATTGCAAAAGAAAATAATGTCAAACTTGTTATAGATAATACTTTTGCTCCGATGATTGTCTCTCCGAAAAGGCTCGGCGCAGATGTGGTGATACACAGCATGACTAAATACATAAACGGTACAAGCGACTGTGTTGCCGGATGCATATGCTCTGATAATGATTTCATCGCTTCAATCAATGATGTGAATTCTGGTGCAAGCATGCTTCTGGGTGCAGTGCTCGATAGTTTCCGCGCGGCGAGTATTCTGAAAAATCTTCATTCGCTTCATTTGAGAATGCAGAAGCACAGCAAAAACGCGGCTTACTTCGCAGAACAGTTTAAAAAGCTTGGTCTGCCTACTTATTATCCGGGATTCACGGAACACAAACAGCATAAATTGCTGAAGAGCATTATGAATGAAGGGTTTGGATTCGGCGGTATGGTAGCGGTGGATATTAAAGATGAAGATAAGGCAAATAAATTTATGATGATGATGCAGGATGAAAGAGTAGGATATCTTGCGGTCAGCCTGGGTTATTTCAAAACGTTATTCAGTTCGCCCAGCCACAGCACATCATCGGAAATTCCCGAAGAACAGCAGGCGAAAATAGGACTGGGTAAGGGTTTGGTGAGGTTTTCTGTAGGACTCGACAATAATATAGAAGAAAGTTTCGGCAGGGTGGAAAAATGTCTTAAGAAATTATCTATTATATAATTCCGGGAGTGTATAAAGTCCATCGGGTAAGAGTGTCCTTTTGTTGGGATTTCGTATTTAGGATTTGTTTGGGGTTAAGTTTTTAGAATTTAGAATTTTTTTGATAATTGATATTAGAAGTTAGATTTTTTAATAATACAAATTAAATTTTTATTAATTTTCACAAAAGCTTATGTCAAACACTTTTACTGAAAATTTGACTATAGAAAAATTCAGCTATGACAATAAAATTGTCAAGTATTTTACTATAGCTACTTTAGTATGGGGAACAGTCGGGTTAATCGTCGGGTTATTGCTTGCGTTCCAGTTGTATTTTCCGGTATTGAGCCTTAACCTTCAATACACTACTTTCGGGAGAATCCGCCCCGTGCATACAAATGCGATTATATTCGCATTTGTAGGAAATGCAATTTTTATGGGGGTATATTATTCCCTGCAGAGATTGTGCAAGGCAAGAATGTTCAGCGATTTATTCAGCAAGCTTCATTTCTGGGGCTGGCAACTGATAATTGTACTGGCCGCTTTAACTCTTTTACTCGGAATCACAACAGCAAAAGAATATGCAGAGCTTGAATGGCCCGTAGATATTTTAATTGCTCTTGTCTGGGTAATCTTTGCAATTAACTTTTTCGGTACGATTGTAAAAAGAAGAGAAAAACATCTTTACGTCGCAATCTGGTTTTATATTGCTACCGTGGTTACAATTGCAGTACTGCACATTGTTAACTCAATTGAAATTCCTGTTACACTTTTCAAAAGTTATTCTGTTTACGCGGGTGTTCAGGATGCTCTTGTACAATGGTGGTACGGGCATAATGCAGTTGCATTCTTTCTTACTACTCCGTACCTGGGCTTAATGTATTACTTCCTGCCAAAAGCTGCAAACAGACCCGTGTATTCATACAGGCTGTCTATAATACATTTCTGGACTTTGATTTTTATATACATTTGGGCAGGACCACATCACCTGTTATATAGTTCTCTTCCTGACTGGGCACAATCTCTCGGCACTGTATTTTCAATTATGCTGATTGCTCCTTCCTGGGGAGGGATGATAAACGGACTTCTTACATTAAGAGGTGCGTGGGATAAAGTAAGGGAAGATGCAGTATTGAAATTTATGGTTGTTGCTGTTACGGCATACGGAATGGCAACGTTCGAGGGACCGATGCTTTCTTTAAAAAATGTAAATGCTCTTGCACACTTTACTGACTGGATTATTTCGCACGTGCATACAGGCGCACTCGGATGGAACGGATTTTTGACATTTGGTATTCTTTACTGGCTAGTTCCGAGATTATTCAGAACGGAATTATATTCCAAGAAACTTGCAAACTATCACTTCTGGATTGGTTTCCTCGGAATCTTATTCTACATTATCCCGATGTACTGGGCGGGCATAGCGCAGTCATTAATGTGGAAGCAATTCACTCCCGACGGAATTCTTCAATATCCGAACTTCCTCGAAACTACTTTGCAGATAAAACCGATGTATCTGATTCGGGGTATAGGCGGCCTGTTTTACTTCTCGGGATTTCTGATGATGGTTTTCAATCTTGTTAAAACAATGAAGCAGGGCAGCTTTGCTGATAATGAAGATGCAGAAGCGCCTCCGATGATAAAAACATTGCGCACGGATAAAGCCACGTCTTTCCTCGGAAAGCACAGACTGCTTGAAAGCCGTCCGTTCCAGTTTACACTAGTTGCCGTGGTAATGGTATTAGTCGGCGGGCTGATAGAAATCATTCCGACGTTTGCAATAAAATCCAACATACCGACAATTTCGAGCGTGAAACCTTACACTCCGCTCGAAGTTCAGGGAAGAGATTTATATATAAGAGAAGGATGCCTCGGCTGTCACTCGCAGTTGATAAGACCGTTCAGGTCTGAGACCGAAAGATACGGAGATTATTCAAAAGCAGGTGAATATGTTTATGACCATCCGTTCACGTGGGGTTCGAAAAGAACGGGTCCCGATTTAATGAGAGAGGGAATGAAATATCCGAACCTGTGGCATTACCTTCACATGCAGGACCCGACAAGCGTTTCACCCGGCTCGATAATGCCAAAGTATTCGTGGCTGCACACGCAGACTCTGGATATCTCGACAACGGAAGCAAAGATAAATGCTTTGAGAAGTATCGGGGTTCCGTATGAAGTTGGTTTTGATAAAATTGCGAATGCCGAACTGCAGAAGCAGGCAGAATTAATCGCACAGGATTTACAAAAACAGGGAATCGATGTAACAAGCGATAAAGAAATAATTGCACTCATCGCGTACCTGCAGAGACTCGGAACTGACATAAAAGCTAAATAAGAAAAATTATGTTACAGCATTATTTAGAATCAATTGAGAATATAGAATTTTTTGCTATCGCAGCAACGTTTATTTTTGTTGCTCTTTTCGCAGCAATCGTTATATGGATATTCCGGCTTGATAAAAAATATATAAACAAAATGGAAAATCTCCCTTTTGATAAATAACAATTTTTATCTTATATGAAAAATAAAATTAAAAAATTATATTCAACAACGGCAAAAGTATTTATAACAGCCGCGGCAATAACAGTCTTTTCGGCAGTTTCAGCAGAAGCGCAGACAACAGGAAAAGAAGGGATGGCAACCGAAACATATGCATACCTTTTCCTTGCGGGATTATTATATACGCTAGCAATTTTGTTTGCGTCTTTTATGATATTTGAAGCCCGGGAAAGAAAAGCAAAGAAAGCGGCAGTCGTAAAAGTAAAAGATAATATAGATGCACTGCTTATGAAGGACCATAATTATGACGGCATAATGGAGCTCGATAACAAAGCCCCCGCGTGGTTTCAGTTCCTGTTTTATGTTACGATAGTTTTTGCCGTGATATACATGGTGAACTTCCACGTACTAAAAAAAGATAACCTTATGATTGATGAATATACACAGGAAATGACCGCCGCGCAGCAGGAAAAAGATTTGATAATGAAAAGCGGAAGCTATATTAACGAAACCAATGTAACGCAATTAACGTCTCCCGAAGATTTGAAAGCGGGCAGGGATATTTTTACGGCAAACTGCATTACCTGCCACGGTAACGGCGGTGAAGGCACAGTCGGTCCGAACCTCACGGATGATTTCTGGATTCACGACGGGGGAATTAAAAATGTATTTGCAACAATATCGAACGGCGTTCCCGCTAAGGGAATGATAACCTGGAAAGCACAGATGAATCCGAAACAGATTCAGCTTGTCGCGAGTTATGTTTTATCCCTGCATGGAACAAATCCGCCGAACGGAAAAGCGCCGGAAGGTTTGATTTATAAAGAAGAGCCGGTAAAGGATTCGACAAAAGTGGATTCGAAAGATTCTACTAAGGTTATTAAAAAAGATTCGACAAAGAGTAAATAAAAAAAATAGTAATATCAAATTATAGAATAATCTAAATAAGCAACACAAATGAACGAGCAAGAAAGTTTCCGTGACCATATTTCCACGGTTAACGACAAGGGAAAGCGCGTCTGGGTATATCCGAAAAAACAAAAAGGAAGATATTACAGGGCAAGAACAATACTTAGTGTTTTTCTGCTCGCATTTCTTTTCGGGGCGCCATTCATAAAAATGAACGGGCATCCGTTTATACTTATAAATTTTCTTGAAAGAAAATTTATATTGTTCGGTTTTGTATTCGGACCGCAGGAATTTTACCTGCTCGTTCTTGCGACTATTTCCGTGCTTGTGTTCATTGTACTTTTCACGGCAATTTACGGAAGGCTCTTCTGTGGCTGGGTTTGTCCGCAGACCGTATTTATGGAAATGGTTTTCAGGAAAATTGAATACTGGATAGAGGGCGATGCGGCACAGCAAAGAGCACTCGATAAAGCTCCGTGGAACGGTAATAAAATTTTTAAAAAGTTTTCACAGGAATTAATATTTTTCCTGATTGCATTTTTAATCGGAAATACTTTTATAGCATACATAGTCGGAACCGACAGGCTTTTCAGTGTTATCAATCAGCCTCCGACCGAACATTTAAACGCATTTATAGCAGTGTTTGTTTTTTCGGGACTTTTTTACTTCGTGTTTTCGAAATTCCGCGAGCAGGCTTGCGTGATTGTGTGTCCTTACGGAAGACTTCAGGGTGTATTGCTCGACCCGAATACTGTCGTCGTAGCGTACGACAATGTGCGCGGAGAGCCGAGAGGAAAGCTTGAAACGCCGAAGACAACAGGTGACTGCATTGACTGTCATTTATGCGTTGCAGTCTGCCCGACGGGAATAGACATCAGAAACGGCACACAGCTCGAATGCGTTAACTGCACATCATGCATCGATGCCTGCGACTCGATTATGGATAAAGTAAAATTTCCAAGGGGTTTAATCAGGTATGCTTCGATGAACAGCATTAAGGATAAATCGAAATTTAAAATTACGCCGAGAATAATCGGATATTCTGTAATACTTACATTACTGCTGACCGTTTTGATTACACTCGGGTCAATGAGAACCGAAATTGACTCTACTATTTTCCGTGCACCCGGCAAGCTATACCAGGAACAGGCTGATAATAAAATCAGCAATCTTTATATGGTTAAGCTGGTAAACAACACTTATAAAGATGTGCCGATTCAGATAAAAATCAATAATCCCGATGCAGAGCTGAAGATAATCGGAAAAGATATTTCTTTGCCCGAGCTTAGCGTAACCGAAACAGAATTCCTGATTTTAATTCCGAAGGATAAAATAAAGACAACGTTGATTCCATTAACACTTCAGGTAATCGCAGACGGAAAAGTTTTGAACGAAATAAAGACGAATTTTCTGGGACCGAACAAACAATAATCACTGATTAAATGATTTCGCTGATTTTTACTTTTACAATTTGATACTTACATTTTTAACAAATTAACTCAATAACCAAATAACTGAATAAACAAGAAATGAATTGGGGATATAAAATAGCGTTTTTATACGGCGGGTTTGTGATGATCGTACTTGCGAGCGTGTTTTTTGCAATGACTCAGAGCGTTGACCTTGTAACGGAAAATTACTATGATAAGGAATTGAAGTTTCAGGACCAGATTGACAGAAACAGCAGAACCAGGGCATTAAAGGAAAAAACCGAAATCGGGATAATCGAAAACAGCATAAAATTAAAGTTCCCTAATTTACCCGATAAAAATAACCCGAAAGACTACATTTTATTATACCGGCCGTCAGACCCGGCGAAGGACATAAAGTTGCCAGTATCCGCCGATTCCCTTTGTTTTCAGGGCATTTCGACAGATAAGCTCGCAAAAGGATTCTGGAAAATCAAGCTAAACTGGACTTCCGGGGGTGCAGAATATTCCGACGAAGTAATGATAAACATTCCATAAAACACACATTTTACATAAAAACAGCGATTATATTACTATCTGAAATATGTATTTTTTTTATATGTTAGCTATTGCAGTTAATTAATATTGTTATTATATTTGTTTGGTCAAAAGTAATACCTTGATTTATCCCGCGTAAAAAACGGGGTGGCGTTTTTTCAATTGTTGTTTTGCCAAGCTTTTAAGTTCCAAATTTACTGCAAGCAACCTTTCTTTAGAAAGTTACTCCACAGTAATTGGATGCCGATGTAGAACAGTTCATTCTGTTTTTTTCGGCTTTGAACGTTTAAAAGCCCAAAATTCCAAGGAGGTTAACTTTTTGAACTCCGTTCCATACGGATTTTTTAAACTTCAAAGAAAGGAATTTCTTTATGCAAAAAGGTACTGTTAAATGGTTTAACAATGCAAAGGGATATGGCTTTATTTCCACTGAGGGAAAAAAAGACGTTTTCGTGCACTTCAAAGCCATAAACAATGAAGGGTACAAAACTCTTAATGAAGGTGATACAGTAGAGTTTGAGATCGAAGAAGGACCAAAGGGTCCTCAAGCTGCTAACGTGTCCAAAGTTAGCAACAACTAACACAAACCTTTTACACAAAGCAACCCGTCCCGATGAAAATCAGGACGGGTTTTTTTATGTGTAAATTATAGTTTTAACAGAATGTGTTTTTGAATGTACTCTGCCGTTTTACTTGAAAAGCGAAATATCGTCCCTTAGTGATTTTGGAAAGGATCGCTTTCAAAAATGAAACCCCTGCCAGGACATGCATGGGTGACAATTTTTAACAAAAAAAAATGAAAAGCTCTTCATTCAGAATCAGCTTTGCTGAACTACATTTCAGAATTCAGCATTAAAAGTCGAACCACTTATTATAATCCACCGCATATTTGTGATTTGCTTTTTTATGCGTGAATTCGTTTGTGTGCTTATCATATTTATAATCCTGCTCCCACTTCTTGTGGTTCTTCCCGATTTTCTTTATTGCGTCGATTGTGAAATACAAATCGTCCGTAGTCATTGTCGGGTGAAGCGAAAGACGAATCCACCCCGGTTTCGTGGAAAGGTCACCATGGTTGATTCTGTCCGTAATTTCCTTTGACTGGTTATAGGTAACATTTAAAAGATAATGTCCGTATGTTCCCGCACAGGCGCATCCGCCGCGTACCTGTATGCCGAAGCGGTCGCTTAGCAGGCGTACAAATAAATTGTAGTGAATATCTTCAATGTAATATGACATAATGCCGAGACGCTCTTCTATATTATCCGCAAGTATATACAGGTTAGGAATTTTTCTCATTTCGCTGAATGCGATTGCAACAAGTTCTTCTTCGCGCTGACGCATTTTATCAACGGTCATATCATTTTTAAGTTCTATGCACATTGCCGCTTTTATTGCTTCGAGAAATCCGGGTGTGCCGCCGTCTTCGCGCGCTTCGATGTCATCGAGGTAGCTGAATTCTCCCCACGGATTTGTCCACCACACCGTTCCCCCGCCGGGCTGGTCGGGACTGAAATTATGGTAAAGCGAGGAATTGAAAACAATCACTCCGGCAGAACCCGGTCCGCCGAGAAATTTATGCGGAGAGAAAAATATTGCATCGAGCCGGGCTTCTTTATCTTTCGGGTGCATATCGATATCCACATAAGGAGCAGATGCCGCAAAATCTATGAAACAATATCCGCCGTGTTTGTGCATCAGCTTTGCCATTTCGTGGTATGGTGTTTCTATTCCCGTAACGTTCGAGCATGCAGTGAACGAGCCGAATAAAGCGGGACGGTCTTTATATTTTTCAAGTTGTGTTTCGAGGTCATTTAAATCAACAAGAAGCTCTTTGTCGGGCTTTATCTGTACGACATCAGCAATGGTTTCGAACCATGATGTGTGATTGGAGTGATGCTCCATATGCGTGATGAATACAACGGGTTTTTTTCCTTTGGATTCGCATATTTTAAACTGTTGGTTCTGGCATTGTTTCAGGCCGAGTATGCGCTGGAATTTATTTATAACAGTAGTCATTCCGAATCCTGCCGTGATAATTACATCACCCTTATCCGCATTAACGTGCTCTTTTATTTTTCTGTGCGCGGTGTGGTATGCTTTCGTCATCAGTGTTCCTGTTTCGCTTGTTTCGGTATGAGTATTTGCAACATAGGGTCCGATTTTATTCATTATGCGTTTTTCAATCGGGCGGTAGAGCCTTCCGCTTGCAACCCAGTCTGTATATATCATTCTTTTTTTTCCGTAGGGGGAAGTGTAATGCTGGTTATTGCCTATTGTATTTTTTCTGAATTTTTCGAAATATTTTTCCATATTATTTCTTTAATCAAAAATTATTATTTCGCCGTGACTTGAGTCTAATTAAAAAAAGAGGAGATAAAATCTCCCCCGATTTACTTCAATTTATATAATTTATTAAATTATTTTAAGTTCTTTTAAACTGACCTTATTTTCTTTTCTCCAGATGTTGGTAAACTCGCTTATGGTTGTGGAATTCAGGAAATCGTAGATTTCATTTTTTAAATCGCTGCATTTATTATGAAGGGCGCACTTTGACGAGACCCCGCATTCCTTGTGCCCAAACATGCAGCGGCTGTAATCCTGGCTTCCATCGAAATATGTAATCACATCGAGCAGTTTAAGTTTCTCGGGATTCACGGAAAGTCTGACCCCGCCATTCTTACCTTTCTTAGATGTAATCCATTTTGCCCTGGAAATATCCTGAAAAATTTTCGACAGGAACGGCTGGGGAATTTCCGTTTTTTCGGAAATCTCCTTAATCATAACGTATGTCGAGCTATCCTGCAGAGCTAAATAAACCAGGGCTCTTACAACATATTCGCTCGATCTTGAATAAAGCATATACATAATAAAAGATATTAAGACCTTTTTATCTTAAGCTATTTAATTATAAATTAATTTCCAATACCAAAAACAATAAATATTAAAAAAAATTCCTGAAAACAAATAAATTAAACTTTTTTCAATAAGATAGCGTTTATATTTGTGAATATTTTTCCAAAAAATAAAAAGCAGAATAATATGACAAAACATTTAATAGGGTGGTTCGAGCTTTACGTAAACGATTTTGAAAAATCAAAAAAGTTTTATTCCGATTTATTCGGATGGAAGTTTAACCAGTCACTCTCGATGGGAGAATCTTACTGGAACATTTCCACCGGCGAGGGTTCGCTCAGCGGAGGATTAATGAAGAAAACCATCCCGCAGCATTCGGGACAGGCAGTTGTGCTATATGTAGAGACAGATGATATCGAATCAACACTTAACAAAGCTGTATCGCTTGGCGGAAAAGTTGAAACGGGAAAAACTCTGATCAGCGAAAGCGCAGGTTATTTTGCTCTCTTCACGGATATAGACGGAAACGTGGTAGGTTTATGGGCAAAGAGTTAATTCAATTCTGAACATTTATTTTTAATTAGATGTTCGCTAATAAATTATGAAACGAAGTTCAGCGAAGCTAATGCTGAATTATGAATGTGGAATGAAGAGCTTTTGCTCTTAATTCATAATTCTACATTGAAGGAAGTTCCTCGTCCTTTATCATCCGCAAGCCTTGATGGGCTTTCGAATGTGATGATTCCTCTGTGCTGTTCGATGATTTGCTTGACCACGGAAAGTCCCGTGCCGGTACCTTCGTGTATTTTGTGTTTTACGTTTGATGCCCTGAAAAATTCGGAAAATATTCTTCCTTTATCTTCCTCGGGAATGCCGATACCGTTATCACATACTTCAACTTCAGTTTTTTCCTTGCCGCCGGATAAAACAATCTCAATTCTTCCGCCTTCTCCCGTGTATTTAACAGAGTTGCCTATCAAATTTGAAAAGGCAATTTCTAGAAGATTTTTATCTCCCTGAATATTTTTCTTTTCTTCCCTGTTATCCTTAAACGTTAATGAAATATTTTTTGCTTTAGCCTGAATTATTCTTTTAGACAATATATTGTTTAAAACTTCCGTTATATCAACATCTGTTTTATCTATTTCGCCGAGTAATTTTAACCTCGAAATATAAAGAACATCATTTATGATTTGTATCGCTTCATCGGAGCGGTGACGGGCCTTTATTAATTTGTCTTCGACATTTTCCGAAACCGGACCCGCGTATTTTTCAATTATTAAATCAAGAAATGACTGCACGGCGGCGATGGGACTTTTGATTTCGTGCACGACACCCATGATATATTTCTGTTTTATTTTTTCCGCATTGTTCAGCTTATCGAGAGTGGTTTTCAAATCCTGTTCCCGTCTGTAAAGTGCGCTTGTAATGGAGTTTGCAAGGAATACGCTTACAACCATCATCACCCCGAAAGCAGTAGAAAATATTACCACATAATCAAGATTATTGTAAATCGGGGTGTTCAGCAATCCGCTTACACCATAGTGTGCGATTATTCCGTAATATTCACACAGAGACAGAAAATAAAAGCTGACCACAATGATACCGGCAATCGTATAAATTACATATCCGGGAAGAATCATGCTTCCGATTATCATGTGGAATATGAAAAAAATATAGAAAGGGCTTTCAATTCCGCCGGTATAATAAACTATTAATCCAAGCATTAATAAATCGAGCTGGATCTGGATAAGAGAAATTACAATAGGGTTAATACCTGACGGACTGTCTTTTACAAATCGGGAATTAGATATTAAATTTAATAAAAGGTTGTATGTTAAAACACAAAAAGAAAGAATGATTAAAGTATAAAATTGTTCATTCGTGTATCCGAGCCTGAAAATAAACTTTGATATCACAAGAAAGAAAAGCAGGAACAGGAACGCAAAATAGCGCAGGTTCACAAGCCAGCTGTTTCTTTTTCTGATTAACAGCCAGAGTTCCTTGTAATCGTATGTATGTTTGGGAATAAGATTAATCATTAGTGTTATCGTTAAAGAGCTGTACTGAATTAATAGTATATATTCGTGACCTCGATTATTTCTGCTTCGGGGTCATGCTCTTTAAGGTAGCTGATGAAATCCTTATTAATATATTCCTGGTGTGATTTTTCGTATTCCGCCATAAGTTCGCGAATCCTGCTGTACGCTAATGAACTTTTGAAAAAGTTCAGTTCTTCCTTATCGTCAAAAATTCTGTAATAGAACATGATATTTATATGAATTTTATAATTTCGAAATATTTAGTTCCCCCCTCCGCTTTCTCCGTTACCTCCGTGGCAAAAAAATTATTTTACAATTTCGTCAAGGTGCAGAATGTCGGAATATGTTTCGCTTTTTATCAGTTCCGAGTTTTTTCTGGAATTTGCAAGAGCGTTTAGTATATACCTGTTCGCAATAAATCTTTTCTTCTGGTTTTCTTCGGCTTCGTCAAGTAAAAGATATCCGACATACATGAATGTGTATAGCTCGACAAGTTCTTTTGCCGCAACGTCCTGGAAGCCTGTATCTTTTTTACCTGCAACATATTTCAGTGCATCGTACAGAATTTCACGGATTTCTTTCAGATGGTTTGCGAGTACGGATAAGCCTCCCGCATATTCTTTCTTTTCCCTTTTATCAAAATAATCTTTAAGCACATCATTCAGCACCCCGCTTATAGCAGCAACAACCTGCAGTTGAGAGGTTCCTTCGTAAATATTCGTGATTCTCGCATCACGTGCAAGACGCTCGACACGAAATTCCTTCATGTACCCCGTCCCGCCGTGAATCTGAAGCGAGTCGTAAGTTATTTTATTTGCGGATTCCGTTAATACGAGTTTTGTTATAGGTGTAAGGAAATTTGCAACTTTGTTAACCGCCTTCAGTTCAATATTCAAATCGGTTATGGATTTTCCCGCTTTCCTGGCGCGGTCGATTACTTCTTCAAGTCTTTCCTTCCTGTCTACCACTTTTGCGGCGGCATACATCAGAGAGCGGTTGCTTTCGAGTGATACCCTCATATCGATTAGCAAATTCGACACGGCGGGAATATTGTAAATTGCTTTTCCGAACTGCACTCTGTCTTTTGCGTACATAAGTGCTTCGTCGAATGCAGCCTGCGAAATTCCGAGAGCCTGTGCCGAGACTCCCATTCTTGCCCTGAACATTAAATCAAAAACATATTTAATCAGTCCGAATTTTCTCTGTCCGACAAGCTGCGCGGGTGTATCGTTGAACTGGAGTTCACAGGTCGGCGAGCCGTGTATTCCGAGCTTGTTTTCTATTCTTCTTACTTTCACGGTTTCATCTCCGTAACATGCAAACATGCTCAACCCTCTTCCGTCTTTTGTCCCGGCTTCCGAGCGTGCAAGTACAAGATGTACATGCGCGTTGCCGTTTGTGATAAACCTTTTCATTCCTCTTAAAAACCACTGCCCTTTTTCGTCCTGGTATGCCTGCATTTTTACTGCCTGCAGGTCGGAGCCTGCGTCAGGTTCTGTGAGTGCCATTGCGCCTGTATATTCGCCCGTTGTAAACTTCGGAATGAATTCCTGTTTCTGGTCATCTTCTCCGTATTTAGCTATCATGGCTCCAATATCCTGTAAGCCGAAAATATTCATAAGTGATGCATCTGCGTGTGAAATCATTTCAGTTGCCATCAGGTAAATTGTAAATGGAAAATTCAATCCGCCGTACTTGCGGGGAAGAACCATTCCCATAAGGTCTGCTTTTGAAAGCATATCGAGATTTTCCTGCGTGCCTTTTGCATAATCAACTATGCCTTCATTATACTGCGCTCCTTCGTGGTCAACATCTGCAGCACGCTGCGCAATAAAATTACCTGTTATGTCTCCGACTACTTCTAGTACCTTTTTATAGTTTTCGATTGCGTCTTCGTAATTTAACGGGGCATAATTATGTATTTTGGATTCTTCATAATTATCTTCTATCATATTTACAATTTCTTCAAAGTTAAGACGGTTGAAGTGAAATTGTATATCGGGGTTTTCGGTGAAAAAGTTTGGCATATTCTTATTTCAGTTTATGTTTATATGTTTCGATAAATTTCGGAATAATATCCATCGCATCTCCGACTATTCCGTAATGGCTGATATCAAAAATCGGTGCTTCGGGGTCATTATTTATCGCTATTATTTTATTCGATTCCTGCATTCCCGCGCGATGCTGAATTGCACCGGAGATACCGACTGCAATATATAATTTTGGTCTTACCGTAACGCCTGTTTGTCCTACCTGCCTTTCGGAAGTGATGAATCCCGCATCTACTGCGGCGCGGCTTCCAGCTACTTCGCCGCCTATTGCTTTGGCAAGTTCATAAAGCAGGTTGAAATTTGCTTTCGAGCCGAGTCCGTATCCGCCCGCAACTATGATCGGGGCGCCTTTAAGATTTACTTTGCTTTCTTCCCTGTGCTGTTCGATTACCTTCAGCACATCGTCCATCTTTGTCGGCTTGAAAGGAATTTCTTTTATTTTAATTTCATTCGGTTTATCGAACCTGTGCATTTCCATTACGCCTTCACGCACAGTTGCCATCTGAACAGGCACATCGGGAGTAATAATTGTAGCAATTATATTTCCGCCAAATGCAGGCCTTATTTGCAGAAGTAAATTTTTAAACGGTTTGTTAAGATACGTAACATCCGAGATTTTTAAATCGGTGCAGTCCGCTGTCAGCCCGCTTTTCGTGCTTGAGGCAACGTGAGGTGCAAGGTCTCTTCCGATAACTGTCGCACCAAATAAAACTATACGCGGAACTTCCTTGTGAATCAAATCATCCAGAATCCTGCTGTAAGGCAGGGTCCTGTAATAAAATAACTCGGGACTGTCAATCAGGTAGCTTTCTTCAACTCCGTAATTAAAAGTTTCTACTGCTATGTCTTTTACATTGTGCCCTATTACTATTGATTTCAATATACCGCCCATACTATCGGCGAGTTTTCGTCCTTTGCTTAGAAGCTCAAAGCTAACATCTGCAGCTTTTCCGCTTCTTTGCTCGATAAATACCCAGACTTGTGGTTTACTCATACTTTTTTGTCAATCGTGAATCGTCAATCGCGAATAGACTAATTAAATCTAAACAATTTACACATCACGAATTTTTTATTATTATATTTAATTAATATTCAAATTTAAAAATTCCAGGATCACAAAACATTTCGCTCTTTATTATTCATTACTAATTAAAAAATCCTGTCTTCAATAAGCTTATCCACCAGTTTCGAAATCCCGTCTTTCGTCGGCTCGATTGATTCGTGTTTGCCTCCGGCAAGCACAACCGATTCAACTTTGTGCACCTTTGTCGGAGAGCCTTTCACTCCGCATCTTTCCGGGTCAACATCGATATCATCCGTTGTAAGCGTTTCTATAAAAATATTTCTTTCTTTATATTCCTGTACAAGATTATCAACATATAAAAGCGAATTTCCTTCAGCCATTTTTTCCAAATCTGAAAGTGATTTTGCACCCTTATATGCCATCAGTCTTTTTGAACTGAAAGGTCGCGGCTCTGCCGCGCCTTTTAATACTGTAATAAGCACGGGCAATTCACATTCGACTATTTCGAATCCGCCGTCAATTTTTCTTTTTATTTTTATTTTCCTGTCCTTAAGCTCAAGGATTTCTTCTGCATATGTAATTTGCGGAATTCCGAGTTTCTCGGCTGTCTGCGGTCCTACCTGTGCCGTATCGCCGTCTATTGCCTGCCTGCCGCCAAATATAATATCGAATTTCCCGATTTTTTTAATTGCTTCACTTAAAACATAAGACGTTGCAAGAGTATCCGCACCTGCGAATTTCCTGTCTGTAACGCAATAAACCGTATCGGCACCCATATATAAACATTCGCGAAGAATATCCGATGCGCGCGGTGGTCCCATAGTAATAGCGGAAACTTTTCCGCCGAATTTATCTTTTACCTGAAGTGCAAATTCCAGCGCAATTTTATCCTCTTGGTTGAAAATTGCGGGCAATTTTGCACGGTTTACAGTCCCGTCGTCCTTCATCACTTTCCCTGAGATATTTGCAGTGTCAGGAACCTGTTTTACTAATACAATAGAGTTATACATAAAAAATTAAATTTGGTAAATATATCAAAGTTAAAGGTCTTTTAAAATACCTTTTGTTAAGGAAACCGTCAATAGGGAAAGTTGAGCTAATTATGCATTAAAGCCACCTTTTTGTTTATATTATTAACATTGTTTCTGCTATATTTGTAGAAATATTTCATGCGCCGCTATCACTTAATCGAATTCGAAGACCTTGAGAAATTCCCCGAAAAGGTAAGAAACGGGATTACTGATTATTTGAGGTTTTTTATAAGCCTTATCAGATTATACAGCCCGGTTGCGGAAATGCTCAAAGAATACATGGCGAAATCGGGCAAAACCGAAATACTTGATTTATGCTCGGGAGGAGGAGGCGCGACAATGCAGGTAATCAGTAAACTCGACAGGATAACAGGCAGGAAACATAAAGTTATTCAAAGCGATAAATTTCCGAATCTTGAATCCCTGGAATATGTAAAAAAGAAATCCGGAGGAAGAATTGAATTCTGTGAAAAACCCGTCGATGCAATGAATGTACCAAAAGAGCTCGATGGATTCAGAACAATTTTTTCTTCATTTCATCACTTCGATAAAAACTCAGCTGTAAAAGTACTGCAGAACGCCGTCGACAGCAATGCTCCGATTGGAATATTCGAGGCAGCCGAGAGGAAGTGGCTTTATATTTTCGGTGTGCTTTTATCAACCCCGATATTTACTTTTGCCTGCTCGCTATTTTTTAAACCGTTCAAATGGAGCAGGGTTTTTTATACATACATTATTCCACTCATTCCGTTTTTTGCTTTATCGGATGGGATTGTATCGATGCTTAGAATCTATAATCCGGAAGAATTAATAGAACTTACAAAGCTTACCACTTCTAAAAATTATATCTGGAAATCGGGAACAATAAAAAATAAATTAGGAACTAAGGTAACGTACCTGGTTGGATATCACGAATAATTGTATAATTTATATGTGCAATGTGAAAAAGCGGCATTATAGCTGGATTAGCTTCGCTGAACAAAGTATGTTTCCAGCTTGACCCAGGGGGTACCCCGCCGGAATAACAAACGTGTTTTTTGCCTTCTATACACTCTACAGACTTTAAAGACTATATAGACTTCAACGTTCTTACTCTATAGACTCTACAGACTCAACGAACTCTATAAACTTTATTACGCTTTCGTCTCGTTCAGTTTCCTCGCAGTTTTAATCACCATGTTTTTCGGGGCGTGGTGTGAGAGGAATGCAAGCTCTTTGTTTTTGAACCCGTGAACGGCTATAAGTTTTCCTTTCATCATTGCTTTGTAACCAAACTCGGCAACTTCTTTTGCGGAAGCGATATTTTTTCCGTTTACAAGATTGGATTTTTCAATGTGTGCGGCTTTTTGAAAACCCGATTTAGTGGGACCGGGGCATAATGCAGTAACGGTAACACCTGTTCCCGCAAGCTCGTTTGCAATTGCTTCGGAAAAAGAAATCACGTAAGCTTTTGTTGCGTAATAAACCGACATCAGCGGTCCCGGCTGGAAACCGGCTGTGGAAGCCACGTTCAGGATTTTCCCGCTTCTTTTTTTTACCATCGAAGGAAGAAACAACCTTGTAAGATGAGTAAGCGCAAGCATATTCACGTTTATCATACGCTCTTGTTTGCTCCAGTCGCTCTCTTGGAACAATCCGAAATCACCAAACCCTGCATTGTTGACAAGATAATCTACATTAAAGCTCTGTGAATTTACTTCGTTGAAAATTTCTTTTGCGATACCAGGAATTGATAAATCTTTTTCGAGCTCTTCCACAAAAATGCCGTGCTTGGCGCTTAGTTCCGTTCCAAGCTTTGCAAGTTCTATTACTTTTCTTGATACTATAATGAGGTTAATACCGTTTGATGCAAAAATTTTGGCAAGTTCGAGCCCGATTCCTCCTGATGCGCCCGTTATTAATGCGGTTTTTGTGTCAGCCATAACTATTAAAATTTAAATTATTAAAACAGTTTGTTCACGACAAAAAAACAGAATTTAGAAGTTAGAATATAGGAGTTAGAATATGGGAGTGTTAGAGCGTTTTTTCTTCTAACTTCTATATTCTAACTTCTTTCTACTCTCAATTTAAAAAATAAAAATCTTTTCTCCTATCATTAAATAAATGGTTAAACTCATTTATCATTTTGTCGTTAGCATCTTCCGGGTTAATATCAACAATAATGCATTCTTCCGTGTCCTTTGTTGCTTTTGCAAGATACTCGCCGCGCGGAGAAAGTAATACGCTTTTTCCCGTGAACGTGACTTCTTTTCCGTGGTTTACGTCTTCGCCGATTCTGTTTGTGGTAATTAAGAACACGCCGTTTTCCACTGCCCGCGCATACATTGCTTTCTGGCAATAGGGCATCACGAGATTTGAAGGGTGGCAGATAATCTGCGCTCCTTGAAGAGCCAGCGTCCGTGCTGCTTCCGGGAATAGCCAGTCCAGGCAAATCATCATTCCGACGTTTACCTCGCCGAATCTCTCGCCTGAAATCTTTTCCACTTTGAACTTTAGGTTTCCGGGCGTGAAGAAATTTTTCTCCTCGTAGAAAAGATGAATTTTTCTGTAAAGCGCAAATTTATTTTCAGGATAAGCAAGTATGGATGAATTATAAAATACTGTTTTATCTTCTTCTGCCCTCTCGCAAAAACCCGCAACGATAAAACATTTTTTCTT
>PMIW01000213.1 GCA_003158365.1 Ignavibacteriota bacterium | reverse complement strand
CATTTTCATTTTTATCCACTCAGGCAGATAGTTTACTTGGAGATACTATTTTTTCTAATTTTATTTCAAATGGTTTAATTTCAGGTACAGGCTCAGTATTGGTTTTTCTTCCCCAGATTCTTATTCTGTTTTTCATACTCGGAATCCTCGAAGATACGGGCTACCTCGCGCGGGGCGCAATGCTTGTGGATAGGCCATTGTCCAAAATCGGTCTTAACGGCAGGTCATTCGTGCCTATGCTATCGGGTTTTGCCTGCGCAATTCCTGCAATAATGGCAGCACGAACTATACAAAATAAAAAGGAAAGATTACTTACTATTTTTATTATTCCGCTTCTTAGCTGCAGTGCACGGCTTCCTGTTTATTCATTGCTGGTCGCGTTTTTATTCCCGGGTAATGCATTTATGTGCGGGCTTGTGCTTGCTATTATATATTTGTTCAGCATTGTAAGTTCCGTTATTATTTCAGGCATTATGAACAGATTTATCCCGAAGATATTTAATGTATCCGATAAATCGTCTTTCATTATGGAACTCCCTGCTTACCGAATCCCAAAATTTAAATTTGTTTTAAAAAATACGTTCGTAAATGCAAATCAGTACCTCAAAAAAGCGGGTCCGATTATAATTATATTCTCTACCGCTCTGTGGTTTCTGACCTATTTTCCGAATACAAATCCGGATATTAAAGATAAGCAAAATTATTCTACGCAGGATATTAAACAAAAAATCGTATCTGAAAGAATTTCTACTTCATACGCCTCTAATCTCGGTAAGATTATAGAACCCGTAATGAAACCGATTGGCATGGACTGGCGGATTGGTGTGTCTCTGATTGCTACTTTTACTGCCCGTGAGGTTTTTGTAAGCTCGCTTGCATTAATTTTGAAGGTAACAGATAGCGGTGAGGATTTGCAGAAGTCCATTATTAATCAGATGAACCAGGCAAAAGTTGAATCAACAGGCAATAAAATGTTTACAACTTCGACAACAATCGGACTGATTGTATTCTTTGTTTTTGCTCTTCAATGCATCTCAACCATTGCGATTATTAAGAAAGAAACAGGCGGATGGAAGATTCCGATAATACAAGTATTAACTTTCACTTCTGTTGCTTATATCCTTACTTTTATAGTAGTTAACGGGTTGCGTTTTATGGGGATTCAATAGACTATATATTAAACCTGAAATACACAATGTCACCGTCTTCTATCATATAATCTTTTCCTTCAACGTGTATCAGACCTTTTTCCTTAACAATAGATTCTTTCTTATATTCAATAATATCCTTATACTTCATTATCTCGGCTCTAATAAATCCATACTCAAAGTCTGTATGAATTTTCCCCGCTGCCTGGGGAGCTTTAAGTCCGTTCAATATTGTCCAGGAGTGTAATTCTTTTTCATTTGCAGTGAAGAATGTTATCAGATTCAACAGTTTATAGCTTTCTTTTACCAGCCTGTTTAAACCCGATTCGGTTAAACCCAAATCCAATAAAAATTCATTCTTCTCTTCTTTTGTACCGAGATTTGCTATCTCAGATTCAATCTGTACCGATAAAGTTAAACAGCTTTCACCTTCAATCTTTGCAATCTCTTCTACTTTTCTCGTGCATTCATTACCGCCAATATTATTTTCATCCACATTTGCTACAAATAATACCGGTACATCTGTAAGCAATCTTAAAGTCCTTACAATTTCCCTGTCTTCAGGAACAAGCTCTTTAGTAAAATAATGTGCAAGTCTGGAATTCGATAAATGTACTTTCAAACCTTCAAGCAATTCCAGTTCCCTTTTCTGATTCTTTTCTGCAATTCTTAGCATTTTAGACAGCTTCTCATATCTTTTTTCCAGGGTCTCGAGGTCTTTCAAAATTAATTCTGTTTCTACAATCTCAATATCGGATGCAGGGTCAATCTTATTATTTACATGCATTATATTTTCATCTTCAAAACACCTGACTATATGAATGATTGCGTCAATTTCCCTGATATGCGATAAAAACTGGTTTCCCAGACCTTCTCCTTTTGATGCGCCCTTTACCAATCCGGCAATATCCACGAATTCAATCGTACTTGGAACAACTTTCTTCGATTTGTAAATCTCCAGAAGCTTATCCAGCTTCTCATCAGGTACAATAATAGTACCTACGTTTGGCTCGATTGTGCAAAACGGATAATTTGATGCTTCAGCATTCTGTGTTTCTGTGAGTGCATTAAAAAGTGTTGATTTCCCGACATTAGGCAATCCAACTATTCCTGCTCGTAACGCCATATTTCTCCTTTAAAATAAATAAAATAATAATGTGTAAATAATTCCGAATGTTATTGGAATCGAAAGATTATCATCGATTTCAACAGGTAAAGCTTCAACTATAGTTGTAATAAAAAGAGCAGCTATTGCAATAATATATTCATTAATTCCCGTGGTAATCTTCGGCGTTAAAAAAACTATTAACAATCCGATTACAAAAAACGCCGTGCTCCCCTCAAATGATTTATTCCATAAGTTATGTTTTCCGAATTTCCTTCCAATCAGTGCCGCAAAAGTATCACACAAAATCATTATCAGTATTGCAGGTGCTGCAATTTCTCTTTTAAAAAAAAGTACTGTTACAAAAATCCCTATTGCATAAAAAGTCCCGCCCGTGAAAAAATGTCTCTTTGTATCAACTTCATAATCCCGCAAAACATGTCCTAAGGTTTTTAAATAAAAACTGTCTAATTGCGGAATAACTTTTCTTAACAAATCCAGCAAGATCATAAACACCATTCCCGTACCAACAACAATTAAAATGATGTTTTTCTCTATAAAATAATATGAAATTGGAATTACAACAGAGCATAAATGAATTGCTTTTCTTAGCAGTTCATTCTTAAGCCCTATTTGATGATTTTTATCTTCCAAAAATATGAGGCTTATATAATATTTAATTTGCTAAAGCCAGAGTATCCTGCGCTTTAGGATTTTCTTTGATTTCTTTTCCGGGGTCTTCTTTGGGTAATTCCGATTTATTATTGTTTTCTTTTTCTACCGGGGGCAGTTCTTTACCCTTTAAAACCATTTCAATTTCTTCAGCATCGAGAATTTCACGCTCTAATAAAACCTCTGCAAGCCTGTGCATCGTATCTACATTGTCTTTCAGAATCTTTTCTGCCCTAATCATTCCTGTCTCAACAATCTTCTTAATCTCATCATCAATTAATATCTGTGTTGTTTCGCTGTAATTTTTATGCTCGTGCAACTCCTTACCGAGGAATACTTCTTCCTGCTTGTTGCCGTATGTGATTGGTCCAAGTTTTTCACTCATGCCGTATTCGCATACCATTTTTCTTGCAATCGATGTTGCTCTTTCGATATCGTTGCTTGCTCCTGTCGTATATTCATTGAAAACCATCTTCTCCGCTGCTCTTCCTCCCATGGCGTATGCAATCATCGCTTCGAGATATTCCTTCGAATATGTATGCTTCTCGTCAATCGGAAGATATGTTGTTACCCCAAGCGCCCTTCCTCTCGGAATAATCGTTACCTTGTGCACCGGGTCTGCTTCAGGAATCATCCTCGCTACAAGTACGTGGCCTATTTCGTGGTATGATGTTGTTTTCTTTTCTTTCTCTGAAATTATTAAACTCTTTCTTTCTGTCCCCATCAGTACTTTATCCTTTGCATCTTCCAGATCCCTCATTGCTACCGAGTCGGCATTTTTTCTCGCCGCAAGCAGCGCAGCTTCGTTTACAAGATTAGCAAGGTCTGCACCCGAAAATCCGGGTGTGCCTTTTGCAATCACATCAATCTTAACATCCGGCGCAAGCGGTATTCTTCTTGTATGTACTTTTAAAATTCCTTCTCTTCCTTTTACATCAGGCCTGTCGACAACAACCTGCCTGTCAAATCTTCCCGGCCTTAATAATGCAGGGTCGAGTATATCGGGACGGTTTGTCGCTGCTATAATTATAACCCCGCTGTTCTGTTCGAATCCGTCCNNGGCGCCGCGCTGGCGTCCGACTGCATCAATTTCATCTATGAAAATTATACAGGGAGCATTTTTCTTTCCTTGGTCGAATAAATCCCTTACTCTCGATGCACCGACACCTACAAACATTTCAACAAAATCAGCTCCGCTGATTGAAAAGAACGGAACTCCGGCTTCTCCCGCAACCGCACGCGCCAATAATGTTTTTCCCGTACCCGGAGGCCCTAATAGCAATACACCCCTCGGAATTTTTCCTCCAAGCCTCTGGAATTTAGTCGGGCTTCTCAAAAATTCAATTATCTCTGTCAGCTCTGTTTTTGCTTCGTCTGCTCCTGCTACATCTTCAAATGTAATTTTTGTCGCATTTGCACTAAGCATCTTGGCTTTTGATTTACCGAATGAAAAAATCCCTTTCGTTCCGCCTCCCCCGTTCTGCATTCGCCTCATGAAAATTATCCATACAACTATTATCAGTATCCACGGCAGTACTCCCAAAAATGGTCCCAGCAGTCCGACATCATGCTTCTCAACATTGTATGACCTTAAATTTTCATTCCAGTTTTTAATGATATTATCATCTATGTTTGTATAAGGCAGAAATAAATTAAATTTATCTACAGTAATTGTCTTTCCGTTGATTAATACTGCTTCGGGAACCTTGAGCTTTCCGTAAAACTCGTAATTGTTTTCCGATTTTTTTATTACCGCAGTTTCTATCTTTTTCTCATTTAAAAATTTCTGGTACTGGTCAAACGGAATCTCTATTCCGTCAGTATCTGTGCTTTTTGTGTATATCATTATCAGGAAAAAGCCTACCAGTATTGCGGCCCATCCGAGTACTATTTTAAATACACGATTCCAGTTGAAATCTTCGCTGCCTTTATTCTTATTGTCTTTTTTTGGATCCTGTTCCATATATCCTTAAATTTTAAAATTATAACACGTAAATCCCATTTAAATTCCTGTATTTCTGCGCGAAATCCAATCCATAGCCGACTACAAATTTATTCGGAATTTCAAATCCTACATAATCCAGTCCGAAATTTATTTTAGTTACTTCTTTTTTGTAAAGTAATGTCGCTATCTTAAATGAACTTGGCTTTTGCTTTAATATCAAATCTCTTATAAATGTCATCGATAATCCTGAGTCCACAATATCCTCAACTATAATAATATCCCTTCCCTTAACCTCGCAGTTAAGCTCTTTCAGCATCTTCACCTGTCCTGTCGATATCTTTCTGTCTCCGTAACTCGAAAGTTTGAAAAAATCTATCTCACAGTTTATTTTTATTTCACGGATTAAATCCGAAAGAAAAATAAACGAACCGTTCAATACACCTATGAAAATCGGTATCTTTTCCTTGTAATCATTGTTTATCTGATTCGCCAGTTCTTTTATACGTCTCTTTATATCAGAATGTTTTATGTATATCTGTGGCTTACCTTTTTCCATATGAGATTTAATTGAATAATATATTTCTTTTATTTTGCAATTTCAATGTAACCAACTATTCTCGTTACGAANNTGCTTCGTAACGCATAAATCATTTTTAACTCAAATAAAAAACCCACAGGAATACTTAAATCACTGTGGGTAAAAAAATCGTTTTTATATGTTAAATATTCTCTTCATCTATGATTCTCTTGGCTTTTCTTATCGCTCTCTCTTTCAGCATCTTCTTCTCCACAGACGGCTTTGAAAAAAACTGTCTTTTCCTGAATTCCTTCAAAATACCTGCTTTTTCGTATTTTTTCTTGAACCTTTTAAGAGCCTTATCGAGAGACTCATTATCTTGTACCACTACTTTAATCAAAGAAAATTACCCCTTTAGGTTTTAAAATTTAACTAAACAATAAGATAACATATATAATATTTTATTTCAATATCTAATTTTTGTCCGTTTTTATAAATAAAATCATAGTTTTGCTCTTTATTAATCATTATTTGTACCCGTTCTTCCTATACATTTCCGCCAGCTTATGAGTATTGAAATCTTTCATTGCGAGTACCTTGTCATAGTAATACACGGCTTTATCGTGGTCGCCTTTCCTGTCGTAGCAGTTTCCAAACATTAAATATGTGTTCGCAGTATATGATGTCTCTTCATTTTTATCTATTTCCATATTGAATGCTTCGCACTTTTTTAGACTTTCTTCAGCTTCTTCAATTCTTCTTAAATTAAAAAGTGAAACAGCAATATAATAATTCGCTTCCCTTAAAATATATTTGTTGTCATAACCGGTTTGTTTATTCTCACCTTTTGCAACTATATTTTTCCACCCCGCCATTGCCTCATCAAATCTTCCAAGTCCTACATAACTCGTATAAACAAACTTTTCGAAAACCGCATTTTCAGGGAATTCAATAAAAAGTTTTTTTGAATAATTTTCAGCTTCCGAAAAATTCTTTTCATAAATCAGGTATAAATATGCAAGGATATAATTCGCTTCAACCCGTGCAAATCTCGAATTCGCCGCAGTCTCCTTTATTTGCATTAAGCCTTTTATTTTGTCCCCTTTCGGAAATATAATCATGAGCGGTTTCGTTGCAGGATATTTATCGGGAACGTATTCGGCAAAATAATTATAAATTCCTATTCCAAGCTGTGCGTCTTTATTGTTCGGCTGCATCTCTGATGCCCTGTCCAGAAGATTCAGCGCTTCTCTGCCGTCTTCAGCCGCTTTCAGCCAGCTATCCCGGACACTCTTCAGCATCCCCCTGTATCCGAGAATTCCTCCCTTGTAAAATGTTGCCCTGAAGTCATTTGGATTATCATCCAGTATTTTATCGCATACTTCCAGAACTTTATTTACCTTCCCGAAAAAATTCTCGTCGTTCCATTCGTTATTTTTATCGAGATTTATTTTCCACCACTCAAGCATTGCTTCGAAAAAATATCCCTCCGGTCCGTTTGGATTTTGCTTTATGAATTCTTCAAACTGATAATTTGCTGAATCGAATCTGATGTGATATAAATAACTTATGCCTTTATCGAGCAGAGAATCATTTACCTGTGATTCGCAATTGGAAAAGATTATCAGGAAAGAAAATATTATTATTATTTTCTTCATGAATTACTTTACTCTTTTTATTACAACTAAAGTTTTATCGTCCGAATATTTCCCTCTTGCCGAAAATCTCTGTACGTCTTGTATTATAATTTCGCAGATGTCCTTCGGACTTCTGCTCTTATTCTTAATTAAACATTCTTTAAGCCTGTCGTCGCCGTAAAATTCAAATTTCTTGTTTGCTGCCTCAACTATCCCGTCCGTGTATAATAAAAGCATATCGCCTTTATTTATGTACATGCTGTCTGTATTGTACTTCTGGTTCGGAGTAGGTCCAAGTACAGGTCCCGTTGCCGTGAGCTCTTCGAGCGAATCTGTTTTCGAATTGTAAAAATACGGTGAATTGTGTCCTGCATTTATATACACGCACAATCCCTTGCTGTCCCTGTATAACTCGCAAAAGAAAAGAGTCACAAATCTTTCATTCGGAAAAGTTTCATTTACAAGATTGCTGATTTTACCTATGAGCGATGTTTCATTTATGTCATACCCTACTCCCATCTTAAGCGCACCTGAAACATATAACGCCTGTGCCGCGGCGGAAATACCCTTCGATGCCGCATCGCCTATTGCAACGCAAAGTTTGTAATCATCTGGTGTCGATATGTAATCGAAAAAATCACCGCCCACAATCTGTTCAGGCAGCGATATTCCGAATATTTCGTAATTCTGAAAAGTAAATGCGTGGTCAGGAAGTATGCTTTTCTGTATTTCACTTGCTTTTTCAAGCTCGGCTAAATTTAGCTTCGCCTTTCTCTCGATTTTTTTCGTGCGTATTATGGAGGATAATGTGGTGCTTATGATATTCAGAGTGTATAAAAAAGCATCATCGAGCTTTTTCCCGTTGATTGCGATAAGATACTCATATAAAAAATAAACTTCATTTTCCTTTTTTATTTTATATCTTTCTCCTACTCCCGATGCTGAATAACGGAATATACCTTTCGTTATTAAATATTTGTCGGTTTCCTTCGTGATTATTGTCCTGTATCTTCCTATATCCTTGAATGACGGCGTACCTTCAACCTTTTGCTCATAATTTTTCTCTATCTTCTCTACATCGCCGAACTGCTCTATCAGGTTATATCCGTCCCTCGCTTCATTCAGCTTCCATATCCTGCCGCCCATTATATTTATTTCTTCGTTCTTGTTAATTTCATTGAGAACATATACCAGCAGCTCTTCTGTGGAATTAAAATTCGGCGCAGCTTTCGTTATATTTTCAATTGTTCTGTATAATTTTCTTTGTTCCATTTTTATTCTTTTTTTCTCTTATAAGTTATTTTTAAACCGTTTCTCTCAATATAAATACTCCCTATTGCCGCTGAGGTTGAAAAAATTAGTGATATGTAATAAATCCAGAAGATTGAAATTACTATGAATGCATAAGCTCCATATATCCTCCTTAAACTCGAAAATCTTAAAACGTATAGTGTGTATAGATACTTCATTAACTCGAACAAAATTGTGGATAATAAAGTTGATAATATCAGTACTTTCCTCGGAAGCCTGAACTGGGGTATGTATTTGAATAAAACCAGAAACATAATGTATGTAGTTATCAAAGATGCAGCTATTGATAAAGAAACACTTATGTAAACGGACGGAATAATTTCCCCGAATACATCTGTTGAAATGAGCTCGAATATCTGGAAAACAGAAGTAAGAAAAAGTGAAACCAGAAATAATGAAAGTGTTACCAATACTAATGCAAAATCTCTTATCTTCCCGTAAAAATAATTTACATATCCGTCAAATACAAAAATTTTATTTAAAACATCCCTCATCGTGCTGAATAGCCCGCTCATCGTCCACAGCAAAGCTATAGTTCCGATTGTGCCGGTCAAAAAAGTATTGTTGGTTAACTCCTTTGCAAGTTCAAATATCTGCGCAATTATCTTTTCCTTGTGCACATCCTGCAGCGGCAGGAAATTGTAAAGGTAACTGCTGATTCTTTCAAGGACATCCGATGAACCTATATATACTCCAAGTACTGTCAAAGCAATGAGCAAAAATGGTATTATGCTTATCAGAATGTTAAACGCTATCCCGGAAGATAACACCCATATATGGTCCTTCTCGAATTTTTCATATAACTTTTTTGCATAATAAACCGCATTATCAAAAAATGAAGTGAAAAATCTTTTTACCATATTTATAAAGCTGTTACTCAATTTTACCTGATATTTTTTCTATTTGATTTAGGAAATTCTCATCATATATAATTGCCATCATTTTATTTATTTCCTCGGACACATTCCTGTCATCATCAAGTTTTTTTATATGCTTTCTTATTATTTTATACACCTGCTCAACTCCCTTGCCCGCTTTCAGAGGTCTCAATAGCGATATTCCCTGCAGCGCACATAAAAATTCTATTGCTATTGTCTTCTTGACATTATTAACAATGCTTAAACACTTTCTTGCACCAATTGAACCCATTGAATTGTGGTCTTCCTGGTTTGCACTCGTCGGAATTGAATCAACTGAAGCAGGATGAGATAAAACTTTATTTTCGCTGACCAGCGATGCCGCCGTGTACTGCGCAATCATCAATCCCGAATTTATTCCCCCGTTCTCCGTTAAAAATCTCGGCAGACCGCTTAAACTCCCGTCAACTAACCTTGCGACCCTTCTCTCTGATATGCTTCCCAGTTCGCTTACGGCTATTCCCAGAAAATCCGCTATCAGTGCAACCGGTTCTCCGTGGAAATTCCCGCCTTCGATGTGTTCATCAATTTCCGGGAATATTAACGGATTATCGGTCGCAGAATTTATTTCAACTTCCAGAACCTGCCTGCAGTATTCAATCGTGTCTTTCACTGCTCCGTGTACCTGCGGAATGCACCTTATCGAATATGCATCCTGCACTTTCCCGCATTCTTCGTGGCTCTTCATTATTTCACTGCCGCTTAAAAGTCTTCTCAGATTTTTTGCTGTCTGTATCTGCCCTTTATGCGGACGTGCTTTCTGCAAAATATCCGAAAATGCTTTCGACGTTCCCCTCGAAGCTTCAACTGAAACCGATGCCGATATATCGGCAAGCCTGCTTAAATAATTTGAATCGTATATTGCTTTGCAAATATATGCGCTCATCATCTGAGTACCGTTTGTCAAAGCCAGCCCTTCTTTCGAAGAAAGCCGTATCGGTTTCAATCCGCATCTGCTCAATGCAGTTTTACTTTCAAGAATTCTGCCGTTAAATTTACTGTATCCTTCCCCTATGTAAGTCAATGCCATGTGTGAAAGCGGTGCTAGATCCCCCGAACTTCCGACCGAACCCTGTGAGGGTACAAGCGGAATAATATTACTGTTAAAAACATCTATTAAGAAATTAATAAGTTCAAGCCTTACACCGGAATAACCTTTTGCAAGCGAATTTATTCTGAATAAAAGCATCAATCTTACAATTATATCGGGAATGTATTTTCCTACTCCCGCTGAATGCGATAATATTAAATTTCTCTGAAGTTTTTCCGTGTCTTCCGGGGAAATTATTACATCTTTAAACTCGCCAAAACCCGTGTTAATCCCGTATACAACTTCTTTCTGTTCAATCCATCTTTTTACAAGCTTTCTCGATGCTTTAATCTTTTCGATTGAAGATTTATTAAGTGCAATGGTACGGTTATTCTTTACAATTTCAATAGAATTTTCTACCGTCAGTGAATTCCCGTCTATTATAAAAATCTTTTCTTTCATAGTATCAAAATATATTTATTATGCAAATTTATGAAAAACAATTTGTTAAATTAATGTAAATTTTATTTGCTGTCCTGAATTTTAAAAGTAGAGAAAAGTAATTCGTATTTCTTTCCGATTTCCTTATTGTATCCCGCATTTTGAGGTACATCAGGCAAAAATCTCCATTCTTCCGATAGCAAATTCAATCTGTCTTCAATTTGCCAGCTATGCTTAAAATTTTCATTATGCAGTTTCTTTACAGCATCAATTTGTTCGTGCGAAAAATAAATCGGATTTAACTTTTGTTTTGCGAAATTAGAGTCAATCCTGTAACTTTCAACCTTTGCTGTCTGGAATATTTTAAAAATAACAGACTCTTTTTCTATCCCGATATCGTTTAAACTCTGCCTGAATTCAGATTGGTTTGCAAAAACTTTTTCCGTGAGCCTTTTTAAATCATCCGTAGCTATACCTGTTTTATTTAGTTCTGATAATACTGGAACAGTGACCTCGAAACTAATCGGATTCACAACCCTCTGCTGAAATACATTCTGAACAAAAAACAATGACACAAGACAAATTAATGCCGCTGAAATAGGTGTAATCAGCCATCCCAAAGCAATCTTACCGATTATCTTGTAGTTTATATATCTACCGCCTTTTGCAAGTCCGATTCCGGTTACGGCACCAACCATCGATTGTGTTATTGATACAGGTACAAGCGGAATTGCAGGTAAACCAATCGAATTTATTATCCTCGATAATCCTTCGGATGAGAACATAAAAAGGGTTATTGACGCTCCTAAAATACAAGCAAAAGCCGAAAGTGGTGTTAACTTGTATATCTGGCTGCCTATTGTAGATATAGTCTTGTGTGAATATGTAATTACCCCCAGTGCCATTGATAAAGCACCAACCAGGTATAATTGCGTTATCCCTGATATCTGAAAATAATTAAAAAACACCATATCCTTGAATGGTGATGAAGTTATAAACACACCAATTACTTTTGAAACGTTATTTGCTCCTAAACTGTAAGAACCAAATGCTGCAACTATAATTAATCCGAACCTGGTATAAATATCGAGTTCAAGCATATGTATTTTTGACTTTGCAACAATATATTTAAGTCCGTTAAAAATAAGAAAAGTAAATCCGCAGGCTAAAGCAGGATTTATTATCCAGGTAATAATGATATTTATCAGGGATTTAATATCCGTTGGCGATGATGTGAATATGTTCCAGCCGATTATGGCCCCGACAATTGCCTGTGATACCGATACCGGCAGGCCTCTCCGAATCAATATTGTTACAGATAACGCAGCTGCCAAAGCAACTGTAAACGAACCTGCTAATGCATTAACATCTCCAAGTACACCAAGAGTGTGAGTCGCTCCCGCACCGTCGACCATTGCGCCTATTATTATAAAAACGCAGGCAATTCCCGCTGCAACTTTGAATTTAAGCATCCGCGTCGATACTGCCGTACCGAATATATTCGCAGCATCATTCGCACCAAGCGACCAGCCAAGAAATAACCCCGATGTAATTAAAAACCAAACCAAATTGTTATTATTTTATTCCTGCTATTTTTATTTGCAAACCTCTCGTTCCTAAAGTCCTCTTTGGGAACGNNTAATACCTGATATGAGTCTTCTTCGCTAAATCAATCGCATCGTTTTGAAATATCATTCTCTTAATTTTATCGCTTACTTTATCGGACTCTTTCTCGAAAAATATTGTCTTGTTTATGAAATCCCTCACTAAATTCACATCCCTGAAATATGCCCTGATTGCAGAAACCATCGATTCCACTGCAGATATGGATACATCTGTAAGTTCGAGGAAAAGTGTTTCCAGTTCAGGCATTATTTCCGGAGCTTCGACATCGAACTGGTATAATGTCTCCTGTGTTTTGTTTAACACCTTATCCGAACTTTCAAGTATCCCCAAAACATCCCCCCTGTGCTCGGGAATTAATGTGTGCATATAAAGCTTTGTCTCAATTGTCCTTCTTAAAGTATCCGCATCATTTTCCATTGTATCAATTTCCTTCAG
>PMIW01000072.1 GCA_003158365.1 Ignavibacteriota bacterium | reverse complement strand
CCCGCTTCTGAAAAGCGGATGGTCATCTGCAACGATTATTCTAATTAGCTTTTTTTCCGGATTCATTATTTTAATGGAATAATAAATTTTATTTTTGTACCGCTGTTTGGTTTAGAGTCTATTTTTATAGTTCCGCCGGAAGAAAATGTTCTGTTCCTTATATTGCTCAATCCGAAACCGGTTTCATCATTTACTTTCTTTACATTAAAACCGGTACCGTTATCCGATATTTCCCCTGTAAGATTTCCTGATGCAAACTGAATATTTATATTTGCTTCCTTCGCCATAGAATGCTTTAAGATATTGTTAATACACTCCTGCACAATGCGGTAAATGTTTAATTCAATTTCCTTGTTAAAAATTTTATCTATTTTGCCGACTGACAAATTTAATTTAACCGCCGATGATTCAAATGCGTTTTCAGCCATTGATTCAATTGATTTCTGTAAACCGAGTTTCTCTATTTTATGCGGGTAAATCCTTGATGAAATATTTCTGAGTTCATCCACAGATTCAGTAAGCAGGATATTGATTTTATTAAGCTCTTCAAATTCCCTGGAATCCGCGGGATATGAATTCGAATATTTAATAATATCATTATTAAGTACAATAAGATTCTGCCCAAGGCTGTCATGCAGTTCAGATGCTATTTTCCTGTAGTTTTCATCCTGCTGTATAATAAACTTGTTAATAATATTTTGTTTTTCTATTTCTACATTCCTGAAATGNNCGCCATAAAAACCATTTTGACTGCCAGAAAGGAACAGGTGAAATTTTCCACTGAAAATAAAAATCAAAAAATATAAACAGCAGAATTATTATTGTTATCCAGCGGTAAGACGATTTTCTCATATAATTTTATTTATTACGGAATAAAATTTTAATGACTGTTTTTTCGTTATAAAACATAAGGTAAAGAATCGAAAAATTCAAGATGAAATAGAAAGGGAGTGCAGATTATGTTATGAAAAACAAAGCATTAAGTAATTTAAATGAAATTAAAAAAAACTAATCTATGAAATCAGAATATTTGAGCAGTATAATAAAACACTCCGAAACCTACAAGACCCTAGCCGAAAAAACCCTTGAACGCATTCCGGAAGATAAAATAAAATGGAATTATAATGAAGTTAGTAACAGCATAGGTGTTATTGTAAAACATATAAGCGGCAATATGCTTTCCCGGTGGACGGATTTTCTCACCACTGATGGCGAAAAGGAATGGAGGCACAGGGATTCTGAATTTGAAAATGATATTGACAGCAGGAAAGAGTTAATGAAAAAATGGAATGAAGGGTGGAAATGTTATTTTAAGGCGTTAAACTCTCTGAAAGACGAAGACCTTACAAAAAAAATCCTGATAAGAAATGAAAAGCATACCGTAGAAGACGCAATAAACAGGCAGCTTGCCCACTATTCATACCACATCGGACAAATCGTATACCTTGCTAAAATGATTTGCGGAGAGGACTGGATATCGCTTTCGGTTCCGAAAAATAAATCAAAAGAGTATAACCTGGAAAAGTTTGCGAAACAAAGAGTTTAACCAAAAACTTTTCATATAAATTAGGCAGAACCGGATATTTCCGGTTCTGATGTTTATTAAAATCTTAAAATTATTTTAAAGCTTCTCTTTTTACTTTCCTGTTCCAGAATATATAAAACGGAATACCAATCAGCACAAGAGCAAGCCCTATTCCTGCATCACGCGGATTTTGTATAATAGTTACAACCACAAGAACAAAACTGAAAAGTACAAATATTGCAGGCACTACAGGATACCAGAATACTTTGTAAGGTCTGGGCTCGTCTTTCATTTTTCTTCTGAGCACAAATACACCAAAAGCACCCATTCCGTAAAATATAAATGCCGCGAAAAGCAACATATCGGTCAGCTGATCGAATGAACCCGAAAGCACAAGCAGTGAAGCCCATACGCATTGTATTAAGAGGGAAATATGAGGTGTCCTGTATTTTGAGTGATGCTTACCCGCATTCAGAAAAAATAATTTATCCTTCGCCATTGCAAAATAAATTCTGGAAGATGCAAGTATAGTCCCGTTGGTAGTACCGAATGTCGAGACCATAATTAATATCGATATGAAAAACGCGCCATACACTCCCAGAAATTTCCTCATCACTTCTATAGCAATAATACTTTGCTGTGTTTTGGAAATATCAATAATCTCATCTACGGGCATTACATACTGGTATGCAAAATTTACTGCAAGATATATTATGATTACTATTACTACTCCACCGTAAAGAGTAAGCGGAATAGTTCTTTTCGGATTTTTTATTTCACCGCCGAGATATCCGATGTTATTCCATCCGTCATAAGCCCAGAAAGCCGCAAGCATTGCAGCAAACATTGCACCGAATAAACCGAGTGATGAATCATATTGAAATCCTGGCTTTTCAAGCAATGGGGCAGCGTTACTTAAATGTCCTCCACTGATTGTCAAGCCAAGAAAGATAATTATTAGTATGCCTACAATTTTTAATGCAGTGAAAAAATTCGTTATGTATCCGCCGAATATTACTCCAAGATAATTAGCACTTGTGAGAAATATTATTGTAAAAATCGTTAATGCTTTTACACCGAATCCTTCGAGAGGATTAAATATTCCGAACAAAGTTAATTTTTCAATATGCTCACTTAAATGCGGAAGAGGAATAACTGCATTCACCGATTCTGCAAAGACATATGCAATCGAAGCTATGGATGCAGACTGTATTACGGAAAAACACGACCAGCCATATAG
>PMIW01000240.1:7013-7238 GCA_003158365.1 Ignavibacteriota bacterium | reverse complement strand
AGGAGCAACTTTACCTGAATATACTCTGAAAAGAGATAACTCGCCTACATTCTTTTCTGCAACAGTTTTGAATACAAACATTACAGGTTCGCCATTTACATCGGGTTTTACATCTACTAATTCATCTCCGCCGTTTCTGTGCGCTTTTTCAATGCCTTTATCGACCGGTGACTCGCAGTATTCCGATATGAAATCCATCATTGGTCTCACTCCGACATTATTCGA
>PMIW01000240.1:0-6942 GCA_003158365.1 Ignavibacteriota bacterium | reverse complement strand
TGGTATTCTTCCGCTTCGCTTTTAAAATCTGCCGGAATGTCTTCGATTGTATATTCGCCTTTTCCGTCGGTGTTGAATCTGTACATTTTCATTTTTATCACATCGATTACTTCGTTAAATCCTAATCCGTGGTTAACGGGGAAATTTATAACAACTACTTCCGAACCAAAACTTTCTCTTAACTGCGTCAGTGTATCTTCAAAAATTGCATTTTCGTGGTCAAGTTTGTTTATAACTAAAATTATATTATTCTTGTACTCTTTCGTAAACTTAAAACAGGCTTCCGTACCTACTTCGATGCCTTTAAATGAATCTACCAGAAGCAATGATGTGTCTGTAACCCTCAGTGCTGATTTCACTTCACCTAAAAAGTCCATGTAACCCGGAGTATCTATTATATTGAATTTTGAAATTTCGCCTTTGCTGTTTTTCCACAGGCAGTTCATTAAAGATGAGTTTATCGAAAGTTGCTTTTCGACTTCATCTCTCCTGTAGTCACTTACTGTATTACCCTCTTCAATTTTTCCGAATCTTGTAGTAACTCCTGCTGCGTATAAAATACCTTCCGAAAGGATGGTTTTACCGCAGCCACCGTGTCCTATTATCGAAAAATTCCTGATTTGTTCTGATTTATAATCAGCCATAAAATAATCTCCTTGGTTAGAATTAATATTTCTAAGCTAGTTGTTTAATATTCAAAAAAGTGCAATTAGTAAAAATAACATTCATTTTTTTAAAATTAAAGCTAATTTCTTGGTACAAAGTATCATTATTTTAGCAAGCAAATATCATTATTTCACGCCTCTATCATTCCTGCGAAAGCCGGAATCCGGAAAATTTCTCTGTTACCACGCTCTTGAAAAATCCGCCGTGACGGGTAGCACAATAACGATTAAATATCCTACCCACTTTTTGATATTTCATTTTTTATATTTTATATGTTTTAATATAATTATATTGTACAAATTCGAAAATTGAAATTGTATACTTTTTAAATTTGTTATATTCATTGAAAAGTTAAAAATTTATAATTATGCCCGCGCAGCTGCCAATAACGACTTATGGAATGGAAATACTTCGCAAAGAAGTAAAACCTGTTGTGAAAATCGATAATAAACTTGTCGAACTTGTCGATAATATGTTCTATACCATGATTAATGCAAACGGAATAGGGCTTGCCGCCCCGCAGGTAAACAGTGAATTATCCGTTTGTGTAGTGGATATTTCATGCGTGGATGAATATAAAAATGTCAAGCCGTTGATTTTAATCAATCCTGTAATTCTGGATTCTCACGGCGAATCCATAAAGGAAGAAGGTTGCCTGAGCATTCCCGATGTAAGAGCGGAAGTGAAAAGACACGATAAAGTTTATCTTCAATATAACGATTTTAATATGAAGGAAGTGAAAATAGAAATCGAAGGCTTCCTTTCACGTGTTGCACAGCACGAAATCGACCACCTGCACGGAAAATTGTTCGTTGACTATTTATCGAAAGAGGAATTGAGCAAGGTAAAATCTCAATTAAGAAAAATTCAGAAACATAAAATAGAAACTGACTATCCCCTTTTTGAAAATTAATTGTATTAATTGTGTCGGGGAGTCTCCCTGATTTTCAAGGGGACTCCCGACACGGAAAATATTTTAATCTGACATTATGAAAATTGTTTTTATGGGTACCCCGGATTTCGCAGTCCCTTCTCTAAAAAAATTAATTGAATACAATTACGAAATCCCTTTTGTTGTAACCGTTCCCGATAAAGAAAAAGGACGCGGTCTGAAGAAACAATTTTCACCCGTGAAAATCACAGCAATCGAAAATAATATTCCCGTCCTGCAGCCTGAAAACCTGAAAGATGAAATTTTTATAAGTGAATTGAAGAAAGCAAATCCTGACCTGATTGTAATTATTGCATTCAGAATGCTTCCACGGGAAGTTTATACAGCACCAAAATCAGGCTCTGTAAACCTGCACGGTTCCTTGCTTCCGAAATACCGCGGAGCAGCACCGATTAACAGGGCAATTATGAGCGGAGAAAAAGAAACCGGACTGACAACTTTCTTCCTTCAGGATAAAGCTGATACGGGAAATATATTGCTTCAGGAAAAAGTGGAAATCAAAGATGAAGATAATGCAGGTACTCTGCACGACAAACTATCAATTCTTGGTTCGGAATTAATTCTCAAAACAATTAAACTTATCGAATCCGGTAAATACGAATTAATGGTTCAGGATGACACTCTTGCAACCAAAGCACCGAAAATCTTCAAAGAGGATTGCCTGATTAACTGGAATGAACCTGCATTAAGAATTAATAATTTAATCCGCGGACTATCGCCATACCCTGCCGCGTTCACGCACCTGAACGGTAAAATATGTAAAATCTTCAAAAGTAATTTAACCGGTATTAAATCAACCCTCGAGCTCGGTAAGATTACTAATAACGGAAAGCAAATTTTTGTATCAACAACGGATAAATTGCTTGAAATCCTTGAGCTTCAGCTCGAAGGCAAAAAAAGAATCCCATCCGGTGAATTCCTGAATGGGATTGATAAAAACTTTTTAATAAAATTCGAATAAAAAAGTATATGTTCTTCTTCTGAATACTGAATTCTGTATACTGAATTCTGCTCTTACAACTTCACTTCAACTAAATATATACCCTTATTTTTCGAAATCGTAAATGTTCCTGTTCCCTTTTTTTCGTCAAATTTAAAATCATTTATTGCATCATACTCCGGTGTTATCGGTTTATCGCCGTAGTATAACCTGTATTTGTAATCGTAATTAATTTTATCGGTCATTCTCGATGTAGTATATAATGCTTTTCCCTTGTACAAATATACATCCGATATATTATCGAATTCCTTACTCTTGCCATTATTAGTGCAGAGAACATAAGTATAATCATATGCTTTACTTATTTTAAATATTACATATGCATAATTTCCTTTTTCATCGGATAACAAATAATTCTGGCTTTCATAATTCAAAACCATCATCCCGTCATAGGGACCGAATTTTTCATCATCTATAAATAAATTATATTTATCATTCACTCTTATTTCGGATTCGCCATACACTACACCTATATAGGCAATACTTTTATTTTTTAATATATCTGCATAAATAAATGACTGCTTTTTATTTCCCAAAATCACTTTATCTCCGAATACCACGTATGGCGGGTCATCATTATTCTGAACTGTAAAGACAATTTCATCTCCCTGAAGCACCTGCAGGTTGCTTATCGATGGATATTTCTTCCCTTCCTTGCCGTCCAGTACTACAAACGATTCATAATCATCCGAATTCTTTTTCTTTTCTGTAGCAATAAAATATATTTTACCTGACGGCGCTATACCTAGGTTATAGACTCCCCCGCTGTATGTTTTACTTATGGCTTTATCGCCTTTCATTATTCTCTGCGGAGTCACGTCTTCACCTTCATCGCTTGCTATGTAAAGTACATTGTAGTCTTTGTCGAACATTAGGTTAAAAACAGAATTAAATGACTTAAATCTTTTATCATTCTGCACCACAAATCCGTCCGTTGAATACATAAAACTTCCCGTGTCTTTTGCCACAAACGAAAATTTATCCGATTTGTCTATTAAAATTGTATATGAATCTATATCGGAATAATGCGTTTGCTCTTCTTCACCTATTACTATAAATGCTTCACTGTTTAATTTTGCAAGATAAAATATTTTATCGTCTCTGGTAAAACCAAGCCGCCCTACAGGCTCTCCCTCCATCTGTATTTTGTCGTACAGGCATGGTATTATTTCATCATAAGCCTTCCCTCTTGAAAAACTGCCTGCCGAAATATCGTATTTTAAAATGCTGGATTTATTATTCTCTGTGCAGTAAGTATATATTATCCCGTTCTTCTCAATTAATTCCGAATTCAGGAAATCACAATCAATTAATTCCTTTCCGTTTTTTATAAAAGTATTTCTGTAAGTCGAATCATTTACTTTTATATCCACTACAATATAATAATTTCCTTCTGCATCGAATATTGCCCCGTAAGAATTAATATAATCATAATCACCGGAATTTCCTTTATTGCTTCTGATGGAATTTTTTAATTCCTTTGTGGAATCGTAACTAACATATATATAAGAACCTGTCTTATTATCAAAATTAAGTGAATAAGTATCGACATCATCTATATCATCGAATTTGCACAATAATTTTTCGGTAATATTTTGTGCATTAACCATAAATGGCATGCAAATAAAAAATAAAATAAATAGTGTTTTTTTCATAAAGGAAATGTTAATAATTTTAAGTTTTTTAAAGATAAAGAATATTTATCATTAAATAACTGCAAAACAAAAATTTAGGTTCCGTAAAATGAATAAATCCCTGTAATTAAACCATAACAAATAATATTTTGTCTAATATTAAAGTTTTTTTAACTAAAATTAAAATCGATGATTAAAATAAAAACTTACACAGCTTTATCCGTAATTTTTGTTTTATCTTTATTTCTTTCGAGTTGTAATAAAGATAATTCAACCCAGCCGACGGAATTAACTGACGAGCAATTTATGCAGCAGGTTGTAAACAGCGGTTACAGCAGCAGCAGTAGCGACGAAGATAATCTGATGTCACAGGAAATTACTGATCTTAACGATGGCAGTGCACAAAAAAACAATGAAAGCGACCCGGACCCTGTTGATTCGTTAAAACGCTGGGGAAGAAGAGTTTCCAGCGTAAATGTAAATTACCAGATAACCGGAAACGATACGATGAGATATGTAAATGTCACAAGAACAATAACGGGTAATTATATAATTATCGCATTTATAAACGGACAGTTGGATTCAATCAATAAACCATATACCGAAGTATTTTCACGTAATATAATTTTTAAGAGAATTGACAGGACACAATATCCGAGACTTAACTGGAGAGTATATCAGGTATCAAATCTTGACGGCGGAACAACAACTCCTCAGGTTGGGACTTCTCAGGTTCAGATGACTAAAATTGAAATCTATAAAAATGGTTCAGCATCTCCGACTTATACAATTCAGGGCCCCGATTTTCAAAGCGACTATTATACAACAATAAGATTCGGAGGCACGGGTATTCCATCTTTTAACAGAGATGATGTGGTTCTTGTAAAAGTTTATACAATTTCACAGCAAGTTCCTGCTGATTATGTTGCTTTTCACTGGGCAAGAAATACATTCGGTTTCCACAGAGTTCAGTTTAATCTGGAAAGTCAAAATGGAAATAACAGAGTTTACTCTAAATCGTTTAACGTATACTCATCACATCGTCTTGGTGTATTCAACGGGTATATAAGTGCTTCAACTCATGAATCACTTTATACCGGTGATGTTAACAAATTTGCATCCGATGAAATTGGTATTCCGTATAAAATAATCCAGTAATTTAAATCTCCTTGAGATTAAAAGGTCAAAAGCAATATTTTTGACCTTTTAATTTCTTTTAAATATTAAGTAATTTTAATGTTTTTTCGTTCTCATTGTATCAGTTTATAAAATGAAATTTTTATATGGTTTTATTTTCCGGTTTCTTTTTTTTGAATGGAATAAAATCAGAAATTGCATATCCGAGCAGAAGTCCGTAACCCGTCATTATCATCCAGTTGGACCTGAGCGCGCAAGTACCGTCAGTACATCCGAAAAACTTCCAGTAAAAAAACCCGCCCAATCCGCCGGTTATAATGATTGCTGCAATAAAAACTATTCTGTTTATTTTTTTCATATTTTATTAGATTCAAAATAGCAAAAATTAGGTTCATTAATTAGGTAATTGAAGAGATGCTTTGACTCTGTATTCTCTGCAGACTCGATGCACTCTGCAGACTCTATTACTCTATGACTAATAAAATCATAGAATTAACAAATTTTATTCAGTAAATTTATTATTATAAATATTAATAATGGCAAAAAAAGATTCAAATATTAACCCGACCGGGTTCAGGCTTAAAGAAATAGAAAAGGAAATTGCAGAGCTGACCGAACAGAAAAACCGCCTTTTAGCTCACTGGAACCTTGAGAAAGAATTAATAAAAACTATTCGTGAAGCTAAAGGAAATATTGAAATTTTAAAAACTGAAGCCGAAAAACTTGAACGCGAAGGCAATCTTGCAAAGGTTGCCGAATTTAGATACGGAAAAATTCCCGAACTTGAAAAAATTATTGCAGTAAAAACAGATGAACTCGCAAAAGTTCAGAAAAATATGAAAATGCTGAAAGAAGAAGTCGATGCGGAAGATATCGCTGAGATTGTATCTAAATGGACAGGGATTCCCGTAAACAGAATGCTTGAAAGTGAACGTAAAAAACTACTCCATATGGAGGAAAATATAGCTAAACGCCTCGTTGGACAGGAAGAAGCCGTTTCAGCGGTTTCAAACGCCATACGCCGCTCAAGGGCAGGCCTGCAGGATGAACAGAAACCAATGGGCTCATTTATTTTTCTCGGTACTACCGGCGTTGGTAAAACAGAACTTGCCCGTGCCCTTGCGGAATTTTTATTTGACGATGAAAAAGCAATAGTAAGAATTGATATGAGCGAATATATGGAAAAATTTTCCGTGTCAAGACTGATAGGCGCTCCTCCCGGATATGTTGGCTATGAAGAAGGCGGACAGCTTACTGAAGCCGTTAGAAGAAAACCATACTGCGTTATCCTGCTCGATGAAATTGAAAAAGCTCATCCGGACATTTTCAATATTTTATTGCAGGTGCTCGATGAAGGCAGGCTGACCGATTCTAAAGGAAAAACAATTAATTTTAAGAACACGCTGATAATTATGACTTCCAATATAGGCTCCATGCTTATACAGGAACAACTGGAATTTATCGGCAAAGAAAACCGCAATGAAATACTCGGAGAACTGAGAGTAAAACTTGTTGACCTGCTTCGTGCTACTATCAGGCCGGAATTCCTGAAC
>PMIW01000115.1 GCA_003158365.1 Ignavibacteriota bacterium | reverse complement strand
GATATTATTAATTCTAAAGAATATAAATAATTTGATCCTTCTGTTTTTAAAATTATATTTGTTACAAATTGTTACAAATTATATTGAACTATCCGTTTAAGTTATCAGTTATTATAAATTAGTATTTTATGTTGAATTATATTTTTCAAAGTATTATCTTAAAACCTTAATTTTGGAATATTTGAAAAAAATAGTAATTAATAGCGTACTACTAATTTTACCTGTCATTTTATTTGGATGCGACGGAATATTTCCCACAGCACCAAAAAGCACATTACCATCCGACCATACAACAAGTTTCAGCGGGGTTCTCCACAAAGGAGGAANNAGTATAATTAATGGTGTCTCAACCTGGGCAAATTCATGTTATCAGTGTCACGGAGCATTGTGGCAAAGAAACGGGAACGGCGGAAATAAATAATTAATTAAAAAATGGAAATCAAAAAAATATTAATCTTTATATTTATAGTAATCCCCATATTTGCTTATTCACAGGATATCGGGAAGGAAGCAAGACNNATTTCTGGGCAAGCTGGTGCAAGCCGTGCAAGGAGGAAATTCCATATCTTATTGAATTATACAATCAATATTCTGATAAAGGCTTTTCGGTTCTTGCAGTAAATGTAGATAAAGATATAGCGAACCTTAGAAAATTTTTATTGGATATAAATAAAGATGTACCATACAAGATAATACTGGACCCGGAGGCAAAGATACCTTCCGATTATAATTTAGATTCCATGCCGAGTGCATTCGTAATAGATAAAAACGGAGTTGTAAAATATATTCATATCGGATTTTTAAGCGGAGATAAAGAGAAGTTTAAAAATGAAATTGAAACTCTTCTAAGCGAATAAACTATGAAGTACATATATATTTTTTTAGTATTAATATTTATGACTATCTCCGGTTGTGCGGTTGTACAGCCGTGGGAGAGGGAGCGATTAGCCGACCCGAATATGATGTTCGATGAAAATCCGATTCAAAAAGGAATAAAGGAGCATTATATAAACATCAGGGAAGGTTCCGAAGGAGGGACTGGTTCACAGGGCGGAGGATGCGGATGTGGTTAAAAAATTGCTGATTGTAATTTTTTTAATTTACCCGTTTTATGTATTCAGCCAGCAGGAACCCGATAATCAGATACAGGTTAATTTCAATTCGTATTTTGATAATTTCAGGTTGAATGTTATTTACCCCTCAATAAACATCGTAAAGAGTATAGATAATAATACGAGCATAACCGGTTCATATCTCGTAGATGCAATAAGTTCTGCCTCGATGAAAATGACATTTAAAGTTGACGGTGTAACATCTGCTACCGCAAACAAGCAGGGAGGCGGGGATAACACTCCCGATGAACTCAGGCACCAGATAAATCTCGGGTTTGTAAGAAATATTTCTGGTGTAAGCGTATCTGCAGACGGGATGTACAGCATAGAGCATGATTATTCTTCAAAGACATTTGCAACAAATATTTCCATTCCTTTTGCAAAAAAGAATACCGTATTACAGATAGGGTTTGCGGGTAACTGGGATAAGGTTTTTCCTCAGACAAGATTCTGGACAAGGAGCAGAAATACTACAACATACAATATCGGCATGACGCAAATTCTTTCGAAAAACATTGTATCGCAGTTTGATTTTTCATTTATAAATATTGATGGTTACATGCTTGATGGTTACCAGGTTGTAAGGATTTTGAACGGAACAAATTTATCTATTCTTGAACCGATTGAGCCAGAAAAAAGAATCAGGAAAGCGCTGGGAGCAAGAATGAATTTTGCAGTATCAAAACATTCTACATTATTATTAGGCTACAGGTATTACTGGGACACCTGGGATATAAAATCATCCACAATAGATGCCGAATACAAGACACATATGAGTGATTATACCAATATCTCATTAAACGTAAGGCAATATTTTCAGAACAAAGCTTATTTTTTCAAAGCAACTTATACAGTACCTGAACCATTAATGGCGGTTGACAGTAAACTAAATTCCGGTTATACGAATGATATTTCGGTTAATCTGGAATATAAAGGAAACCGGTATACAGGTATTCCTATTATAAATAATGACAAGGTAACATTTCTTGCAAGTTTGGGATTTTTTCACAGGCATACCGATTCTCCTGACTGGGTTATGAGAATGTCCGAGTTGTATGCTTACTTAATTTCATTTGGTTTTAAATTTTCATTATAAAAAATTATGGACAGAAGAGATTTTTTAAAAGCGTCGGGTTTGTTTCTTGCTGCGGGAGCAATTCTTCCTAAAGCTGCAAGATCAATGTTTCCATCAAAGTTAAAAGTAGTTGATACGGATAATTTTTCGCTGGAGGTGATTACCGGAAATTCGGATTTAGCAGTCAAACTGCTTGAGGATTTTATTAAGGAAGGAAACCTTGGAACAGGAGGATTTAATTACTCCGAATACCCTGTATCGGACAATGTAATGGGTGATTTGGTTTTCGTACGGGATAATAACCTAATAGATTATACTACTTTGACAGATGATACCAGCAATGAGCTGAAGGAAATCAGAAAAAAATTAAGTTTGCCGTCTATGGTATCGAATCCTGTAAGGTTAAGGCTTTACAGAAATTCAGGAAAGGAAGTGAAAGAGATAATTGTTGCTCAAAAAGGGAAAATTATAAAAAGAATTGCGCCTGATAATATCATGGAATATAATTTCTACGGAAAAGCGGGGAAAATATCACTTGATGTAAAAAATAGTACTGCACGAGTGAGCGAGGCAGGCTGCAAGCATAAAATTTGCAAGCAGATGAGTTCAATTAAAAAACCGGGCGATTATATAATATGCATTCCAAATGAATTACAATTCTTTGCTGAATAAAAATATTTTTTTNNACGAGCATAGATTCGGGAAAGAAAGCGATGTATTATGCTTTAAAGGAAGTCGAGCGTATAGAAAATGTTACGAGCAATTACAGGGATTCAACAGAAATCAGTTATGTAAATCAAAATGCTTTTTTAAGGCCAGTCAAACTTACATCTGAATTATTCGGATTAATTGAACGCAGTATTGAATATTCCAAAATGTACGAAGGATATTTCGATATAACCGTAGGACCTCTGACAAATTACTGGGGATTCAATTCGGACCATCCGATTGAAACTTTACCTGATTCAAGCAGGATAAAGGAATTACTGGGATTTGTTGATTACAGGTTTATAAAATTGAATTACAAGGATTCTTCGATTTCATTTTCCAAAAAAGGTGTGGAAATCGATTTAGGTGGAATTGCAAAGGGTTATGCACTTGATAAGGCATCAGAGGTTTTAAGAGAAAACGGTGTGAATGATTTTCTGATTAACGGAGGCGGGGATATTTTTGCAAGCGGTAGGAAGGCAAATGGTGAGAAATGGGTTGTAGGGATAAAAGACCCGAGGAATAATGAACGGCTTTTGAATGTATTTGAAGTTGAAAATAAGGGTGTATGCACTAGCGGGGACTATGAGAGATTTAAGATAATTAACGGAATCAGGTATCATCATATCTTCGACCCCAAGACAGGATTTCCTTCGAGCACATCGCAGAGTGCGACTGTAATAACCGACAATTGTGAAAAAGGGGTAGTGCTTTCCAAAATACTTTTTATTACGGGTAACAAGTTTGAAAAGGAGATTGAGAACCTACCGTTTTACCGTGTAATAGGTGAGGGGAATAGAACATTTAATACTTTAATGAATGAATTTATAAAAAATTTGAAGTAATAATAAAACGTCATTCACATAGAAATTACCTATCCACAATATCAAATCCGTAATGATTGCAATAAAATTGTTATTGCAAAATCTGTATATATTATTTACTTTAAAGAAATTTTCAAATCATTATAACTATGAAATGAAAAATTATTTAAGGATATTATTATTAGCATCTGTATTTTTACCATCCTTTTTACTTATTACAGCGAGATCGACAATAGGACAATGGGTACAAATAAGTACATCATTAAATATTCATAAATTAACAAAAAGTGGAAACAATATAATCGCATCAAGCGCAATGGGTATTTATTTATCCAGTAACATCGGTACCAACTGGAATCTTGTAGGTCTAAGCAATACTCCAATTAATTCATTAGAAACATCGGAAAATTATGTTTTTGCAGGAGTCTTTAACAGTGGTATTTATTTATCAACAAATAACGGATTAAACTGGCCAACTGTTCCCCAAAATTCCATGTCGATAAGTAGACTCGCAATAAATCAGAGCTATTTATATGCTTCATCGACTATTGCTGGAGGATTTTACCGTTCATCTAATAACGGGGTAACATGGAATGGAATTTTACCAACAAGTTATGCTCCATTTGCTCTAGCTGTCAAGGATAGCAGTGTTTTTGCATCATATTATTTTAATGGTTATTCATTTATGGTTCGTTCAACAAATAACGGAAACAACTGGACTGAAGTAATATCAAGTACAGTATTATTTTCATATATTGGATTTTCAAATTCGAGAGTATATGCTAGTAATATAGATGGAGGTTTTTATTGTTCTACAAATAATGGTACGAATTGGCATATCCTTGATTCATTTAATAATAGATCATCTTCATGTATTACTTCAATTGGAAATAATGTTTTTATAGCCTCAGATTCTGGAGTTTGGTTATCAACTAATAATGGTGATAACTGGGTTCTGAAAGATGAAGGATTTTCAGGACATCCATTAGTATATTCTCTTTTAATTTTTGATAATTATATTTTTGCAAGTACTGGAAGCATCTGGCGTCGTCCGGTATCGGAATTAATAACAGGATTAGAAATCCAAAACTCAATAATTCCTGAAAAATATTTTTTATATCAAAACTACCCGAATCCGTTTAATCCGACAACAACCATCAGATACCAGGTAAGGGGAAGTAATTATGTAACATTGAAAATATATGATTTATTGGGCAGGGACATAGCTATGCTTGTAAACGAATCACAGAATGCCGGGATTTATGAGGTACAGTTTTCTGCTGAAAGTCTATCTTCGGGGATTTACTTCTACAGGCTAAAGGCAGGGGATTTCAATGAAATAAGGAAAATGGTGGTTGTGAAATAGAAAATTAAGCCAAAAGCAATAAAAATACCCTTTTATCCGATTTTACAACCGCTATATTTTATTAGTGGTTTGAAAGAAAGTTTAATTTTTGTCTTGATATATTGTAATAATTTTTATACTTTTTCATATCGTTCTTTTAAAACTAAAAGGAGAAGCCAATGTTGAAATTTGGAAAACTTTGGTTATTGTCTACACTGCTCTTGGTGAGCTTTTCGATAATGACCGGTTGTTCCAGCAGCTATGAACTCTCCCATAATGACAGCAAGATTAAAAAAGATATTGATGGAAACAAGGGTTTTAAACCGCGTGTGACCACTAATAGCTTTGCTTCTAAGACTTCATTGTCTCAGGTTAGTCTTGAGTCATTATCAAGTTCAATAGCCGGTTTCGTTACACCAACTGATTTTCATGTATCAAAAGACATGGATCAGGTAATGTATAAAGTAATTGAGTATCTTAACACGCCCTATTTGTGGGGAGGTACTTCAAAGCATGGAATAGATTGTTCAGCATTTATTCAGACGGTAATGTACCAAGCCCTTGGTGTCATGTTACCCAGAACATCTAACGAACAATCGAATGTAGGAATTGATGTAGCAAGAGCTGATTTAAAATTTGGTGATTTACTCTTTTTTGAAACTCGAGGAAGAGGAAGAGTCTCTCACGTCGGAATGTATCTGGGAGACGGTTATTTTGTTCATTCAGGTTCGAGCACTGGTGTTGCAGTAGCATCACTTGATTCTGAGTTTTATTCAAGAGTTTTTTTGAAAGCAAAAAGAGTTCTTGATTAAAAGAGTTTATTTTTAAGAAAAAGTCCCGGTTACTTTAAGTTTCCGGGACTTTTTTTTTATGTATTTTTCAATTACGGAAAATATTAATTTACAGCAAATTAAATAATACGGATAGATATTTTCTTATGGATAAAGCTCAGGAATTAAAATATTTATATTTTCTTACCAAGGTTAAAAATCTGGGAAATATAAAAATCAAAAATTTAATTTCCCGGAACAGAAAATTTGACGAAAATATTCTGTTCAGTTACGAAGCACTGAAAAGGGTAGAGGGAATAAATGATATAATAGCATCGAATATCATCAGCGCAAAGAAAGACTTTTCCAAAACAGAAAGAGAGTTCGACAAGATACTGGAAATTTCCGAAAAGAGCGGGATAAAAATTACGAGTATACTCGACGATGAATATCCCGTGAATCTAAAGACTACATACGATGCTCCTGTTCTGTTGTATTACAAGGGTGAACTGACAAAGAATGATGCGTTTTCACTTAGTATAGTGGGTACAAGGTATCCGTCCGAATACGGAAAGAATGTATGCAAAAAGATAACCGAGGAATTATCCGGCAACATGATTCCGATAATAAGCGGGATGGCAAGGGGGATAGATTCGATTGCACACAGGACTGCATTAGCAAATAATAATTTCACTTATGCGGTTTTAGGCAGCGGAATAGATGTGATTTATCCGCCGGAAAACGAAAGATTATATAATGAGATAATTGAAAACGGTGCTGTAATATCTGAGTTCGAGCTTGGTACAGGACCTGATAAAGTAAATTTTCCGAGAAGGAACAGGCTGATAAGCGGAATAAGCGTTGGAACACTGATTATTGAATCGGGATTAAAGGGAGGCTCACTGATAACGGCGGAATTTGCTCTTGACCAGAACAAGGAAGTTTTTGCGGTGCCGGGTTATATTTATTCAAAGAAGTCGGAAGGATGCAATAACCTGATAAAGAAAGGACAGGCGAAGCTTGTAGATTCGGTTGAAGATATTTTTTCCGAATTAAATTACAAATTAGATGGATTTTTAAAAAAAGATATGGTAAACTTAAAGGATATTGAAAAGCAGAATATAGAGCTCAGGATATTTGAAAAAAGCATAATTGATATACTCAGCAACGAGCCGAAGCATATTGACGAAATCAACACTGCAACGGGATTGAGCATTTCAGACTGTCTTGTTAATTTGCTATCTCTTGAATTTAAGGGATTGATTAAACAATTACCGGGAAAATATTTCTTAAAGATTTGATTTTTAAAAATACAAAATATTTTATAGACGACAGAATATTCACAACCAAGTTTCATTGTGATTTATCCGCATGCAGGGGCGGATGTTGTACGATACGCGGCTATTATGGGGCTCCTTTAAAAGAAGAAGAAATTGATATAATAAAGAGTGTGTACGGGAAAATCGAAGAATATATTCCCGAAAGAAACAAAAAAGTGATTAATGAAAGGGGATTTTTCTTCAGAGAGGGAGAAAAAATCTACCTAAATAATGTCAACGATGAAGATTGCGTTTTTTCGTATATTACAGAGGGAATAGCAAAGTGTTCTTTTGAAAAAGCACATAAATCAGGAGAGACAGATTTCAAGAAACCCGTATCCTGCGAATTATTCCCAATCAGAGTTTCCGGAGAGGAAAGTAATGTATTGAGATTCGATAGAATGACTGAATGCGAAGAGGCACTGGATTATGGTACGAAAATGAATGTAAGTGTTTTTGAATTCGTGAAAGAAGCAATTGAAAGAAGTTTCGGAAAGGAATTTTACATTAATTTAAATACTTTTAATAACGAAAAATAGTTTTACAAAGAAATGTTAAAGCAAACCCAATCGCAGAAATTACTGCAAAAAACTTTACCTCAGATTATTCAAAAGCAGAGTTTGCTGGCTATACCTATTTTATCAATTGAGCAAATGGTCCGGCAAGAAATGGAACAAAATCCGTTTCTTGAAGAAATTGATGATTATGCAGATGAGCAGGAAGTGGAACAAAAAGAAACTTTGGATGAACCCGAAAAAGAGGCCGAGGAAATTGCGAAAAAGGATGAAGAGTTTGACATGGACGATTATGTTAACTCTGAAATTGACGGGTATAAAACAGAGGATTATGAGACTAACCAGAAGTCTTTTAATTATGAAAATGTCTGGAAGAGCAGTTTATCATTAAAAGACGGACTTTTATCACAGCTGCATCTTTCGGGGATAGATGAAAAATTAGTTTTCATAGGCGAAATAATTATAGGAAATCTTGATGATGAGGGATATATCCGTGAAACAGATGAGGAAATTTTTCAGGATATTGAAAAGCACAAGATAGGTACAGAGTTTGAAGATATGGTTTTTGATTTGAAAGAAATTTATACTGTTATAGAAGAGATACAGACTTTTGAACCTGCAGGTATTGCGTCAAGAAGCCTTCGCGATTGTTTGTTAAAACAGATTGACCTGTTAAACAATAATGCCGATATCAAAGATCTTGCAAAAAAAGTTTTGGTAGAATTTTTTGAAGAATTCAGGCTGAAGAGCTATGAAAAGCTGATGAAAGAACTGAATGTTGAAATTGAAGTAGTAAATAAGATATTCGAATTAATTTCAAAACTGAATCCCAAGCCCGGATATATCGGGGATGCAACTGATAATCATTTTATATATCCCGATCTAATCGTAAGAAAAGAAAATGATGAATATAAAATAGAGATTAATGACAGGAATGTGCCTGTATTAAGATTAAGCAAAGCATACAGGGACCTTACTGACAGGATGGGCAGAAAAGCCGATAAATCTGCTAAGGAATTTGTTAAAACTAACTTTGAGAGAGCAAAGTGGTTTATAGATGCAATAAAATCTAGAAGGCAGACAATGTTAAAGGTAATGAACTCGATTTTAAAAAGGCAGAAGGAATTTTTCGATAATATGGGTGAGAATTTAAAGCCTATGTATGAAAAAGATGTTGCGGAAGATATACAGATGGACATTTCCACGGTAAGCAGGACTGTCAGAGGCAAATATGTTCAGACTGATTTCGGTATTTATGAATTAAAATACTTCTTCAGCAATTATCTGAAGACAGATGAGGGTGATGATATATCCACGAAAGAAATAAAAACAAAGATTAAATACATTATTGAAAATGAAAATCCGTACAAACCAATGAATGATGATGACCTGACAAAAGAACTGAACAAATTAGGTTTTAAAATTGCAAGAAGGACGGTGGCAAAATACCGCGAGGCAATGAAAATTGCAAAAGCACGATTAAGAAGAAAATTAAGATAACATATATGAATAGAAAAGTAAGAGCAACAACTGTAATAGGATTAATCAGAAACGGCAAGGCTGTAATAGGCAGTGACGGGCAGGTTACGATGGGTAATACGGTAATGAAGCACACTGCGAAGAAAGTAAGAAAGATGTTTAATGACCAGGTGTTGGTAGGATTTGCCGGGGCTACTTCGGATGCTTTCACTCTATTTGAGAGATTTGAAGGTAAGCTCGAGCAATATAAAGGTAATTTAGTCAGGGCAGCTACGGAACTGGCCAAAGAATGGAGAACCGACAAGTACTTAAGAAAGCTGGAGGCTTTGCTTGCAGTTCTGGATAAAGATAAGGCACTTATAATTTCCGGTACAGGAGATGTGATAGAACCTGATGATGGAATAATTGCAATCGGTTCTGGAGGGCCATATGCATTATCGGCTGC
>PMIW01000168.1:3017-19303 GCA_003158365.1 Ignavibacteriota bacterium | reverse complement strand
TTAAACGGGTTAGGATAGTTTTGTAACAAACTATATTTGTCAGGAATTTTGCTGCTTATTGGTTTTATTCCAATAACTTCAGTTAATGGTCTTTTCCACACACTGCTTCCGTCAGTGCCTGCAAATATATATCCATTGGCAATACATAAAGCAAAGATTTTACGAATGCCTGCCGGAAAACCTTCATTTCTTTTTATCCAGTTTGATCCATAAATTGTCGAAACATATACTCCGGTATCAGCTCCTGCAATAATATTATTCCCGCTTATAGCAACGGAATAGACATTTTGATTATTCAAAGATGTTAGNNTCCTTCGTTTGTTGAAAGATAAACTCCAACAGCATAAAATCCCGCGATTACAGTATTCCCGTTTACTGCAAGTGCATTAATATGCCCTGGGGATAAAATACTAAGCCAGCTTAAACCATTGTTAATTGAAAGATAAACTCCAGAATTGGTTCCGTAAGCTCCAGCATAAATTTTATTTCCACTGGTAACAAAGGCATGCGGGGGACTATCCCACATACAGCTTGGATTCCACCAGTTTACCCCATTGTTTGACGAAATAAAACAACAATAACTTAAACCGGCATTAACTCCGGCAAATATATAATTCCCGCTTATGCCAACTGCATAACAAGCATAGCCAGTCATTAAAGATGTTTGAGNNTTGTTAGAAGAAATATAAACTCCATTACCATTAGTTCCGGCAAATATGTAATTCCCGGAGACAAGCGAATATATTATACTGCCTCCCCAAATACCATTACATTGTACCCACTGGCTCTTACAATTTTTAATGTTAAATGTTGAATTGAAAATTAAAAGCGTGATAAGTAGAGATAAAAGCTTGTAGATTTTATTTTTCATAGGATTATTATTTGAAATTATTGGAAAACAAATAAATAAATATTTTATTATATTTTAAAGCTTTATAGTTTTATTAGGTGTTGTTTCGCTTCATCGAAACGAAGTATGGGTAAAATATACGAGGATAATTATGGACTCACCACAAATAATAGATAAATTATAAAATTATCAAGGCTATAAAATAGTGAGTGATAATCGATAAATTATATTACAAATAATCTGACCTTTTAGTCTCAAAAAATATTCATTACTATTAAGCTAACTAAATTATTATTTTTCTGGTATAATATCCCCATAGAGGTAATATCTCTTTTCCATTAAGCAAAAGAGGTTTTAGGGGATATTCCGATAGAGACCATAAAACGAGCCGACATTGAAAATTTACTATTGCAGACTTCCCAGAGACTTCAAAAACGGAATAAAGATAACTATGTTGTTAATGCAATGCTTGCTATTTATAAAGCTCTTTTTAATCACGTTATAGACCAATATGATCTTTCTATAAAAAATCCTTGTCATGGTATTAAGCATTTTTCGGTAGTAAAAAAATTGAAATATTTACCAAAGGATAAAGACATTGAGGCAGTTAAAAAAATATGTGATAATAAACAGAAATTTTTATTTGTCATTATTTTTATCCCTTGAAAAAATTATCCTTTTAATCTTTTTCATTATAAAATATTTTAATAAACAGAAATTAATATGTAATGTGTCAATTTTCCAATTAATGATGAAGATTAAAAAACTGTCTTAAATTTTAGCCAAATCGTAGCCATAAAATATAAAAGCACTTAGGAAAAAAATCATAAGTGCTTTATTTTTATTTGAGCTAGCGACGAGACTTGAACTCGTGACCTGCTGATTACGAATCAGCTGCTCTACCAACTGAGCTACGCTAGCATATTCAATTTTAAATTACAAATGTTAAATGTTAAATTAAATAATAAAATTATTATCTGAAATTTATTATGACTTGAAAGTATTTTACTATCCGTCCTACATTTGTAACCTGTAGATTGAATTACGTTCCCGCAGAGAAATCGTCGTTGTACATTATCTGTTCTTTTGTCAGTTTATCCAGTTTCAGACCCATTGTTGCGAGTTTTACTCCTGCTATTTCCTGGTCCATTTCATCAGGTAATTTATGAACATCGACTGAATATTTCTTGCCTGATTTGTACATATTGACCAATGCCAGTTGAGCATTAAACTGATTTGCAAAGCTCATATCCATTACTTCAGACGGATGTCCTTCTGCTGCGGATAAATTAACGAGTCTTCCCTGTGCAAGAATATAAATTTTCTTACCGTTATTCAGAGTATATTCTTCGCAATTCGGTCTTATTGTTCTCTTTGATTTTTTAATCTTTTCAAGTTCAACAAGATTTATTTCGCAATCGTAGTGTCCTGTATTGCAGATTATTGCACCGTCTTTCATACTTAAGAAATGTCTTCCGACTATTACATCTTTTACACCTGTTGCCGTTATGAATATATCCCCTACTTTTGCTGCTTCATCCATCTTCATTACTTCGTGACCTTCGAGAGTGCCTTTTAAAGCGGATGTCGGCTTTACTTCAGTTATAATTACATTTGCTCCAAGACCTTTTGCCCTGTTTGCAACACCGCTTCCGCAATGCCCGTAACCTGCGACTACAAAATTCTTTCCCGCAATAAGCACGGATGTTGCTCTTAATATACCATCGATTGAAGACTGGCCTGTTCCATATACGTTATCGAAATCCCATTTAGTTATCATATCATTGACAGCGAAGACAGGATATTTCAATGCGCCTTTTTCGGCCATTTTTCTTAAGCGGTGTACACCTGTTGTTGTTTCTTCCGTACCGCCGATAATATTGGGAATTAAGTTAGTATATTTTTTATGAACCGTGAAAATCAGGTCTGCACCATCATCCAATGTTAAATGCGGTTTGAAGTCAAGAGTTCTGTCGATACACCAGTAAAATTCTTTTGTATTCATTCCGTGCCATGCGAAAATGGAAACACCGTCTTTTGCCAGTGATGCTGCAACATCATCCTGTGTTGAAAGAGGATTGCATCCGCTCCAGGAAAGCTCTGCACCTGCATCTATAAAGGTTTTTATCAATACTGCTGTTTCTTTAGTTACGTGAAGGCATCCTGCAATCTTAAATCCTTTGAAAGGTTTTGTCTTTTTGTATTTTGCTCTAAGTGCTGCCAATACAGGCATTCTGGATTCCGCCCACTCGATTTTCATCTTACCCTGTTCAGCAAGTTTTAAATCTTTTACTTTAAATTTAGCCAATTACTTTTCTCCTTAATTTATTATTAAATATTAGTTTTTATTTTTGAAAATTATTTATCATCTTTAATGATTAATCCAAGTTCATTTAGCTGAACTTCATTCACTCGTGAAGGACACTCATCCATTAAAGATGAGGCGCTTACCGTTTTCGGAAACGCAATCACTTCTCTGATGGATTTAATTCCGCGAAGTATTGCTACAGTCCTATCGAATCCGAATGCAACTCCCCCGTGCGGCGGTGCTCCGTATTTAAATGCTTTAAGCAGGAATCCGAATCTTTCATTTGCTTCTTCGTCCGTCATACCGACAATTCTGAATACTTTTTTTTGAATATCGCTTACATTTATCCTGATGCTTCCGCTGCCTAGTTCATTTCCGTTCAGTACCAGGTCGTAGCAATTTGCACGGATGCTTTCTATTTCACTTTTATCTTTACTGTCCAGCAAATGCAAATATTCCTGTTTCGGACTCGTGAAAAGATGATGCTCGCCGACAAACTGATTAGCTTCTTCATCAAAATGGAATAACGGAAAATCTGTTATCCAGACAAATTCAAATTTTTTATCGTCGAGTAGTGCATTATCCTCCGCAATTTTTAATCTCAATTGTCCGAAAGCGGATAAAACCTTAGATTTACTGCCGGATGCAAGAAACACTGTATCGCCTGATTCTGCATTAAACTTATTCTTTATATTATTAAAATCTTCATCGTTGAAAAATTTCGAAAGCGGCGATTGTATTTGTCCGTCGGGATTAAATTTTATATATCCGAGTCCGCCCAAACCAAGTTTTTTTACAAGGTCAGTATAGTTATCGATTATTTTTCTTGTTACATCTGATTTCAAATTGCATTTTATCTTGCTGAGATTTATTCCTGCTACTATACCCTTTTCAGCAATAGCATCCTGATAAACTTTAAATTCAATTTTACTTACTTCATCAGTTACGTTCACAATCTTCATTAAATCTTTTATTCTGAAATCCGGTTTATCGATTCCATAAGTATTCATTGCATCATCATAGGTTATTCTTTCAAATGTTTCCGGCAAATCATAATTCAGAACGGTTTTCCAGATTTCTTTATAAAGACCTTCAGATAATTTAAATATGTCTTCCTGGTCAACAAAGCTCATTTCGACATCAATCTGTGTGAACTCAGGCTGCCTGTCAGCCCTTAAATCCTCATCCCTGAAGCATTTGCATATCTGTACGTATCTATCTAACCCTGATACCATCAGAAGCTGTTTATAGGTCTGCGGAGACTGCGGAAGGGCATAAAACCTGCCCTTGTGCACTCTGGAGGGAACAAGATAATCCCTAGCACCTTCGGGCGTGGATTTCATTAACACAGGAGTTTCAACTTCAATAAAATTATGCTTGTTATAATATTTGTGTACTATCTGGTAAACTTCATTTCTCAAAACAAGGTTATCCGACATTTGTTTTCTGCGTAAATCGAGATACCTGTACTGGAGCCTCAACTCTTCTGTTGCTTTAACGTCTTCTTCAACTACGAAAGGAGTAACCTCCGATGTGTTTAATATTTGCAATACATTCACATCTATTTCAATTTCACCTGTCAGAATATTTNNTATTTTTATTAATACTTTCTCTTTTGATACCATTTCCGCTTGCAGAAATAACAAATTCATTTCCGAGTTTTAATGCAGAATCGAAAATATCTTTTCGTACGGGATTAATTTTTAACTGTGTAATTCCATACCTATCACGCAAATCGATAAATAACAAGCCTCCAAGGTCTCTTCTTTTCGCTACCCAGCCGTTTAGTGTGACATTTTTTCCGATATCGGCAATTCGAAGCTCTCCGCAAGTATGTGTTCTTTTGTTAAATACCATATAATTATTAAAGTTCTACAATCAATAAAAATACGAAAAATAATTTCGAATTAGTAGATGAAAAGGAATATCGGATAAGGGTAAATGAATAAAATAAACAGGACTATCGCTAAAAGGATAGTCCCGTCAAAATAATATAATTTTTTATTTAGTATACAACAATCTTAGATTATCAGTAAATAATATGCTGCCGGTTTTTAGACCATAAACCTGCATATGACAAAAATACACACCGCTGGATAAATTTGTGAAACTTGTCAGTATTTCATAAGTCCCGGGGTTACTTATGCCATCATAAACTGTCAAGTATTCTTTTCCTGTAATATCAAAGATTTTCATTCTTATATAAGATAATTCTTTAATGTTAAATTTTATTACGGTAGTTGCATTAAAAGGATTCGGAAAACTTTTTACAAGTTTGAATTCATCCGGCACAACCGAAGATATTGTCAATACCCCTGTTGAACCTGTCTTGAAACTGTTAATTGTACTATAATCACTCGAAGTTGAAATACTTTTTGCCTTAACTTTCCAGAAATATTTCGTATTTCCGCTTAATCCATTAATAGTTTTTAAAGTATCAGTCATTGAAGAATCACTTACCATAACATTTGTAAAATTAGTATCCAAAGCAATCAGCATTTTATAATTAACAGTTCTGTCACATTTACTCCATTTAAAAACAATTGGTTGAGCATTGTTTATACTCCCCTGCAACGGATATAATAATATGGGTACATTTGGAGCAGCAGGATTTGTAGAAATCAGATTTGTGTGAGTCCAGGAATGATCGGCATTGCTGACAATCCATGAATAACTGGCTATATGCAGTCCCTCATTAAACCAAGGATCCATATAATACACCTGACTTGTGGAAGAAATAAGACCGTGCCCGACCAGAAAATGTCCTCCACCTGAAGTCCATCCCCATCTGAAAATAAAAGGCCTTTGATTATTTATTTCTGTCTGAATTTGTGAAATTGAAAGTGAATTGCTCACCCCGCTATTAGTTACGCCCCAGTGTTGTAAAATATCCTGAATGCTTCCCGCATACCCCCAGTTATAATTCCAGTAATTACATCCCTGCAACGGGTCAGAACAGCAATTCACTGTCCCAAAATTATGCCACGCGCAAACTGTTCTTGTATAATCCGCTATAGAACACTGGCTTATATTATTCCCAAAATATTTCAAAACACAAGCACTTGAGCCTGCCCAGCACCACTGATCCTGCTCCTGTATACTTTGTGGAACCCTTAAATATTGAGAGTATAAAATATTTACACAAAAAATCAAAATTAAAATTAATTTTTTCATCTGATTCCTCCTTCTTTGAACGATTCGGAATATTTTGCCGAAATATGAGGAATAATATCATTGAATGAATATTTTATTACAGCTTCATTAATCCCAGGAAATGTTTTTCTTGAAGAGAAAGTAGAATAAAAATTAAATGATTCAATTTCATTACTGCCGGTTCTTAAATTTTCTGAATAAGGTGCAGTTGCTAAAAAATCACATTGCAGCTGATATAATCTGAAAATGATTCTTCTCGGATTATTATCTTTTGAATTTTTAATAATTTTAACGAATTCCCTTGAAAGATCTGCTCCACCAAGATCAACAACTTTGTAATTTCCGTTTACTTTAGAAACTGTTAAAAATGTTTTAACTTCATTATTATAAGTAATTTCAACCCTGAATTCCGTAACAGGTTTTACAAAAGTTCGTTTATCAAGATTCGGAAATTTTAAAAATTCGGGTGAAATTGTATAAATCTCATAGACATTCCCTATTGTTGCATTTTCAACTTCATATTTAGAATTGAAACCGTAAGAATTTTCATATCCTTCGGGTATTTGTTTGGCAAACTCCTGTAAACCGTCAGTTGCTGCTTTTTTTATTTCCCTGTAAAAATCAGGTTGATTATCGCTATTTGAAATGTATATATAACTTCCAATTAGGATTGGAAGAAAAAGCAAAGACAAAAATGAAACAATTATCTTTTTCATGATTTCTTTGATTTTGTTAAAAAAAATTTGTGATAAAATATAACTTCTTTTTACCGGTTAGGCTGCCAAAAAATAAATATAACCCTCCTATAATTTCTTTATTTCTGTCAGTGTGAGGTCATAAATATTTTCAAGTCTCTCGACAAGCTTTGCAATTATTTCATCCTCCGGTTTCCCGTCGATAGATTCAACTTTAACACAAACCTCTGCAAGCCTGTTTGCCCCGAGATTCAGGCTGGCTCTTTTTAAATTGAATGCCGCACGTTTTAATGACTCGAAATCTTTTTCGGAATAGGACCTTTTAATTTCGGTTATTAGAACAGGAGCTATATCGAGATATAAATTCACTATTTCCTTAAAATGGTCGCTGTCATCGAGCTCTTTCAATCCATATATAATATCCGAGTCCAGCATTAAGCTTGTCTTAATATTCTGCCTCGATACGGTTTTTTTAGTCTTTGCGAATTCCGCCCATTTTATAATAATTTTCTGCACTTCTTCAATCAAAACAGGTTTGCTTATATAATCATCCATTCCCGCGTTTATACATTTTTCCTTATCACCGTGCATAACGTTTGCAGTCATTGCCACGATAGTCGGTCTGTCTTCATTATGCCAGTTCTGGTTTATGTTTTTAGTAGCTTCAAGCCCGTCCATTTCAGGCATCTGAATATCCATAAATATCATATCATATCTTTGCCTTTTCAATGTTTCGATTACTTCAAGGCCGTTCCCCACAACATCCGCTTTATATCCGAGTTGTGCAAGTATTTTCAGAATGAGTTTCTGGTTTATTATATTATCTTCAGCTACAAGTATTCTCATCGGGATTTTATCAGACATATTCCTGTCAAGGACTTTTTTCTTTACTTCTTCAATATCTTCCAAAGAATCTTTTAAAGTTACATTAAGAATAATATTATAAAGCTGAGATTGTTTAATCGGTTTTGAAACGAATGCCGAAAAGAGCTTATCGGCAAGCTCTTTTTCCACATCAAAACTTCCTGCAGATGTCAGCATAATTATAGGTAAATCATCCTTGGTTCGCATTTTACGCAGTTCTTTGGACAATGTAATTCCGTCCATTTCAGGCATCAGCATATCGAGAATAGCAATATCAAACGGGTCATTATTTTTTACCCAGCTAAGCGCCTCTTTACCATTTGCAGTAGCCCTTGGAATCATTCCCCAGTTTTTACACTGCAAAGTAATGATTTGAAGATTTGTATCATTATCATCCACAATTAAAACGCGTTTGTTTTTTAATGCAGGTAATGAAGATTTCAGGAAAATTTTCGGCGGGTTAACATTTGAAACCCTTGTTTTTATTGTAAAATGGAATGTAGAACCCATACCCTCTTCACTTTCAAGCCATAAACTGCCTCCCATAAGCTCAACAAGCCTCTTGCATATTGCAAGACCCAACCCGGTTCCCCCGAATTTTCTTGTTGTGGAAGAATCCACCTGTGAAAATGATTTAAATATTTTTTTATACTTTTCTTTCGGAATACCTATCCCCGTATCCTTTACCGAGAACTGGAGTTCTACTATGTTATTATCCTGTTTTATTTTCTTGACATTTACGAATACTTCTCCTTTTTCAGTAAATTTAATTGCATTATTAACTAAATTGACAAGTACCTGTCTTAGTCTTGTAACATCACCAATAATAAAATCGGGAACTTCCGTTTCAATAAGGTGCAATAAATCGAGTCTTTTCTTAACTGCTTCCGCTGTGAGCAATTCAAATGCATCTTCTATACATTCTTTTACTTCAAAAGGATTTTCTTCGAGCTCCATCTTTCCCGATTCAATCTTGGAAAAATCGAGTATATCATTAATCAGCGTAAGCAATGTATCACCGCTTACCCTGATTGTTTCGACATATTCCCTTTGTTCGGGTGTAAGGCTTGTTTCAAGCAGCAATCCCGTCATTCCAAGGACTCCGTTCATCGGAGTTCTAATTTCATGGCTCATCACAGCCAGAAATTCAGATTTCGCTTTTGTTGCTTCTTCTGCCGATTCTTTAGTTTTTATCAATTCACTTTCAGCGGATTTTCTTTCCGACACATCTGATATCATTCCATAGAGTCCGAGTATTTTATTCTCTTCATTGTACATCAGTCTTGTAAACATATCTACCCATTTCAGTTTTCCGCCTTTTGCCTTCAACCTAATCTGAAAACGGCAATAGTCCACTTCATGTTTTATTAACAGTTCAAAATTTTTATCGTTTACGGCAACATCTTCGTGATATATAAAAGACTTATAATATTTATTTAATGATTCCTCCACCGAATAACCTGTAATTTCAGTCCATGTAGGATTTAAATATGTCCATCTTCCCTTTTCATCGGTCTGGTAAATTATTTCTTTAAGGCTTTCCGCAAAAGTGCGGAATTTATTCTCGCTGATATAAATAGATTCTTTTATCTTATTACTTTCTTCCGATACAACAAGAATAAAATCAAGAAGCTGTTCAAGGTTTAAATTGTCAATATTTTCTAATTTGTGAGATGTGATTTTTTGAAGCTGCTTGGCAATCTCTTTGAGAGTAAAGAACAGATATTTTTGTTTTTTTGATTCACTGTACAGAAGTTCATTTGATTTTTTAAGATCTTCAGCCAATGAATGTATATTTTTAAATTTATTGTTTATTTCTTCTTCAAATTTCGCATATGATTTATCGACCAAAAGTACAAATTTTTCAAAATTCGCAATTACATTTTGAGCATATGGCGGAACTTTCATAATTGATGTCAGTTCTTTAAGCCAGATTATCGACTTAATAAACTCACCTTCATTCTTGATTTCAAGTATATTAACTAATTGCTCTCGTAATAAATTATTTTCCATAATCAAATTTCAATGTTATAACAGTCTTCATACTATACTTTTATTAATAATTATTTACTTTTAATAAATAGTATAAAATTAAAGCGTATTTTCTTTCAAAATTATATATTTAATATATAAAAGTCTAATAATTTTCTTTTATATATATTGATTTTGCAAAAATTATGCCAATAATTTGAGGATAAACTAATGTTGAGAGGATTTAACACATTTTCTTTAACTCTTCGATTGTCACGGGGTAGACTTTTTCAATCGCTATAATCAGTTCGGAAATACCTGACATATCATTTTCTTTACCTTTTAATTCAACCTTTTTGCATAATAATGCCAGTTCTTTTGCTCCGACATTTAAACTAGCGCCTTTAAGCGCATGTGCAGACTGAAACATAAGAACAGAGTCATTTTTTAAAGAACCACTTTTGATATTATTTAATAAATCCGGATATTGCTCTATATATAAATCTATTATTTCTTTTAAAAATCCTTTTCCTTCGTCTCCCCCCAAATCAATTAGATTTTGTACTATTGAAGAATCTATTAAATCATCTTTTGTATATTCCATATTTTTAATATAGTTAGATTAAGCTCCCTAAAGCATTTTCAATTAGAATATTAAAAAAATAAACATCAATATTTATAATCTCTTGGGTCTATTCCGAGTTTTGCAATCTTTTGTCTAAGACTAACCGGATGGAAATTTATAGCTTTTGCAGTAGCTGCGACATTTCCCTTATGTATTTTAAGATGTTTAGTAATAAAATTCAGTTCAAATTCTTTTATTGTTGACTCTTTATTTTCATTATAATCCTCGGAATACTTTTTATTTTGATTAACACCGATAATATTCAACGGAAGCAATTCAGATGTTATTTTTTTTTTTTCGCATTATATCGATACCCTTTCAGCAACATTCTTTAGTTCTCTGATATTACCCGGCCAAGTATAGCTCAGTAAGAAATCTCTGACGTTTTTTTCAACTGTCGGCATCTTTTTCTTGTTTGAGATGCTGAATTCTTTTAAAAACCTTTCAAAATAGAACTCTATATCCTCAGTCCTTTCTTTTAGACTTAACAAATAAAACTCAAAAACATTTAAGCGGTAATATAAATCTTCCCTGAACTTTCCATCGGCAATCATCTTTTTTAAATCCTGATTCGTAGCTGCAATAATTCTGACATTAGTGGTCTGAGTTCTGGTGTCACCTACTTTTGAGAATTCCCTCTCCTGCAGGACACGAAGAAGCTTAACCTGAAGCATAATATCTATTTCACCAATTTCATCGAGAAAAATTGTGCCATTATCGGCAATTTCGAAATAGCCTTTATGATCCTTTATGGCACCTGTAAAAGAACCCTTAGCGTGTCCGAAAAGTTCAGATTCCAAAAGCTGTGTCGGTATTGCGGCACAATTGATAACTACAAACTGCTGGTCTTTCCTTAAACTGTTTTTATGTATAAGTTTTGCGAGAACTTCTTTTCCTGTTCCGTTTGCTCCAGAAATTAAAACTGTTGAATCGGTCTTAGCAACTTTTTTTGCTTCAGACAACATTATTTTAATCTCTTTATTTGCAGTTGCGTAATCTTCCTCGGCATCGATACCTGTTTCTACCTGTTCAAGTTTATGTTTTAAAAGTAAGTTCTCATGAACAAGAGAAACTCTTTCCATGCCCCTTTCTATTGCAAGTAATAGTTCTTCCTTGTTAACAGGTTTTGTCAGATAATCGAATGCTCCGAATCTTATAGCGTCAACAGCAGAGCGTATAGTAGCAAATGCGGTAATGAGAATAACAATCATGTCAGGTTCAATTTTCACTGCCTGCTCAGTAAGTTCTACTCCGTTCATCCCGGGCATGTTAAAATCAGTGAGAAGAATATCATACTTGAATTCCGAGATTTTTTCCAATGCCTTATTTCCGTCGGACACGGTAGTTACACGGTGTCCTGCATCCTCAAGAACTTTTTTTAAGATTGTTATAGATGTAATTTCGTCATCTACGACTAAAATCTTTGCCATAAAGTTATAGATTTAAATTAAGTACTATATTCCCTTTTGAAATATCATACTAATTTAACAATTTTTAATCAAATACTAAACGATAAATTAAATATTTTTTTATTTAACCAGAACCATTTTTTTAGTATCGGTAAACTTACCTGCCTGAATTTTATAGAAATACATTCCGCTTGAAAATTCGGACATATCCAGCGAAACTTCATATTTGCCCGCATTCAGACTCTGATTAACCAGAGTCTTTATTTCCCTTCCCAGCAAATCATATACTTTTAAACTCACAAAACTATAATTGGGAATTGAATAGTGAATCAGGGTCACGGGATTAAAGGGATTCGGATAATTCTGTTCAAGTTGATAATTACCCGGTACCTCAGAACCTATTGGTTTTACATCTATGGTTCCACCCGCATCCATCAGGCGTTTTACGAAATCCTGATAATACTGGTTTGCTATCAATGAGTCATATATTATTAACTCATTTTCATCGTTATCAAAATTTGCTGCATTTGAAAAGTTAAATGAGCCTGTCATAACTACTGGATTACTAGACGGGGTTTCTGCATCGATTAAAATATATTTATCGTGGAATAAATAAGCCGCAGGATAATTATCAAGATATACTTTTGCATGCGGATTCCATGGGGTAGATGAACCTCCACCAATACCGCTCATTTCAAAATACACCTGTCCGTTTGTTAAATTACCATTCGTACTTCTGTCGAATACTCCCCTGACCATTCTTGTCGGATAATTATATACAGAATGCATTTTATTTTCTATTGAAAACTTGGTAAATGCATAAATACAGAAATTAACCGAAAAATTTGTCTGCGTGCCGATGACATTTTCAATTTTAGTCGAAATATCATCTGATGGCGAGAAATAGCATTCAACTCTTTTTCCGTTTACATTGAAAACGTGCGGAGTATTATCTGTTTTTTGCGTTCCGAATTTGGCGTTTGCGGGATTATTAACATTATTATGCGAGCCCCACATTTCTTCGAATTCACGCGTATATGCATTGCATAAGGCTTCGTCCTGTATGAAGATTACATTTTCGATATCCTGATAAAATTGCTGATAAGTTATATTAGATGAACCTGACCAAATCCATTTTTTCGAATACGAACTTTCATTTGTGCTCCTGCCGTCAAAAACAAAAAATTTATTGTGCATCAGGGCAGAAGTAGCATAATTTCTTTGCTGAACAGGAATACCTGCATTAATCAATGACTGCATTAAAGGCTGAATATTTCTTGAATCGTAAACTATTCTTATTTTTACACCTCTAAGCATTGCGCCTATTAACGCCGTGTTCATAGCCGTTAAATCATCATATGAATATATTGCAAGGTCAATTGAATATTGCGCTGAATCTATTCTTTGTACAAGTCTGGTTTGATAATTTGCGCTGTCATTAGCCAAATTATTAGGTAAAGCCACAAAATCTGCCGCTCCGTAATTAAAATATGCTTCCATTTTTCCTGTTGAGCCGGTATGAGATTGTGTTCCGAAATATTTAACCATCGTGCTTGTACCGTTTGTATTTGTAGATGATACAAGTGCATAATATATTTTACCCGGGCTTAAATTCGTCAATGTACAAGTATGCACGGATGCAAGTGTCGCATCATAAACCGAATCAGTATATACCAACGGCTGTCCAATTGAATCGGAAACAAACCACTTTATTTTCGTATCACCTGAAGAGAGAGTATTGTATGTTAATGTAACACTTGTTTGTGTTATGTTAGATTCAACCGGCATAGATGCAATTGTCGGACCACCTGATAAAGAAATAATATCATTTAAATCTCTCGGTATAATCTGGTAACCTGTATTATAAGGTATAGCAGTAGTGTACTGGCTCATTATTGCTATAACGCTGAATGGAAAAGAAGGAATTGAAGTATTAGCAATATTTGACGATAAGTAAACTCTAATTTGACATGAGTCGCTTCCTGCAAATAGCCAGAAATTTGTGCCGGAACCGGAACCCATAGTCCATTGTGTTACAGGTACACCCGAAGAATTTTTTACTTGAGTGATGTCATTTATTTTGATAAGCCTGCTTTCCCATAATTCTCCGTTTCTGGCTTGAGTTGGAGTAATGATTATAGGAGTCGGTGTAGAAATATTTTGAGCAAGAACTCTGAAAGAATCTACAGGCTGCAATTCAATTAATCCATTATAATTTGTAACCAAACCCGAAACTATGATGCTATCCCCCCTTGTTACACCGGCTCCAAAAGTAGCATCATATGCGCAAAGGCCTGCTGAAGGAACCTGGAAATATACAGTTGGCACACCCAATTCCTGATGCGTTGTAACAACACCTTTTACAAGAACATGCTGACCGACCAATACAGGTACTCCATTCGCATCCAGTCTTCTGACTGAATCGATAGGAATAATCTGCGAGAAAGAAATATTTATTATTCCCGCGAATAATAAAATAGTTAAGATAATTTTTTTCATAATATATAAATTTAGTTTAATTTATTTCCGATTAATTTAATTGCCGAATTAATAATAATTCCGTTTGGGTCTTCGGCAAGTCTCCTGTTAATTTCTTTTTTTACTGTTTCTTTATCCGTATTTACACCCTTATCAAGTGTGCTTTTCTGGTATATGACATTATATGGTGTAACATATTTATATTCATACTTGCTTATCAGTTCATTGAACTTAGGTATATTTTTGACAAATAAAAATGATTTATCATCCCAAAAAATAAGTTTCCAGTCTTTATTTTTGCTGAAATAGGATATTATTGTCTGTTCCATCTCCTGAGGCGCTCTTACAAGGTCAGGGGCAAGATAAATCGAATATTCAATACCATATTCATTTAGTTTTTGTTCAAAACCAGGCTGCTTTGCAATCAGCTGATTATATCTGAAAAATATATCGTCATTTAGATTTCTGCTGTCGATAAAATTTTTCTTTTCGGGAAAATTCCAGACAAAGAAACCACCTGTACCGAAATGATTTAATATTTTATCACTTAGCTCAGTAATTTTTGTTTCCTTCATAAAATCGAACATTTGTGTCGGGATGAAATCAGAATTAATTCCGAAACCCGTTACCCTGTAATATTTCAGATATTTCATGTATAATTCATTACTGCCGGTAGAGATGGTCAGAAAAATAAAAAATACACTTAATACTATTTTAACGGCGGGTTTCCTGAATATAAAATCTCTTACTTTTTCTTCATTAACGAATTCAATAATAAAATTAATTGCCACTACCAGAAAAACAAATAAGATTAATACATAATCGACGGTAAATCTCATTGCCCTTACGGAGTACAATGCAAATCCAATGTATAAAAGCAACGGGAATAAATCTTTTTTCTTTGAAGTATAATAGAGAAGAAAAATCCCGGAAACAAGCATACTTTTATAAATATATGATACAAAATTATCACTGTATGTATCGCTGAAAGGTGATTTCCATTCGTTTACTGTTTCGAGCATCTTCATCTTTGTATGATTATATGCATACAAATATGTCTGGTAGAAATTCGGATTAACGAACATTACGAGGACAGAAACCAGAAGTATAATCAGCAGGCGTGTAAGCTCAGGTTTTGTTAATGCTGGAATTTCTTTCGTTGAAAATCTATTGGGGTTAAAGTAAATAATAATTTCCGAAAACACATAAATACCAAGCATAAACATACCGGCAATTATTCCCATATGCATATTTGCCCAGACAAGAAAAATGGCAGGAATGAAATAAAGAACTTTGTGATTGCTTCTGTTAATATATCTGTATTGTATAATAATAAGAATCAGCAAAGCAAAAGCAAGATACGACATTATATGGGGACGCGGAGAAAGACGGTCAATAATTCCAAACAGCAGGAAAAAAAGGAAGAAAATGATTACGTTATAACTTACTTTAAACTTTCTTAAAATTAAAAAATACAAATAAAAAATCAAAAGGAAAATAACGGTTCTGAAAACGGATAAGCCGTTATATCCGCCGAAAGAGTAAACGAAATATGTAAGAACGTCCCAGCCCCATTCAAACGGCATCCATTCCTGTCCCTGAGTCATATAACCGAAAATGTCGGTAGAAGGAACATTGTGTGTTTGTATAATATACCTTCCGGTTGCCATGTGCCAGAACACATCATCATCACCTGTAATTTTGAAAGTTGTGAAGTAACAAATAAATAATGCAAAACACGCAAGCATCAAATAATTAAAGTATTTTTCATTCGGATAAACCTTTGCCGCACGCTGGATATTTTTTGCTTTTATTTTTGCTTTTGCCATTAGTTTATTCTTTTTAAATTTTCACCCATATCGTTAATTAGAATACCTTTCGGTTCTTCATTCAATTTTCTTTTAAACTCCAAATTGACAGATTCCCTGTCGGA
>PMIW01000168.1:0-2923 GCA_003158365.1 Ignavibacteriota bacterium | reverse complement strand
GGTTTTTTTAAATCGATATTTTTATACAGAGCATATATGCTGTCATTCAAATTCCTGCTGTCAATAAAGTTTTTACTTTCCGGAAAATTCCAGACAAAATACCCCCCTATTTTCAAATTGTTAAAAGGCCTATTTCCGATCTTATTAATTTGCTCCTTTTGTATGAAATCAAACATAGATTTCGGAAAAAATTTTTCGTTTGCACCAAAACCTGTTTCTCTGAAATAATTTCCAAGGTAATTTGCATAAAGCGAGTTATCGGAAATCTTTATAATCACAAATACCAATAAAACCGTCAAAATAATTTTTGCAGCAATTCCATCAAGGTATTTTGTTATTTTGGTTTTTGATAAAATAAAGCTTACGGAAAGCATCCAGAAAATAAATACAGAAAGCATAAAATCAGTTATGAACCTCATTGCCTGCATCGAATAAATACCAATTGCCATATAAACCATCAACGGGAAATAATTTTTCTTTTTCACGGAATAATATATTATAACCAGTCCGGATATTAAAAAGAATAAATATATTTTGACATTATACCCTGCAATGGCAGTTGCAGTCAAAGGTGATTTCCATTCGTTTATCTGCTCCAGCATATCCATCTGCGAATGCTGAAAAGTATAATAATACGTACCGATGAAATTCGGATTTACCAATAACGCAATAAGGGAAATCAAAAATGCATACAGCAAATATTTAAATTGCACCTTTTTCTCTGCATTATAATTCTTTTTATCCGTATAATAATTTTTCAATGCTTCGCTTAAAACAAAAAGAAAAAATAAAATCAGTCCGAGAACCACGCCCATATGCATATTTGCCCATACTAAAAAAATCAAAGGAATTTTATACAATACGGATTTATTTCCTTTATAACCGAGTAATACATAAAGCAAGAGTGCAATAAAGAAATATGAAGCAAGCTGTGGTCTTATCGAAAACCTGGTCAGCATACCAAATGCCAATAGAAATGAAAAAATAATTATTAACGGATAGTTTATATTGTTCTTTCTTAACCTGTTTATAAGAAGAGAAAATATTCCAAGCACAATTAACGTTCTGAATGCAGACAAAGAATAAAAACCTCCTGCATTATAAATACCATAAGTTAAAACATCCCATCCCCATTCAAACGGTATCCATTTTTGTCCCTGCGATATAAAACCAAATACATCGGCAGACGGCACACTTACATTCCGGACAATATATCTTCCCGTAGAAAGATGCCAGAAGACATCATCATCACCGGAAATTTTAGATGTGGTTAAGAAAGATATTAATAATGCAAATGCAATAAGAAGACCGTAATTAAAAAGTGGGTACTCAACCTGCACGGGAGCTACAATTGGTTCTTTCTTGTTAACTTTAGACAACTTTAAATAAAATTTTATTTAACAGCTTTGTTTATTACATTTTAATTATCAGTTGATAATTTGTATCTCACTATCCTGTCGTTTCCTGTATCAGCTATATAAACAACTTTATTAAAGAAAGATATTCCTTTAGGATGACTGAATTTAGTCGAATCACCGAAGGATTCCGGAAGAAGTTTACCCGTATTGCTGAATTTATAAAGATGATTACGATATGAGTCTATCACGAAAATACTGCTGTTTAAATCGAATGTAACAGCATCAGGAGAACCAAATTTCAGATTCACGATATCCTGATTTGCCGAAGTAAACATAGGATCAAAAGTACCATTCGTAAAGTTATATTCAAAATAAATTACTTTATTGAGATTCAAAGTATCCTGTGTGCTTCTTGTAATAATAAAATCTGTCGAACTGTTTTTTATTGTCAGGATGGAGGAAACGTGTTCAATTGAATAAAAACTGTTACCNNGGGTCATCAGGACCTGTTCTTGTTATTATATAAGAATTATCCGGATATATTGATATACCTGTGAATCGTCTGAATTTATTGCTGTTCGGTGTTGGTCTCAGGCTTGTCAGCAATCTTTTTGCCGGCATGCTTTGATTTAACACACCGCCGCCCTGTACAACTTTTAATCTGATTACAAGGCTGGTTGTATCAAGTACAGTTACCGAATCACAAATTACAAGCAAATCAAAATTTCCGTCCTGAGTTATTTTTTTAGGAAATACCGAATTATCGAAATAATAAGTGCCGTATCTGCCGCCTGCAACATCCATTTGCACGATGCTGTTATTTTTTGTGTCGGCAACATAAATCAACTGGTCATTTCCTGCAAATACCGCTTCAGGTTTATTAAACCCGGACCATATAGGATACTGCTGAATATAAAGTGTATCGCTTATATTAATATTTCCGTTGTTTGTAATCGGGAAAGTAGACAGGTCTGTTTTATCACCGCAACCTGAAAGAATTAAAACCGTTATAAAGAAAAAAAGTGTGCTTAAAAATCTTATTTTCATTTTAGTAAATTTATTATATATATTTTACTTTACTCAAAGAATGAATTAATTATGTGATTTAGGTAACAAAATAGACAAAGAAAAACGCTGGGTAAAACCAAGTTCCTTATATTTTGCAATAGAGTAATCCAGATTTGCCTTTGCAAATGATATAGGGAATTTAAACCCGGCTCCCGCAGCAAAAGATTCCGCATCAACATTAAATTTATATCCGCCCCTTACAAACAGAAAATCTTTATATGCATATTCACCACCGATACTGAAATTTTCCGCATTGTCGTTCGGGCTGTTCAGCTGTATGCTTGTAGTCAGCCTGTTATTTTTATCCATCCATGGTTCAAATGCGAATCCGATTTTAAAAAGTGTTGGCGGCGGAAATTTCTGAAAACTGTTTGCAGTTCTTCCGCCTATCAAATCAACACTTCCTGACGGTGAGACCTGTCCTCCAAAATTGGAAATCATCACAGCAAATCTTGAAGTGCCAAGGCCGGTTTTGTAATAAGTAGCAAGATCACCCA
>PMIW01000108.1 GCA_003158365.1 Ignavibacteriota bacterium | reverse complement strand
TCCCTTGAACCCGCGGTTCTTTGCCTTTATTGCAATCGGCAATACGCCGGGAACCCTTCTCAGCTTGCCATCCAGCGATAGCTCTGCAATAAAAACGTAATCCTTAATTTTCTCCGTTGCCACCTGTGAGCTTTCCGAAATCAGCGCAATTGCAATAGGCAGGTCGAATCCCGCCCCCTCTTTTTTAATATCTGCAGGAGAGAGATTTATTGTTATCCGGTTATTCAGAGGAAAAACAAGATTCGAATTTTTTATTGCAGCGGGAATTCTTTCTTTGGATTCCTTGACTGCATTATCGGGTAAGCCTACAATCGAAAAATATAATTGACCGGCTCTTTCCAGGTGTATTTCAACCCTTATGATGTAAGCATCAACGCCGTAAGTGGCGGCTGAAAATATTTCGGTAATCATTGACTAATATAGAATAATTTTTTTATTGAATCATATTCTCTAAAAAGCTTGCCTGTTTTATATTTCAGGGTGTGTATCAGATGCAAACAGGCATCGGAATTGCTTCATTATGTCGACATACCATATATAAGTATGAATAAGATAATAATTGTACTTTCAAATATCAATGTAGTGTGGAAATTGAATTGTTTCGGACGATAATCGCGCTTTAATTCTTTTTCTTGAATACCAGCTCGAGCGGCACGCCCGAATATCCGAAATGCTCGCGCATTTTTTTATCGAGAAACTTTTTGTAATTCTCTGAAACGAGCTTCGGGTCGTTCACGAAAAATGCAAATACAGGCGGCGATGCTTTTAGCTGTGTGATGTAATTTATTTTCACTTCCTTGCCTTTCACCGACTGGTGCGGCTTCCGCTTGATTTCATCGAGGATTAATTTGTTTAAATCGCTTGTCTTTATTAATTTGCATCTTTCATCATAAACCGATTTCGCATCTTCGAGAACCTTGTGAATCCTCTGCTTGGTAAGCGCCGAAATAAAAACAAATTTAAGAAAATTAAAGCTTTTTAAATGCTCGGTTATTTTTTGCTCGATTATTTTTGCAGTGTTAGTATCTTTTTCTATTAAATCCCATTTATTTATTACAACCAGCAGCCCCTTTTTGAATTTCAGTATATCCTCTATAATTCTTATATCCTGCTTATCTAATTTAAAGACGGCAAGTTTTAAATCCGGCGACCTGTCAAAATTTTCATACAGCACTGTCGCATCCAGTATCAGCATCGCAACATCGCACCTTTGAATTGCTTTGTATGTCCTGACTGTTGAAAAAAACTCAAGCGATTCATCTTTCTTTATTTTGCTTTTTTTCCTTAATCCCGCAGTGTCTATGAGTACTATTTCATCTCCGTGATATTTTACTACCGAGTCAATGGAATCTCTTGTCGTACCGGGTATGCTTGTAACAATATTTCTTTCTTCCTGCATCAGCGCATTTACGATAGAAGATTTTCCTGCATTCGGCCTGCCTACTATGGCGTATTTAATTCTCGTGTCTTCTTTTTCTTCTTCATCAGCAAGTGAAAAGTCTTTTACAACATGGTCCAGCACGTCCGCAACATTTTTTCCCGAAAGGGCTGAAATGCAGAACGGNNAATTTCTTTCCCGTTCATATTTTTCCTGAGTATGTTCGCAATTTCCATATCGACGGGATGAATGCCGTTTATTCCGTCGAGAACGAATATAACTTTATCCGCTTCACCGATTGCTATTTTAACCTGCTCACGTATGTGCTTGTTGAATTCAAAATCCGAGTCCGGCACGAACCCGCCCGTATCTATGAGAAAGAATTTTTTTCCAATCCAGTCGGCTTCGCCGTAATTTCTGTCGCGCGTAACGCCCGCAAGCGGATGCACAATTGCCACTCGCCTGCCGATGATGCGGTTGAAGAGCGTCGACTTGCCTACATTCGGCCTTCCTATTATTGCTACAACTTTTTCCATTACTAAAAATAACCTATATATCCCTTACATTCACGTTGAAATTTTATGCCTAATTTTACCTATATCGGCTAGGATTGTTGTTAATACTTGATAATAAAAACAAAGTTTTGTAATATGTAAATAATTACAATAACTTAATTACTCAATCCGGTAAATACTGTTATGAAGAAGATAATTTTTGCGGTTTTAATATTTCAATTTTCTATAGTCATTGCAAATGCACAATGGGTAATACAATACACTGCAGGGAACGAATGTATTTTAAATAATATACAATTCATTGATGAAAACACAGGATATGTTGTGGGACAGAATATGGCCTATGGTGGTCCAAGTGGGAAAATTTACAAAACTACCAACGGTGGTTTAAATTGGTCTGATTTAAATTTACCTTCTTCAATGAATAATTTTATTTATAACTTGAACTTTTTTAACGGGAGCACAGGATATGTTTGTGGACATTTCACCGATATTTTTAAAACCACAAATGGAGGATTAAACTGGATAGTAGTGCCAGCTCCGGGCTTTCCAAATCAGGCTTATAATGCAATTAAATTTTTTAACGAGCAAACGGGTTATCTTGCCGATAGAGATGGATGAGTAGTAAAAACCACAAATGCCGGAACAAGCTGGATACATCTAGATACAGCTTATGCAGAATTATTAGACTTTTATTTTTTTAATGAAACTACAGGATTTTTAAGCGACACATATAGCGGTGTTTATAAAACTACTAATGGCTGCCTAACCTGGACATATAAGGAAGTTTTTGATTCAACTATGAATCAATTTGATTATTCTTTTTCAAAAATCAAATTTATTAGTAATAATATAGGATTTATGGTTGGAGGAAGGGTAAACCCTGATTATGGTGCGATTTTTAAGACAACAGATGGTGGTAATAATTGGAAAAGCATTTATATAACTCCAGCGAATAGATTATTTTCATTAGAAATTGTAAACAATTCAACTATATATGTTGGAAGTAGTCAAAATATCCTTTTTAAATCCACAGATTGCGGGAATAGCTGGGTTACTCAGTCATTACCAGGTATATATACCGGAACAAACTCTATTTTTTTTGTCAATCCAACAACTGGATATGCTTTTAATGGAAATTCAATTATAAAAACTACAAACGGCGGAAGTGTTTTTGTTAATAATATTTCTACTGATATACCAGCCGGATATAAACTTTTCCAAAATTACCCAAACCCGTTTAATCCNNCTCGGCAAAGAAATTGCAACCCTGGTAAACGAAAAACAATCACCGGGAACATACGAAATTAGTTTCGATGCCGGCAACTTATCAACAGGAATATATTTCTATACTCTCGAAGTGGATGGGAAAAGAATCGATATGAAAAAGATGGTGCTGCTAAAATAAATTATGATAGTTCTTTTAAATGTAGCCCACGACTTTAGTCGTGGGGCAGAAGTAAAAAAAATCTATAACCGTTTTAACGGTTTCCTTTTAAAATAAATAAACCGTTGAAACGGTTTGGTGTATTACGCGCATTCATCTTTCCCACGGTTGAAACCGTGGGCTACAAAAAAAACGGGAGACAATTTCTCACCCCCCGCTCTTAAACTTTATGCGTTCTTTGCATCCCGATGAGCCCGCAGGCGAATCGGGATAACTTTATAAACCTTATAATTTCATAACGGCTCTTATTTCATTTTCATTACATACTTTATCGCTGCTTCCGGATTGAGCTTGCCGAATCCCCAGTTTGTATTTGGCAAATTCCCTGTGAATTCATCTTTTGTCGCAGTTGCTTTCAAAATATTCCTTACCTGTGCGTGTGTTAAAGTCGGGTCGTATTGAAGCATCAGAGCTACAGTCCCTACAACGTGCGGAGCCGCAGAGCTTGTGCCGCTGAAAAGTGTATATGAATTACTCGGGCTTGTCGTAAATGTCGAATGCCCCGGTGCGCAGATATCTATTCCCATTTTTCCGTCTATGTTATATCCTCTTCCGCTGTAATAACAGAGTCCACCAAGCTTGTCATCAGGACCGAAAGCAAAATTCACTGTATATGCACCGACCGCAATCAGACTATCAGAAGTGCTCGGGAAAGTAACCGTTCCCTCGTCTGTGATTTTATCCTTCGATGTCCAGTGCGTGCTTCCGCCCCACGATTGTGTTACATCAACGAGGAATCCGTCAATTGTAATATCTTTAGTTGAAGTAACATTGATTTTCCAGTTGCCGTCAACCGTGCCCGAATCCATTTGCGAAAATCCAAACCGGAACATTACATTATCTTTTGATGATACTTCTCTTGAATAATACATGTGGTAATTGCCGACGTTTATAAATCCCGAACCGTCAAATACTTCAGGCGATTTTTTACCGTCAGGTGTTTCAACGGAAAATGTAATTTTTGTATTTTTATCTGTCCAGAGAATTGATACATAAGCCCCGTCGTTCTTTTTCTTTTCGGCTTCCTTTGGAGAGCTGAATGTATATGAAACGGTTTGCTTTGCAGTTAAATTGTCTTTTATATGCATATTGCCCGAAGCAAGGTTGCCCCCGCCNNGAGCCGTCGTTAAATTCCCACATCCACTCGCCGTCTTCGAACAGCAAGATATTTACTTTTTCATCGCGTATAAATCTTACCAGATCAGGGAAGTTTCTCACGAATCTCGGAGTGTAATCATAATTAATATTTGCCATGACGAGTTCCGCATCAGGTGCAAATCCGCACATCTTGTTAATGCCGTACTGACCGCCGAGAACTATACCCGATACGCTTGTACCGTGCTGAACAGTGTCAGGCTCGGTCTTTATCAAATCAATTCCGCGCCTTCTTATTGTTCCGTCTTTTTCGCGTACTGCGCGTACTTTCGAGGTTTTCAGAGCAACGAGTTTTTCACCTTTATCCAGTTTATTATTTCCGTTTTTATCTATGCATATAAAAAGCTGTTCGCCGTAAGTCGGGTCGTTTTCAGTGAAACCGTCTTTTTCTCCGTAATCTCTTTTACCNNTGTTAAAATCAACCGCATCAATACCGGGCGTGAACTCGCCGTCTTTATTTACATCTATCCAGTTATATTCCCCGCCGTCGGCAAAAAAGAAGAAAGGATTAAAAATATCTATTCCCGAATCCACATCACCTACGACAACTCCCTTTCCCGTGAGAGGTTTGCCGTTTTTATCAAGGAATTTTTCCTTTAATACCGTTGTNNACTCTTAATAATATGATATAACAATTAATAGTCTCTTTAGTTCTGTTTACTGCTTTTTATGGATTTTGTTTCATAAATTAAGGGAAAAGAGTATAAAAATCTTATATAGCACAGTATTGAGAATTTGTTATGCTCTTACTCTAAAGACTCTATGGACTCTACAAACTCTAAACACTAAAATAAAATCTCCATCCCGAGGTTGATTTTATTATTGGTATCCCCCTGAATAAGGTCGTTACCCGTCCCGATTGATTTTGCTCCGTCCATATAGGTTTCGGCGTATTTACCCGAGATTTCAACATAGCTTAAGGGTTTGAATTTTACCATCACATACCATCTTCTGCCTTTTCCGTACAAACCAAGATTGGACATTACACCCCGTATATCTTCTTCATATTCGTAAAGCCTGCTGTCGTAGCTGTCGGTCTCGAAAAATAAAAATCGAGTTGAAATAGAAACCCCCATCGCAGGATTAAATCTTAAATCCGTAAAAAATAAACTTCCCTTATTGTTTCCGCCGAATAAATCGTATTTCACGAATACATAATCGTACCTGCTGCGTAATTTGAACCTGTCAGTGATGTCATAATCAAATCCTAATCTGAAATTCGTCTGGCTGCGGTTATCGATTTTTTTTACGAGCCTTCCTGATTCATCCTGCACCGTTCTTGTATCTTCCTTGTTCTTGCTTTTGTAGCGGAAGTTTAATGTAAGGTCTTTGTTAAAAGCATAGTTCACATTTGTCAGGAAATCATTTCCTGAGGTCGATGCGGGATTGGAATACGTGCGATAGGGAAATTTAAACTGGTCAAAATATGCATTTACTTCCAGACCTTTAAAAGGCTCAACCGATAATCCCGAATAAAGTCCCGATTCATTTTGCGTATTTCCGTTATTCTCGCCGAATCCGAATGAATGCACCTGTGAAAAATCTTCTGGATAATGGCGGTATAAAAATACAAGTTCTGCAAATTTGCTCAGCGAAATATACAATGCACCGAGACCTGCGACAATTCCTGATTGCGAGCGGGCAAATTCGCCGAAGATATTAATGTTATTGTAAATGTAATCATAATCAAAGCTGAGCATATTTGCATTGTCGCCGGAAAAAGAATAAAGCTGTCTTGTACTGTCAAATTCTACAGGTTTAGAAAATTTAGATGTCCAGATTGTTGCGCCGAGTTTCAGATTATTTTTATTGAAAAGAATGCGGCTTCCGAACAAGCTTTCTTTCGCGGATTTTTTCCTGTTCTGCTCCGAAATGGTTCGGTGATATCCGTCGAAGTAAAAGCTCGAAACTTCATCTAAAGTCGTATCTATTGATGCATCGAAATAATTGTTGGAGTAGAACAAAATAAAATCAAAATTATTATAATTTATATCCGACGCGGCACCGCGGAAGAATTGTGATTCATTGACGGAGGAATAGCCGTTTAGCCCGTATCCTCTTTTTTTAACCGGGTCAACTGTCGAACTGCCCTTATAAAATCCCGTTCCGCTCCACATCCCAAGCCCCTGCCCGAATGTCAGGGAGTAATCGCCTGCTATCAAAGTGCGAAGAATCTTTGAACTTCTGAATTCCAGGTAACCCGACGAAAAATCCGTAATACTTCTTTCGCCTGCGTCTTTTTCGGTGGTTATGTTTCCCTGCAGTATGTATTTTGATTTATTGTATATGAAGTTCAGCCTGTTATAGATTTTTGCTTTAGAGCCGGGATACTGTCCGTTCAGGAATCCTTCTTTTGTCTGTAAATCCTGCTGGAACCGTGTCCTGTAGCTGAATTCAATATCTTTTAATATCTGCGGATTTTCATTCCTGTTTTCTTTGTAAATTTTTCCATCATCATCTTCAACATAATCTGTTTCGGATTTTTTTACTACAACATACGTTTTTATTAAACCGTATAACCGGTCATTAACTCCGTCTACATACAGCAAGTCCCGTTTTGATTTAAATGAACCGTTTTCATTGCGGTATTCTATTATATTTTTTGCAATAATGGAGTTTATGAAAGGTATCGATTCGAGGTCTTCCCGGGAAACAGTGTTAAGGTCGAACGAATTTTTTTTAAGGTCTTCAAGGTAATCAAGTAGTTTCGAGTCTTCAGTATCTTCGAGCGAGCTTTCCAGCAGCAGTTCTTCCTGATTGCCCCGTGAAAGATTTGTTGTGTCCCCGGATATACGCAAAGTATCTGACCGGGAATAAATATTTCCGTTAAAAAGTAATACACCAATAAAAAAAATTATGCGGAATAATTTCTTCAATTGTGAATGACAGTTTTAATTATTGCAAATTAATAAATACAAATTAAATAAAAAATTAAATTTGAAGGGTATAAAAAAATGACCCCGGGATTAACCCGCGGTCAATTATTCTTTATATAATGCCTGCGATTTCTAAAAAAGCAGGAGAAAATTATTTTAACTCTCTACAGAAGTTTTTTTCTTGCAACCACAACCACGTCTTTTGTGGACATGCTTTGCGCAAAAACCGTAATATTTGTATTGTAAGGATTTGTTACTATACTGTTAAGTACAAAATTCTTTGTAACTGAAAAAGGCTGCCCTATTGCAATCTGCATATCGTCTCCGTTTGCATCGGTTATGAAGTCTCTTAATACATTATGATAAAATTTTGTGCCGAATGGAAGTTTGTTCTCTGTTACGGCAATAAACAGTTTCAGGTCGCTAAGGTTAGCTCCGCCTGTCTGCAAAAGGCTTATATCAACCGAGCCGTTTCTTGTGGCTGTATCGTATGCAATATTAAATGTCAGGTTGTAATTTTCCTTCTGGGAAAGCTTTATGTTTATTGAATTTGTCCAGCTCTGTGCATCGAACCCTATGTATTTGGTTGAACCCCCTATTAATAAAGTCGGATTTACCTGAACGTCGTAAAAATTTTTCCTTGCATTGCTTGCCGGCATGTTCTGCGCATAAAACGGGTCTCCGGGAGTCGGAATCGGCGTATGGAATTCTATAATAACCACGCTCGTATCGGAACTTGTAATCCCCGATGCAGAATCTATCTGGTTGAGAAAATTTTCCGCGGGCGGGCAATTTGTACAGGTACTGCTTGTGGAAAGCTCGACAAGCAATTTCCTCTGCGCGGTAACACTGTTTGTTACCACGGGGTTGTTATTAAATTCGCAGGAAGAAAGAAAGAACGCAAATAAGATTGCTGCGATTAATGTAATTTTGTATTTCATATTGTGTTTCCTTTAATTAAAATTTTGATGATAGAGATAACCTGAATCCGTTGAACGGGTAAACGTAACGGCAGATTCCGCTTGTACATTTTAATCCGCCGCGCTCTGCACCGTATGATGCCGTTAGTATGTGCGTCGTAGTTAATTTATATGCTATTTCTCCCTGTACCCAATTCTTTTTACCCGAAGGGTCATAATCATCATTTGTAATTTCCGTATTAATAGTCAGAGTTAAGTCAGGCGATCTTGACATGCTCAAAGAAAAGAAATTATTGTTGTAATCCTTCTGGTAAAACCTTGAAGAATTATGTATCCACTGCTGCTCGGCAATTAGTTTCAGCGTCCAGTCTTTCGTGAGTGAATACCTGAACTCAACAGGAATGGTTGATGTAAATAGCTTTTCTGATTCGAGCGGGTCGAGGTCTGAATATGTAACTTCGCTTTGCTTTGAAAACGCTACCTTGCCATACACAGCTTTTGATGCATAATATTCCGATTCAAAATAAACCTCCCAGAACGGGGAAAATTTATCATCTAAAGAAGGCAGGAAATTCGTTGACCTTTCTACCGGTACCCATCCTGCGTTTATATAATTATATTCATAATGCCTCGAAGCTATTCCAATATTCAAATTTAAATTCAGTTTATCGCTTGGAGATGCTATCATATCGAGCTGACCTCCGACTTCATCGTTAAAATCTACTACATGCGGATTTCTCGAAATCAAAGTTGAAGTATGCTCTTTCAGCGCTGTAGGAGGATTCTGGAACGGAAGCATTTTTGTCGGTCTTGTCCTGTCTCTCTGGCTCGGGTCCGTTAAATCGAATCTGTAATTTTTATAATCAATAGTGAAACCGAATCCTGGTTTTGAAAACGAAAGAGATGAATACATGCCGTTTCCGAAAGCCGACATTCTGTTAAGGTATAAACTGTTCGGGTCTGTTAAAACGTGTTTATGCGCATATGAATAAAAGAACTGCAAATCTTTATAGTTGAAAGTCATGTAAGCTTCGGGTAATTCAGCGGTTATATTTGTTAAAGTGGAAAGGTCATTAGAAGTTATCGAGCCTTTTGCATACATGTAGTTTATTCCGATATTAATGTTCTTTAAGGGAACAACCTCGAAATTTGCATCTCTTATTTTATATGTTTCGGTTCTCTTCAGGTTTATATAGTCCGTATAATTCAGGTCCCCTGCAAATACCTGCGTCTTTGTTTTTACCGGGTTTTTTTCACCGAAATTTCTCTTGTAAGCAACGCGAACCCCGTCTATGCCCGTATCATAAGCAAGTCCGCGGTCTTCGAATACGTTGAATGTAAGCCCTCTTGAAACCAAATCCCAGTAATCACCCACCCTGATGCTCAGGTTTTCATCCAGGTTGTTATACTCGAGATATCTTTTTCTTATTCCCTTAAAATCATTGCCGTATTCAATCGGGTCACTGATTTCATACCTCATTCCGAATACAAAATCGTTTATTTTCAATCTTGCGTCTCCGAGGTCTTCCAGATATTCTTTTGGATATTCACTTGTGTTGTTTGTTTCCAGTCCGTTACCGTAACGGAAAGTATTGTTTAACGATGCCTTAACATCTAATTTCTGCCCATATGAAACTGAAGAAATTATTATTAAGAAAAATAAGGTAAATAACTTTTTCATTTATAATATTTAATTAATAATTTTTTTTCAAATGCATATTATTTTATTCCAAGTGCGGCTTTTACTTCCTCTTCGATTTTCGCCTCGTCGCCGGATTTGAACCCCGTGTGAACGGACAAAATTTCTTTATTCTTGCCGATGAAAAGTGCATAAGGCATTTCATCCCTTCCGCTGTATGCCTCGAATACCCTTTTGTCGGAATCGAATACGACAGGAAAATTATAACTTTGGGCGGTTATAAAAGATTTGACTTTTGAAACTGATTTCTGGTTATCCTGGTTTATTGCAAGATAAACGAATCCCTGGCTTTTATATTTTTCGTAAACATCATTTACTTTTTTCATTTCTTCCTTGCAGGGCGAGCACCATGTTGCCCAGAACGACATGAACACGGGACCTTTTTCCAGAAGCTTGCTTAGCGTTACATCGTTTCCTTCCAGATCCTGCAGAGTAAAATCGGAGTAAGTCTGGGCTCGTAAAAACCCGGACATTAAAATTGAGAGGACGAACAATAAAATAACTTTTTTCATATTGAGTTTTTTGATTTTTAAATCAGGTTAAAAATAGTTGATACTAACAATCATATTACAAAATTAATGAATTCTTATTAAAAAACACAGCAAAAAATTAAACTCAAAACGAATTCGGGTAAAATCAGGTACTTGCAATGCGTTTTCACTGTTTTAAACTAAGGAGATATCTTTTTGTTGCAGATATGTGAAATTCTTTCTTTTCACTTCTTGAGAGGTCAAAGACTCGCCGTGGAGAGGGCAGGGGTGTGCTTTTCTTCACTCCCCTTCGTGATATAGCTCTTTAAAAATTATTACTATAATAATTATATAATATTTTCACTCCTTCGGAGTATTTTGATATGATGATTCGTGTTTAACTAACGAATATTCATTATTCACGATTGGCGATTCACTCTCTTATTATTCAATAGTCATTAATCATTACTCATTACTTCGTCAGCATTGCCCACGTCGCTGTAATCACAAGATTAATCAGCGCAAGCGGAAGCATAATTTTCCATCCGAGATTCATAAGCTGGTCATAACGGAATCTCGGTATTGTCCATCTTATCCAGATGAAAAATACTACCATGCAGACCACTTTAATTGAAAAAGTAAGAACCTGAAGTATGCTTACCCAGAAATCCGGCAATCCGAAATTCTGAAGATATGGGAACTGCCAGCCCCCGAGATACAGCGTTGTAATAACGGAAGAAGCTACAATTACATTAGCATATTCGGCCAGGAAAAACATTGCGAACTTCATGCTCGAATATTCGGTATGGTATCCGCCGACAAGCTCCTGCTCTGCTTCGGGCAGATCAAACGGCGTCCTGTTTGTTTCCGCAAATGCGGATACAAGAAAAGTTATAAAGCCAAGCGGCATTAATAAAATATTCCACTTCCATCCGAACTGGTTTGCAACTATAACGTCGAGCCTGAAAGAGCCGTTAATTAAAATCACGGCTATCACCGAAATTCCCATTGCCAGCTCATAGCTTATCATTTGCGCAGAAGACCTGAGTCCGCCCAGAAGAGAATATTTACTGTTGGAAGACCATCCGCTTAAAGTTATTCCGTAAACACCGACTGACAAAAGCGCGAGTATGTAAAGAACTCCGATATTTACGTCTGCAATCTGTAATTTAATTTCCCTGCCGAAAAGAATAATTTTATCTCCGAAAGGAATAACTGCAAACGTAGAGAGGGCAACGACAAGAGAAATTCCAGGTGCGAGAGAATGTATAAATTTATTTGCATTTTCGGGTACGATGTCTTCCTTGAAAAGAAGCTTTATAATATCGACTATGGGCTGAAGAAGTCCCGCAGGACCGACCCTGTTCGGACCAATACGGTTCTGAATGAATGCGGAGATTCTTCTTTCCGCATATACGGAGTAAGCGACGCCTGTCAGCAAAACAATTTCGACGACAGCAATTTTAACGCAAGTTATTATTAAGTTAATTAACCACTCAGGCATAAATTACATTGAAATTTTTTCTAATTTATTTTTTAAAAAATTTATTGCATCGACGGGAGTCGGGTTGACCTCATTCAATATTGCGAGATAATAACTAACCCAGTCGCCGAGGTAAATTAAATCGAAAATTCTTCCGAGCCTGCTCTCACCGTCGCTTTCGAGCGATATTATATTATCTGCATACTTTTTAATAATGCCTGAAGTAATATCCATGCGAAGCTTTATTCTTTTGTTATCTTCTTTATCTCTTAAGAAGATAACAATAATTTTATTTAATATGCCTTCGTTCAGTTTCCACCCGACGAGTTCGTTGTGGTTCATTTCAGGATAGAAATTTCCGTATGCAAGTATTTTTGCGTTCTCAGAAAATTGTCCGCGCCACCTTAAATTCACGACATCAAGCAAATCAGTGGAAGAATACACGACGGGTAATTTCCCTTTAAGCTCGATAGCAATCTGCAGTGCAAGATTTTTTTGTGAATCCGGGATTACATATTCATCTTTTGACTTTTCTAAAAAACTGACAGCTTCAAGAATATCTTTTTGCCTGTCTTTTATAAAGCCGAGTTTGATGAACAGTGTAAGCAGTGTAAAAAATGAATAGCCAAGAGCGCAGCGCGGCTGAAGTCCGCCCGGGATAATAATACAATTGTGTTTATTCTTCCCTGCGATTTTTTTTACTTCACCTCCGCTTGTTATGCAAATAATTCTGCATTTTGCTTTTATTGCCTGCTTGTATGCCGAGACTGTTTCTTCTGTATTGCCCGAGTAACTCGAAACAATCACCAGGGTGTTCGAATCTGCAAATTCCGGCAGTGTATAATTTCTGTTTACTGTTACGGGGATTTTCATTTCATACTGTGTATAGCTCCTGAACAGGTCCCCGCCTATTGCCGAGCCGCCAAGCCCTGTGATGATAATATTCTTTATTCCCTTTGTGTTAAAATTTTTCGGGTTGTATTTTCCGGCAATTTTCAGGGCGTCCTTAACCTGCAAATGGAAATTCTTTAGAACATCGAACATATTGCTTTTATCGTATTTCTTAACCAGTTTCTTTTCCATCACGGTTTATTTTATTTTTCTAAAGTAATATTTTTTAAATAAAAATTTTCTGCTTCACAGAAAATTTCTGCTTCAGTGGAAAAGGTTAAAACTTTTTCCACGAGTTTTCTTGCATCGCGATAATGAATTCCCCTAACAATCTGCTTGATTTCGGGGAATACGGCAGGGTTCACACTGATTTCGTCTATTCCCATTCCTATTAACAGGGGTGTTGCAAGCATCATTGAACCGAGTTCGCCGCATATGCTGACTTTGATTTTATTATTATGTGCTTTTTCTATTATCCATTTTAAAGCTCTTAATACCGCCGGATGGAACTGCTGGTACATTCCTGAAATTAATTCATTACCCCTGTCGACGGCAAGCAGGTATTGTGTTAAATCGTTTGTACCCACGCTGAAGAAATCCACTTCTTTTGCAAATTCATCCGCCAGCATAAATGCAGAAGGCACCTCTACCATTATTCCGACCTTAATGTCTTTATCGTACGATGAACCTTTTCTGTCGAGCTCTTCTTTTACTTCGTCTAAAATAATCTTTGCATTCCTTACCTCGTCGAGTGAAGATATCATGGGGTACATTATTTTGACATTCTTCTTTGTAGAGGACAGCAAAATAGCTCTCAGCTGTGTTTTAAAAATATCAGGCCTGTCCAGGCATATTCTTATTCCGCGCCATCCGAGGTTCGGATTATTTTCTTTGATAGTTGTAGGCAGAACCTTGTCACCGCCAAGGTCGAAAGTCCTGATGGTAACGGTTCTCGGGAAAGTGACATTTGCAATGTGCGTATATTCTTCAATCTGCTCGGCTTCCGAGGGAAACTCGCCTTTCGACAGAAAAAGATGCTCCGTTCTGTAAAGCCCGATTCCGCAGTGTCCGCAGTTTTCTATAAAATCGACCTCTTCAATAAAATCTATATTGGATGTAATTTCGATTTTTTTATGGTCAAGTGTTTCACACGGTAAATCTACAAATTTAGTGAAACGCGTTTGCTCTGCCTGGTACCGGATGAGTTTTTCTTTGTACAGTTCTATTGTTTCTTCACGCGGATTTAAAACTACAGTTCCTTCAAACCCGTCTATGATAACCGTATCACCGGTAAGAACGTGCTTTGAAATTACCTTCATTCCAACAACAGCGGGTATTCTCAGCGCTCTTGAAATTATGGCAGTGTGGGAGGTTGTTCCTCCTGTATCGGTTGCATAACCCTGCACTTTTCTTTTGCTGAAGAGTATCGTGTCGGCAGGAGTAAGTTCGTGAGCAAATATTATGGAGCTTTCATCCACCTTTGAAACAAGTTTTTCCCTTTTCATATTTCTTATTACCCTGTTCTTGACGTCGATAATATCGGTGTAACGTTCTTTCATATAATCATCTTTGGCAGAAAGCAGTATGTTGGCAAGTTTAGAAATTTCTTCGTGAAAAATAAAACCCGACGTACGCTTGTCTTTTTTAATTCTTTTTATAACGGTGTCTATAAAAATATCATCGTTAAGTATATCGAGCTGCGCCTGGAAAATCTTTGAATTTTCTTCTCCGACTCGTTCAATGGAAAGCGAATGAATCTTGGTAAGTTCTTTTTTCGAAATTGCAATTGAATTACGGAATTCCTCGATTTCTCTCTCGGTTTCGTTCTCTGAAATCTCGTGATGGCTGATGCTTACCTGCCTTCTTGTATATAGATAAGCCTTACTGATTGAAATTCCCTGAGATACAGCTATCCCTTTATATATCTTTTCTCTTGTCAAATTGCAATTTTGATGTAAAATATTAAAATAAACGTTAAAACGGTAGCAATAAAGTCATTTTTTACAAGAAAACGAAAAAAATTACAGGCAGGATATGTTAATTTTTTTGCAGATCGTTTATCTCTCTTTTAAGCCGGATAATTTCAGTGGGGTCTGAACCTCCTTTCAGAAGTTCATCTATTTTTCTCTGTCTTAAACTAATCTGGAAATTTTTAATTACATCTTTCGCGACCTTCAGGTAATTGGTTAATTTTCTCTCTGTCTTTGAAAGCAGCGTATTGTTGTTTGCGAATTTTTCGGACTTGCTTACTTCATATTTTGCCGTGGAAACACTTCCCAGCAGAGTCTTTGCCTGCGTGTCCTCCAGCTTGTTAATTATTTTCGATACATCTATTTTACCCTCATTCATATATTCATCGAGCAGTTCGGTTGTGATTTTAAGTACGGTTTCGTCCTGAATGAATTGTACATCGAGATTATTTTCGAGATATTCGATTGCCTTGTTGTCGCCGTTGACAAGTATATCGAGCAAATCAATTTCTGCGCGGTCTATTTTCTTTTTATCCTGTTTCTTGAAAGTCTTTTTCTCGGGAAGGACAATTGATGATTTCGGATAGTATTCTTTTTTAAAAGTCTTTATGGCTTTTTCAAGTTCATCGCGGAGATCGGATTCATACAGTCCGTATTTTGTTGCAATGTCTTTTATAAAAAAAGCTCTTTTAATAGAGTCGGGTATGCGGCTGATGTAACCGATAATTTCTTTTATGTAATCGGTTCTCTCCTGAACAGAATTTAATTTATTTTCCTTTATATATAGCTCGCTGATGAACTCAATTATGGATTTCCTGTTATTGAGAAAAACCTCGAACTCTTCCTTTCCTTTATTTTTAATAAACGAGTCAGGGTCCTCGCCCTCGGGTAAAGTTACAACGGTTAATTCAAGTCCTGCTTCCAGTACAAGCTCTATTCCTCTTTTTGTTGCTTTTATGCCGGCAAGGTCTGCATCGTAATTCATAACTATGTTTTTTGTGTATCTTGCAATCAACTGCACCTGTTCAACCGTAAGTGCCGTCCCGCTTGATGCGACAACATTATGGAATCCTGCCTGATGCAGAGAAATTAAATCCATATAACCTTCGACAAGCAGCACATAATCAAGTGCACGGATACTTTCGCGCGAAAAATTAAGTCCGTATAATATCCGGCTTTTACTATAGATTCTTGTTTCAGGCGAGTTGAGATATTTTCCGCCTGTTTCATCTTCATAAAGTTTTCTTCCGCCGAACCCGACCACCTTATCGTTTTCGCTGAATATCGGGAACATGAGCCTTCCCCTGAACCTGTCGTAATATTTACCTTTTTCGTTTTTGATTATAAGCCCTGCTTTTTCTATATCCTCTTCGGTAAAGATATTTTCCTCTTTGAAGTGATTTAGGAGCGAATCCCACTCTTTTTCCGCATATCCTATCCCGAATTTTCTCATTGTATCTTTTTTAATGTCGCGGTTCTTTATGTATTCGGTCAGAAAATCTTTTTCGTATCCTGAGACATTCTGGAGTTTTTCGAAAAAGAATTTTGCAGCGGATTTGTTTATTTCGTAAAGGCGTGAAATTTCATTCGAAACATCGGGTGTCGTACTTCTTATGTTAAGTTCTATTCCCGCGCGGAAAGCAAGCTTGGCTGCAGCTTCCACGAAAGTTATTTTATCATATTCCATCACGAATGTGAAAACATTTCCGCTCGCTCCGCAGGCAAAACAGTGATATACCTGCTTTTGCTGGGAAATGTTAAGCGAAGGATTCTTATCGGGATGGAACGGGCAGAGCGCAAGAAATGCTTTCCCTCTCCGCTTCACCTGCGCGTAAGAAGATATCACATCGACAATATCGCTTGCCTGTACAATTTCGTCTAATTTTTCCTGCGGGATTATCATATTCTAAATTTACTTAATATTTTTCTTTTATGAAGTGGATTAATTGAGAGTGTAACGTGAAAAGTAAAACGTGAATAGTGAATCGTCAATAGTGAATGGAAGAGTAGCAAGACTTAGATATTTGTTATTTGTTGTATGCTATTTGCTATTTGTTTTTCGCCCCCTCTGTCATCCCGCAATGATTTAATGCGGGATCCATTGCTCTTTATAACTTTTTCTTATTTAATATATTAATTTTGTGGAATCCAAGGTTATCCACTTGCAATTTATCGTATCAAATAAATAAGTGAGAGTACCCCAATCCCACGCTGTTCCATCCGTACCAAAATCTATCTCTATCTTTAACTTTGTAGAATCTTCATTAAATTCAATGGGATAAACTCCTACCGTGTAAACATGTGCCTCAATTTGTGAGCGGTTATTAATTACCCTTAGTTTTACAGAATCAGGACAAATTAGTCTTGGTTCGTTATCGCAATGTAAATAAAATTCTTTATCGGGTATTTTTAATTTTGGAGAAAGCAAATAACCGAAGTACAACGAACTATCGGGTGGTATATCAATGTATTTGTGAGTTTTTAAATCATATATTTCTGTTATTTGGAAATCGTACGCCGGAAAATATGATTTCTTTCTCAAGATATCCTCCAATAGCAACTCAATCTTTTTTGATTTACAATTCGTAGAAGTCTTTTTGCCGCATTGCAAAAATGAAAATACAATTAGAAAACATAAACATATACCAAGAATTTTAATAACTTTTTTCATAGATAACTAAGTTCTTTCGGTTTTAATTTTTTCTTTGCTCCTTATACTATAAATGCTCTCAAAATTTGTAGCCCATGGTTTTAACCATGGGAAAAGGAAAACAACCACCCCTTTCTTTTTAACCGTTTCAACGGTTTCCACCCCTTTTTCAATGAATGTAATTATCTCTAAATTATAAAATAATTAAAATATTTACAAGAGAGGTAGAAGGTAACCTTTTAAATAATAAATCTTAGTGCTCTTAGTGTCCTCAGTGGTGAAAGCTCTTATGCTTCACCTTTGACATTTCACGTTTTATAAATTATAATTAATTTTATACTAACATAAACAAAATGTATGATTCTTATAAGCAACAATGATATTAACGACCCGACGATAAATCTTGCACTGGAAGAGTACTGCGTTCGGAACCTGAATTTCGAAAAAGAGAATTACATTCTTTTTTATATAAACGAGCCGTCAATAATAATAGGAAAACACCAGTGCACCATCGAGGAAATTAATTCTGATTATGTAAAAGCAAACAACGTTCACGTTGTACGCAGGATTTCAGGCGGGGGTGCGGTTTACCACGATAAAGGCAATCTGAATTTCAGTTTTCTGACAAAACACACAGACGACAGCATACATAATTTCGAAAAGTTCACAAGACCGATACGCGATGTTTTAATCGAGCTTGGCGTAAACGCAGAGATGACTGGCCGTAATGACATAGTTGTTGACGGCAGGAAAATTTCGGGTAATGCGCAATTCACAAATATGAAAGCAATGTTTTCGCACGGTACCGTTCTGTTCGATTCTCATCTCGAAGATGTTGTGCAGGCACTGAATGTTAAACAGGATAAGATTGAAAGCAAAGGAATAAAATCAATACGCAGCCGTGTTGCAAATATAACGGAGTTTATAAAGGAGCCGATATCGATTATACAGCTCAGGGAAAGAATTATAAAATCTATTTTTAAAGATTTCTCGAAAATACCCATTATGCGTTTATCGGAACAGCAATGGGGTGAAGTGCTGACTCTTGCAAAAGAAAAATACAGAAGCTGGGACTGGAATTT
>PMIW01000158.1 GCA_003158365.1 Ignavibacteriota bacterium | reverse complement strand
TTTTCAAAACAACAAACAGCGGAAATTCGTGGGTTCCTTATGAAACAGCTGTGCAGGGAAACATTCAGTCTATAAGCTGTCCCACGGTGAATAATTGCTTTGCAGCGCAAACATTGGGTAACGTAGAAGTTACAAGCAATGGAGGAGGAAATTTTTCATCGAACAGAATTACATTCAGAAGGAATAATCTTAATAAGTTTATTACATTAAATAATGTTACTTATGATACCATAGCAATTACGCTTGACCGTTCAACAGATGCAGTGATTACCGATATTAATGTCAGCATAGATACGGTTTTAAACACTCTCGACAGCACGCTTGTATTTATTCTCAGCCATAACAACGTAAGTGATACATTAATTTACAGAGCCGGCGGTGGAGGGTCGAACTTTATCGGAACAAACCTGAATGATTCCGCATCAGTTTTAATATCCGGCGGAACCCCGCCATTTACGGGCACTTACAGACCTTCAAGACCCCTTTCGCAATTTAATTATGTATCATACAACGGATTATGGATATTGAAAATTAAAGACTCAAATTCAGGCAAAAGTGACAGGACAGGGGTCATAAAATCGTGGAGCATTACAATTACATATAACTTTTCTATTGGCGTAAATAATATATCAAAAATCATTCCTTCGGCTTTTGAACTGAAGCAGAACTATCCAAATCCTTTTAATCCCGTTACAAATATTAAATTTTCAGTAAAAGAAACTAATTTGGTCACATTAAAGGTTTATGATATATTAGGTAAGGAAGTATCTGCATTGGTAAATGAAAATCTGAATCCCGGAGAATACGAGGCAAAATTCGACGCGAGTCTGCTGACTTCAGGTATTTATTTTTACAGGCTTACAGCAGGTGATTTTACTGCAGCGAAAAAATTAATATTGATAAAATAATTATTAAAAATATATTCCATGGAAGAACAAATTAGTACTGAAACATTAGTAAAGAAGAAAGATAAAGTTAATGTAATATTCTGGATTGTCGCAATAATTTTAACGGCAATATCCATTTTTTATCAAAATACAACAGGACCAACTTATCCGAAGAAAGGGCATATTGTTTTCGGCGGAAAACAGATTGATTACAAACTTGAAAGAAGTTTTCTGATTAACCAGGAATGCCCAGTTAAAATTTATACAGACGACAGTCTGATAAAAGGTTCATTAATCTGGAAAAGATTTAATACACTGGATAATGAATCAAGCAAGCCTATGAGATACGAAAACGGTTATCTTATTGCCGAGCTTGATAAGCAGGACAGAACAGCAACAAAACTTCAGTATTATATTCAGCTTAGTACAAATCAACCGGGCACCCAGAATGAGCTTCATGATTACATACCCGATAAAACCGGGGTGGTAATACGTTTCAGGGGTGATGTACCGTTTTTAATAATTATTCTTCACATAATATTTATTTTTGCATTCGAACTGATGTCACTCAAAACAGGGATGGAATTTTTCAGAAAAGAGCCGAGGTATAAAATATATACTTTCTGGACAATCGGTCTGGCAATAGTAGGCGGGTTTATTCTCGGACCGCTCGTTCAATATTATGCATTCGGAGAATTCTGGACGGGGTTCCCGTTCGGATTTGATTTAACGGATAATAAAATGATAATAGCATTTGCTGCATGGATAGTAACTTTAATAGCACTTTACAAATCCAAAAAACCGGGATATTGGGTGCTCGGCGCAACGGTTTTAACAATAGCAATTTTCCTGATTCCGCACAGCGTACTCAGCGGAAATGTTCCTAAATAAATTTAATACTTAAAAACTTATATGAAAAACCTGAAAAAAATTGTTTTTTTATTTTTAATCTTCACAGTAAACTTAGTATTTGCTCAAAATGATATAGACAAAGTCAGAAACAACGATATCACAAAAGAAGAAATTTACGAGCACATAAAATATCTTGCGTCTGATAAGCTCGAAGGACGCTTCCCCGGCACGGTTGGCGGAACTCTTGCAATGGACTACATTAGCAAGGAATTTAAAACATACGGATTGACCCCGTACGGAGACAGCAGCTATATTCAGCCGTTCGATATGATTACGGATTTGGCTTTGGGAGAAAAGAATTATTTTAAATTTTTAAAAAGTAATGATGATTATATCAATTTAAAAATAGAGAATGGTTGGATACCTTTGCGTTATACTTCAAACGGGAATTTATTTAGCGAATTAGCATTTGTAGGATACGGAATTTCTGCTCCTGATTTGAATTATGATGATTATAAAGGAATTAATGTAAGTGGAAAAGTTGTTATTTTTTTTACAAACTCACCTACAAGTAATTCTAAAGAAAATATATTTTCTAAATATGAAAGTTTGTATAAAAAAATATCTATAGCCCGTGATAATAAAGCAGCTGGAATAATAGTAGTATCGGATTACGGTACAGAGGATGAATTACCAAAATTGGTTTATAGCCTTGCAAGTAGAAACTCGGGAATTCCTGTCGTAAAGGTCAGAAGAACACATGTAGAACCGATTTTTAATAATATGAATTTAAATTTAAAAGATATTCAAAATAACATAATTAAAAATTTAAAACCTAATTCATTTCAAATATCTAAAAAATCAGGTTGGACTGTACAAATTAATACGGACGTTGAGCAGGTCAAGGCGAGAACAGGAAATGTCATTGGATTCATAGAAGGCAGCGACCCGGTTTTGAAAAATGAAGTAATAGTAATCGGTGCGCACTATGACCATCTCGGATGGGGCGGAGAAAATTCGCTTTACGAAGGCAAAGATAAAAAAATTCATCACGGTGCTGATGATAATGCATCGGGTTCTGCGGGAGTAATGGAAGTCGCACAGAAATTATCCGCTAATAAGGATTTATTGAAGCGAAGCGTATTATTAATGTGCTTCACAGGCGAAGAGGAGGGACTGATTGGCTCTGCATACTTTGCAAACTCACCGATATTTTCAAAACTCAATATTGTTACAATGATTAATATGGATATGATTGGCAGAATGGAAAATGAAAAGCTTATTATAAACGGAACAGGGACGTCATCCGGATGGGTAAATGAGCTGGACGAACTGAATAAAAAATATTCATTCACGATGTCCTATATCCCCGACGGATTCGGACCTTCAGACCAGTCGTCTTTTTATTCGAAAAATCTTCCCGTGCTCTTTTTCTTTACGGGACTTCACCCGGATTACCACAAACCCTCGGATACCTATGATAAAATAAATTCCGAAGGAGAAGCAAAAGTCTTAAAATTTGTTTATGACTTAACAGTAGACATAAGTACTGCCGATAAGAAACCCGACTTTACGAAAGTTGCCGAGAATAAAGATAAAAGCCAGGAAACTGGTCCCGTAAAAGTATATGTCGGAACGATTCCCGATTTTTCATCGAATGAAGAAGGATATAAAATCTCGGGTGTAAAGGAAGGCAGCCCTGCCGAAAAGGGCGGGATAATTGCGGGAGACCTGATGATTAAATTCGGTACAAAAGACATTAAGAATATTTACGATTATACTGCCGCACTCGGAGAGTATAAGCCCGGTGACGAGGTAGATATTGTAGTAAAAAGAAATACGGAAGTAGTAACTGTTAAAGTTACTTTAGGTAAAAAATAAATATATACTATTTCTAAAAACGAATATCTAATTACTAAACTAATTATTATTTTTAAATATAATTAGAAATAATACGGCTTTTCATTCACTTTAGTTAAAAAGATCATTGTAATATTATTAATATAAATTCAATATTTTATAATTTAACTATTTTTAAAATGAAGACATTAAAAGTTTTTTTTGCTCTATTGATTTTCATTCTTTCTTTTAACATTGCAATTAGCCAGCAGGATAGAAATCCTATCGTTGAAGTTACAGGCACAGCAAGCATTTCCGTCACCCCGGATATTATGAAGTGGACAATTGATATTCAGAATGATAATGATAATATTCAGGAAGCAAAAACAAAAAATGATAATACGATAATAAAGGTTTTAAGCATTCTCAGAACATACAAAATAGAGGAAAAAGATATTAGAACTGGTGGAATTCGTATGACAAAGAGACAATATAAGTATGGAGAAGAAAAGAAATTTAACGTGTCCAACACAATCTGGTTTACATTCGATGATATTTCCAAATATGATTTACTGACAAACGATTTGATTAAAATTGAAGATGCCTTTATAACAAGCACGGTTCTTGAATATTCAAAAGCAATCGAAACACGCGAGCAGGCCAGAACTAATGCACTTAACGTTGCAAAAGAGAAAGCAACTAAAATGGCAGAAACCCTCGGTATAACAATAGGCAGACCTCTTTTAATCACGGAAGAGCCTATTTATGATTGGGGTTATCCTCAGCTTACCCAAAATAATGTTCAAAATTATGCTGTCGATATGCCAAGCTCTTCACAACATTTCAACGAAGGAATAATGAAAATAGAATCAAAAGTGAAAGTGGTTTTTGAACTGAAGTAAATTGAAATATTCTAAGTGCTGATATCTAGAATTGAACAAATAATAAAATAAATATAAATATTATCATCCCCGCTTATTTCTGACAGGGAATTTTTTTTATTATGATTTAAAATTTTTAAAAGTTACCTCAATGAGTGTACTTTATTCTTAACTGGTAAGCTTACACTTTCTTTTTTAATTTTCTTTTCAAATTCGTCCCTGAATTTTTTTACAGTCCACTTCACAGGCCAGGCTGCGGCGTCTCCGAGTGCGCAAATGGTATTGCCTTCGATGTTTTGGGAAACATCTGTCAGCAAATCAAGGTCTTCGATTCTACCTTCTCCGTTGTTGATACGTTTTAAAATCCTCATCAGCCATCCCGTCCCTTCTCGGCATGGAGTGCACTGTCCGCAGGATTCGTGGTAATAGAATTGAGAAATTCTTTCAAGTACTTTTACAATATCGGTATCTTCGTTCATAACAATTACACCTGCTGTGCCGATTGCAGAGCCGATTGCCTTTAGCGAAGCATCATCCATTTTTATTGTCAGTGCTTCTTCTTTGGTAAGCGGTGGCATGGAAGAACCGCCCGGAATAACCATCTTGATTTCTTTTCCGTCAATCATCCCTCCGCAATAATCATTTATTATTGTCATAAGAGGTGTACCTGTTTCTAGTTCGTAAACTCCGGGTTTATTGATATGCCCGCTGACTCCGAAAAGCAATGTGCCGGGATGTTTCGGTTCACCGATTTTCAAGAACCATTCGTGGCCGTTTTTTATTATTTCGGGAATGTTTGCAAGAGTTTCGATATTGTTGATTGTAGTGGGATTTCCCCAAAGCCCATAAGTTGCAGGAAAAGGGGGTTTTACTCTCGGATATCCTCGCTTGCCTTCGATTGAATTCATCAATGCGGATTCCTCACCGCAGATATATGCACCTGCTCCGCGATGAATATAAATATCCGTTGAAAAATTTGTTCCAAGAATATTTTTTCCTATGTAACCTTTTTTATAGGCATCATCAATTGCTTTCTGCAATAAATTTATCCATTTGTAATATTCACCCCTGATATAAACATAAGCGGTTTTAATTCCCATCGCATAACAGGAAAGAAGTGTGCCTTCGATAAACTGGTGGGGATTTTTTTCGAATATTTCCCTGTCTTTAAAACTTCCCGGTTCGGATTCATCACCATTACAGCATAAATACTTCGGTTTCTCGGTTACTTTTGGCATAAAAGTCCATTTAAGACCGGTCGGAAAACACGCGCCGCCCCTGCCCCTCAGGTTAGAAGCCTTCACTTCGTTTATAATATCATCCGGAGACATATCCTTTAAAGCTTTCTTTAAAGTAGAATATCCTCCGTTTGATTCGTAAATATCTAACTTTTGTAAATCCGGTATGTCTTTTAATATAATCTTCATTTTTAAAATTTATACACTCAGTCTCTATATTAAATATTTTTTTTGTGCAATTCTTCTAATAGTTTATCTATTTTTTCTTTTGTAAGGTTTTCGTAGAATTCTTTATTATTCACCTGCATCATAGGTGCAGATTCACACGAGCCAAGACATTCCACTTCTTCTATCGTAAACATACCGTCAGAAGTGGTTTCTTTATTTTTTACACCGAGTTTATCCGATACATATTTGAACAGCTCCCGCCCGCCTTTAATCATACAGGATACATTTGTACAAATCTGCAGATGAACTTTCCCTATCGGCTTGCTGTTGAACATTGTGTAAAATGTCACAACACCCAAAATATGTTCATATGGAATATCAAGCAGGTCACCGACACATTTCATCGAGTCTTCAGATATCCATCCGTATTTTTCCTGCACAATCCAGAGCACAGGAAGCAATGCGGATTTCGAATCGGGATAATGAGATTTAATATCCTCGATATTCTTTAACTCATCATTCGAAAATAATATTATATTGTTTTCATTATTATTCATTTGTATTTCTCATTATTCATTATTTATCGGCTTCCCCCATAACAGGATCAACACTACCTATTATTACGACCACATCAGAAATCATGCAGTCCTTCATCAGTACAGGAAGAATCTGTAAATTACAGAAACTAGGTGAATGTATCTTCAGCCTGAAAGGGTTTCCCCTTCCGTCACTTTTAATATAAAATCCAAGCTCTCCTTTAGATGATTCCACTGCAGAATACGATTCTCCGACCGGAGGATTAACTCCGAAATTAATCAGCATAAAATCGTGAATAAGCTCTTCCATTTTTGTATAAACCCGTTCTTTTTTCGGAAGGACTTTTTTAGGATTGCCTGAATTGTAAGGTCCCTTAGGCAATTTATCGAGGCACTGGTGAAGAATTCTTACAGACTGAATCATTTCTTCAATTCTTATATAATATCTTGAAAGGCTGTCGCCGTCTTCTAGTACGGCAATATCAAAATCGAGTTTATCATAAATCAGATAAGGTTCATCTTTTCTTAAATCCCTCGGAACCCCTGTCGCTCTTAATATCGGACCCGTAATTCCGTAATCTATCGCATCTTCTTTAGATATAATCCCGATGCCCTCGGTTCTTACAATAAAAATTTTATTTCTTTCTACAATATCTCTCATTTCCCTTAGGTATTTCGGAAACTCATCTATGAATTTTTTAATTCCAGCAATCGCCGCATCAGGTATATCCTGCGCAACACCGCCGATTCTCGTATAAGAAGTTGTAAATCTCACTCCTGTCATTATATCATAAATATCTAATATCTTTTCCCTTTCTCTCATTGCCCATAGAAACGGTGTCAGTGCTCCGATGTCCATAACCATTGTTCCGAATGCAATCAGGTGAGATTGAATTCTTCCAAGCTCCGAGCAAATTGTACGAATATATTTTCCCCTTTCGGGAATTTCGAGCTTAATCAGCTTTTCAACTGCCATTGTATATGCAACGTTATTTGCTATCGGCTGGAGATAATCAAGTCTGTCCGTATGCGGAATGTATTCGTGGAAAGATGTTGCTTCGGCAAGTTTTTCATAACCCCTGTGAAGATAACCCAAATCGGGAACAACTTTTTTTATTGTCTCTCCGTCAAGGCTTACAAGCAGTCTTAGCACACCGTGAGTTGCAGGATGCTGCGGACCCATATTAAGCACCATTTCATTTTCAAGCGCATCATCGAAAGACACACTTAAATCTTCAGATTCAAGAGCTTCCAGAATCTTTGATTTCCTGATGTCAGGGTCGTCACTTTTTAATTTTTCAAAAACTGTATTATGCATATATTTTACCTGCTTCAGCTGTCAATTTTTTATTTATTCGGCAATTGTATTGAATCCGGTATTCCGAGCAGCGGAAAATCTTTTCTCATAGGAAAATGTTCATAATCCTCGGGCATATAAATTCTCCGCAAATCGGGATGTCCAGTAAATTTTATTCCGAACATATCATACGCTTCCCGTTCATACCAGTCCGCACCTTTCCACAATATAGTTAAACTCGGCATCTCCGGATTTTTATCATCCAGCAAAACTTTAATGAAAATTCTGTCTTTAAATTTCAATGAATACAAACTGCAAACAACTTCAAACCTGATTCCCTTTTTAAAATTATCCACACCCATTTCATCGAGAAGCATTTCAAAAGAAATATCAGGGTCGGTTTTAAGAATTTTGCAGATGTTTATTATATACTTTGGGTTTGCATTTATGGCAGGAGTTCCCGTTATATCCGTAAACACGATATTAAAATCTGTTAATTTTAATTTAATTAAATCTATTCGTTCCTGATTCATATAAAAAAAATGATAAGACTATTTTTATTTAAAGTATTATAACTTTCAAACCAGCTCGCTTGCTTGTTTTTCACCGTTTTTTATTCTTTCCTGAATAATTATCAACGAGTTCAAAAGATTTTCAGGTCTCGGCGGACAGCCTGCAACGTATAAATCCACAGGCAAAAACTGGTCTATTCCCTGAACTACCGAATATGTACGGTACATTCCCCCGCTCGATGTGCAGGCACCCATTGCTATAACCCACTTCGGGTCGGGCATCTGGTCGTAAATCTTTCTCACAACTTTAGCCATTTTATATGTAACCGTACCTGCAACAATCATAATATCCGATTGCCTCGGAGAAAATCTGAAAACTTCGCTTCCGAATCTCGATATATCAAAACGCGCCGCTGCCGCTGCCATCATTTCAATGGCACAACAGGAAATTCCCATAGGCATCGGCCATAAAGAATTTTTTCTTGACCACTGAATCAGTTCATTAATCTTAGAAGTAAAAAATCCGTCATTATTTAATTTATCCTCTAATCCCATTTCATTACCTTTTTCTTTAATTCATATAACAGCCCCAATACTAATATTAAAATAAATATCAACGCTATTACAAAAGAATAAACCATTTCCGTTTTAGGAAAGTTCAAGTAAGATATCGCCCAGGGATATAAAAACACAACTTCTATGTCGAAAACAATAAAACTTACCGCAACCATGTAATACTTTACGGAAAATCTTTCTCTTGCAGTACCAACGGGTTCCATTCCGCTCTCGTAAGTGGATAATTTTTCCTTATTTGGATTTCTCGGTCCGAAAATCGTCGAAAACTTAATAAATACAAATGCCAGACCTGCTGCAAATGCAATTACAATAAATATAGGGATATAATTTTCAATCATAATAATTAAATATAATATTTTTTGTCCACAAATAAAGTATATATGATTGGCAATTTAAACTTTATGATACATCGAATCGATAACTTCATTATACTTCGCTTCAACTTCTTTCCTCTTAATCTTCATTGTTGGTGTTAATTCTCCGTCTTCAATTGTAAAAGGCTTATTTAACAATGTATATCTTCTGATTTTTTCGTGCGTTGCCAGATTCTTCTGAACTTCATTTATATCTTCTTCAATCTTTTTCAATATCGTAGGGTTTGTCATAAGTTCTGATTCTACAGAAACACTTGCTCCTATTTTTCTTGCAAGCAAAGCAAGCTCATTTAATTCGGGAACTATCAATGCCGTTACATACATTCTTTCATTTCCTATTACCAAAACCTGGTCAATATACGGTAGCTGCAGTACCAGGTCCTCAATATGCGTTGGGGCAATGTATTTTCCGCCTGATGATTTAAACAAAGATTTTTTTCTGTCTGTAATAACTAAATTTCCTTTTTCATTCCACATCCCCAAATCCCCCGTGTGCATCCAGCCGTCTATTATAGCAGATTCCGTTTCTTCGGGATTGTTGTAATAACCTTTCATCACCAAATCACCTTTTACAAGTATTTCCCCGTCTTCTGCCAATCTCACTTCATTACCGACCAAAGGTCTGCCAACCGAACCATACACTAAAAAATCAGGTAAATTCACGCTTACTACAGGCGAAGTTTCCGTCATCCCGTATCCTTCAAGAGTTGTAATCCCTATTGCTTCAAAAAATTCTCCCACAGTCTTATTCAACGCTCCGCCACCTGAGGCAAAAAACCTTAATCTTCCGCCTGTTTTTTCCCTGATTTTACTGTAAACAAGTTTATCGAGCAATTTCCACCTTAACGAAGATTTATTTTTTCCGTATGTCTTCGCATAATACAGCGCAAAAAGAAACATCTTCTTCTTAAATCCATCCGGCATTTCATCACCGCTCTTCATCAGGCGGTTATACATTTTATCGAGTAACCTCGGAACGGTAATAACCATAGTAGGTTTCACTTCTGCCATCTGCACGCCGATTGTATCTATACTCTGTGCGAAATAAATTTTTGCACCGGTAAAAAATGCAAGATAGTATCCCGCAGTCCTTTCGAAAATATGAGAATACGGCAGGTACGAAAGAAAAATATCGCTCTCTGTAATGGGCAGTGTCTTTGTACAGGAAATAACATTCGAATAAAGATTCTTTTGCGTAAGCATCACACCCTTTGGAATTCCTGTTGTACCCGAAGTATAAATAATAGTCAGTAAATCTTCTTCATCCGATTTCTTTAAAATCTCTTCAAGTTTTTTTATTAATCTTTTCCTGTCGATACTCTGAGTTTCTTTCATTATTTCGGAAAATGAAATAATGGTTTTATTTACCGAAAAATTTCTCGAATCATTATACGAAATTATATATTTCAAATCCGGCAGTTCACTCTGAACTCTAAGGACTTTCTCAAGCTGCAGGGAATTTGATACGAAGCAGACTGTGCATTTGGAATCGCTTAAAATATATTTAATGGAATCAGGACTTAAGGTAGTATAAATCGGAACATTTATTATTCCGGAAAGTATGCACGCCATATCGGTTATAATCCATTCGGTACGATTTTCGGAGATTATCGCAACCTTGCTCCCCTGCTGAAGATTCAGTTTAAACAGGTAGTTGCGGAGTGCAAAGACCCTGTCGAAAAGCTCGACCCTGTTTATTCCTTCGTATTTATTTCCTGTCTTTGTGAAAATAAATTCTTCCGATGGACTGTGCTTGTTTATGGAATTAAGTATTAATTGTACGAGTGTTTTCCGCGCCATAATATATAATATATCAAAAATTTAAATTAATTATATATTTCCTATTAAAAAATGAAAAAATGGAAAAAATCACTTGAATTCAAAATATTATATTCCTAAATTAAATAAAATTAAACCTTAAAATACCCTTTATTACTTCATTTTTACTATTTATTTTCTAAGTTAATATTAGTAATTCGTTAAAATTTATAATTATAAATTAATTCAATTATTTTGAACAAGAAGATTCAGAAAAGAAATCTTTATATTGTTTTATGCGCTTTAATTTTCGGTTTTTTATTCTCCTCCTGCGAGAAAAAAGACGACACGGTAATTGATCCCAATTTCAAGTCGCCGGTTCTTACAAATCCCTTTAAATCCAAAGATACTGTATTTACAGTGTCGATTGCACCTGTAATAAGTTTGATTTCAGCAGTTTCGGTTGACCCTAATGGCGGAGGTGATATAAAATCGGTTACCTGTAAAGTTCTTTCACCCGATAATACACTGCTTGTTACAATTCCAATGCAGGATAACGGAGTAAATCCAGATTCCACAGCGGGTGACGGCAGGTATTCCTGTGCAATAAATATAGGTAATATATCGTGTGTGCTTGTAGGACAGTATTCAATCCAGCTTATTGCGGAAAATACTTCAGGGCTTTTCAGCAACCAGATTAACAGCACATTTAATGTGGTATTAACGAATAATCAGGCACCGGTAGTTTCGAGATTATTTGCACCCGACAGCATTGCCATTCCTTTGTCAGGTGTGACAGTAAGTACTTTATCCGTATTTGCGCTCGATTCAAACGGTTACTGCGATATTAAAAGGGTCTTCTTTAATTCCTTCAGACCCGACAGTACAATAACACCTAATAGCCCCTTTGCAATGTTTGATGACGGCAACATTGCTGACCACGGAGATACGGTTGCAGGTGACGGAAGATTTTCTCTGAAGATTCAGATTGCTTCTACACAGACAACTTTCGGTTGGTTTACTTTTAAATACCAGGCTGAAGATAATTCAGGCCTGCTGAGTAATGTTTTAATAGGCCGCATTTATATTTATCGTCCATAAAAAAATGAAAATGAATAAAACCAAATTAATAATATTATTTTTTATCATAACAGGCTTTTTAAATGCACAGCATATAACGCACCCTGTTGATTTCAAGCTTTCAAAACAGATTTTTAAACCTGTGCAATATCAGCAGAAGGATATAAAGCCATCGTCAATATTCATCAGTCCGGTAAGGTCAAAATACCCTATCAGCAATTTTATAATCAGGATTTTTCCTTTCGGGGATACAACCTGGTTTGCAACAGGCAGCGGACTTATGAGAACGTCTGACAGGTTCAATACTTTCGATAACTACTACGGAATTGATCCGTTTGGAGTTGATGATATGTCGGGACTGGCTCTTTTTAAAAATATCATTGTCGCTGCAACGGCCACGAACCAGGTAATCAATGGCGAAAATATACCTGTCGGTACAGGTATAAAAGTATCAACTGATTATGGTGCAAGCTGGAATTCATATCCACAGCCTGTTGACGGCAGGTATGATACTGTTATTATATACGGAAATAACCGCTTACACGCTTTGCCTGTTGTTGTCCCGCAGCA
>PMIW01000038.1 GCA_003158365.1 Ignavibacteriota bacterium | reverse complement strand
ATAAAACCCATATCAAGCATCCTGTCAGCTTCATCGAAAACGAGATATTTAATTTTATCGAGATGGATAACGTTTCTGTCAATCAGGTCAATAAGTCTTCCGGGAGTTGCAATTATAACATTTGTCTTTCTTATTTTCCTGATCTGGTTATCCATGGATACTCCTCCATAAACAGCCGTAATGCCAAGTCGTTTACCCTGAGAGTATTTGATAAATTCGTCCGTAACCTGATTGCAAAGTTCTCTTGTAGGGACAAGAATCAGGGCAAGTAACCCGTCACCTGCCTGGATTTGCTCCAAAATCGGAATAGCAAAACTTATGGTTTTGCCTGAGCCGGTTTCAGACTGTGCGAGGACATCCCTGCCTGCCAGAACAGCCGGTATTATTTTTTTTTGAATTGGTGTTGCTGTAATTATACCGTTCTTTTCTAGAAGGGCTAATGTATTTTTACTGAGATTAAAGGATTCTGTTTTCATTTTGTGTTTAATGTAATTATAAGTTCGTATTTCTTGGGAACAATCAATATTAAAATGTGCTTAACAAGTCATATTCCAAAGCATAATCCTCAATTTACGAAAGATATACGAGAAAAAAGGTACTATAATTAATATTGTACTTTGAGGATAAAAATTCATTTATAAAAAAGTTATAATATGCAGTTTTTAGCGGATTTCGACATTATTTTTTTGTAAATTACTTTTTACACTTATATATATTGAAAATAGGAGTTATATTACAGCAGAATTTTTAATATAATTCCGGATAAGAAATTATCCAGTATTCTACGACATATTACACTTCGTTTAAACTCCATTAAACGAGATAAATTCACTCGTAAATATTAAAAAAGCTTTACATTTTTAGAACTACATAATGCTTCATTTATGCATTATGAAACAGACGATTGAATTTATATGATTTTAAAAGAATTAAAAATAGGCGATTTATTAGCAAAACTTCCGATAATTCAAGGCGGTATGGGAGTAAGAATCTCACTCGCAAATCTCGCAGCTGCAGTAGCAAATCAGGGCGGAATCGGAGTAATCGCAACAGCAGGCATCGGCTTTCAGGAGCCTGATAACGGCACAAACTTTCTCGAGGCAAGTAAAAGGGCACTTAAGAGGGAAATAGTAAAAGCGCGTGAACTTACAAAAGGAATTATAGGTGTAAATATAATGGGAGCGCTGACAAATTATGCGGATATGATAAATACATGTATAGAGGAAAAGATTGATATAATATTCTCGGGTGCAGGACTACCATTGCATCTTCCACAGTTTTTGAAAAAAGATTCAGTCACAAAATTAGTTCCGATAGTATCTTCGGCAAGAGCAACTACTTTAATTGCAAAAACCTGGACGGAAAAATATAATTATCCTCCCGATGCGGTAGTTGTAGAAGGTCCGCTTGCAGGAGGGCATCTTGGATTTAAAGAAGAGCAAATTACTGATATAGATTTCCTTCTGGAAAAAATTATTCCGGAAGTAATAGAAGCGTTGAAACCATTCGAGAAAAAATATAACAGGCTGATTCCGGTAATTGCTGCGGGCGGAATATACACGGGTGAAGATATCTATAAATTCTTCCAGCTTGGCGCCGCAGGTGTTCAGATGGGAACAAGGTTTGTATCGACATTCGAATGCGATGCATCGGAAGAGTTTAAGCAGACATATATAGATTCAAATCAGGAAGATATTGTAATAATAAAGAGTCCTGTCGGCATGCCCGGACGTGCAATTAAAAACAAGTTTATAGAAGCGGTCGAAGACGGAAAAAAACATCCTTTTAAATGTCCGTACCATTGCATAAAGACCTGTGATTACACAACGACACCTTATTGTATAGCATTCGCACTTGCAAATGCGTACAAGGGAAACCTTGAACACGGGTTTGCGTTTGCAGGAGAGAATGCATACAGGGTTAAGGATATAATTTCAGTGAAAGAATTAATGGACACATTAGTAAGTGAGTATATAGAAGCATCAACTGAAAAAAAATTATTATAGTGACTATATATTATTAGTCCGGATTTGAATGTAAAAAAACCGAAAAAGTCCTATAAACTTTATAGGATTTTTTCGGTTTCAACTAAAATTGTTACTTATCTTTTCCCATACCAAGCTGTTCCATTAACTTATGCATATCTATATATCCCCAGTGTTCTGTAGCTTTTCCGTTTTTGAAATAAAGGTAATCAATGCCCTGCACTTCGACTTTTTTATTGGTAACTTTCATTCCCATCATTTCACCGGAATTTGTTCCCGTGAATGTAAATAATACCGATGCTTTATCTCCGCTGACTATGATATCATTAATGGTCAGTTTGTAATCCGGAAATCCCTTTTTCATTTCTCTGAATGCATCTTTCAATCCTTCCAGTCCCTGCTTTTGACCCGGATCGGGACTGTGCTCGATAAAATTATCATCAATATATTCACCTAATTTATCAAAATCGTAACTGTTAAAAACATCATATGCATTTGAGATTTTTGTTTTCATCATTTCGGCTCTCTTGCTGTCACTTTGTGAAAAAGTACTTGATGCTATTAT
>PMIW01000056.1 GCA_003158365.1 Ignavibacteriota bacterium | reverse complement strand
AAATTTTTTCTGAAGAATATCAAATTTTGTATGCTGCACAGATGCAACTTTCTTTTTTGAATACTTATCTTTCAGAAGGGACAGGTTCGAAGATTCTGTTTTATTGGGAAGCAGGAAAGCAAAAACTGCAGCTATACTAATCCCGATAATCAGTACGATTAAAAATATTTTTTTCATAAAATTCCAACATCCATTGCTTTTTTAAAGCACTTATTCTGTAAACTAAATTTAAATGAATATATCTGATAACTTGTTCAATGTATTTTCCAGTAAATACAATTCCGATTTCTGCAGCCTGCTTAAAATATCTTTCTCGCATTCATCAAGCCTCTCATTTATTTTCCTCCGTGCAGACAGCCCTTTTTCCGTAAGTGTGACCTTTAGCAGACGCCTGTCCACATTATCCCTGATTCTTTTTAAGTAACCGTTTGTGATTAGCTTGTCGAGTATCCTGCTGCTTCGTGAAACGGAAAGCCCGAGTTTTTTTGAAAGCTGGTTGCAGTTATATACTGCATCGGGTTCAACCGATAAAAGCCCGTTATATTCGGCAGGCGATAACAAATATTCCTTTTGTATGCTTAATTCCTTATCTAAACATTTATTCTTTAAATTAGTAACTATGTCGAAAATTCTTTCTGCCATTAAAAATTATTCACCCGGTAAAATATTTTGAAATTTATGCAGGAGAAGAATGAAACAAACAATCTTCCCCTGCTGTCTTTTAATTTAATTCTTGCTCTTCAGCAATACTTCGTCGATTGCCTGCTTGAACGATTCCTTCGGCATTGCACCCATGGACATCTGCGGCTGTCCGTCTTTTGGTATAAACAGTATGGAAGGAATGCTCTTTATTCCGAAAACTGAAGCCAGTTCCTGTTCCTGCTCCGTATCGACTTTGTAAATATGAATCTTGCCTTCGTATTCATTTGAAAGCTCTTCAAGAACCGGTGCTACCATTTTACATGGTCCGCACCAGTCAGCGTAAAAATCCACTATGCAGGGAAGGTCACCTTCGAACTTCCAGTCTTTATTGGTTTCGTAGTTGAATACTTTTTCTTTAAATGATTGAACGGTTAAGTGTTCCATATTGCCTTTCTTTGTATTTTGTTGATTATTATTTAAAACTTTTTGATTTTCCGTTATATTTTTCGGGCTTTCGGTACTGCCCTTGCCGCACCCTCCGGACATCAATAACAGCGCAAAGGGTAAAACAAGCAGTACTATTCGTTGTTTAAGTAAGTTTTTCATGTCTAATTATGTGTTATTAACAAAAGTTGTTATTAGCAACTTAATATAAACGGATTAAATTGTCAAGGAATATTTAAGGGGAGAGTTGCAAAAAAAATTAAATCGGTATTAATGTCATTTATTAACCCATTCTATTTCATTTAAATATTTTACTTTTGATGAAATTATTACCATCTGCACTTTATTTTTATCAAAAAGTTTTTTCACGGGAACTCCAAAATTAGAAGAAATTACCGTCTTTATTCCTTTTTTAATCAAAAATAAAGCAGCCTCCCTTCCGGAATTTTTCAATAATCTCTTTGCCTGATTTTTCTCGAAATAGGATTCCTTACTTTGCCTGTTAATTATGAAAAAATATTCACTTTTACCAAAGCAATCTTCAATTTTAGCATTTTTTATATTTTCGGATACTGTAATTGCAATCATATTTATATATTATTATTTGAAAATAATCGAATACTTTTGCCCGAACAAACGGGGCAGTTTTTATTAAAAGAAAAATCCTCAGGGATATTAAACACTGTTTCACAATCATCACACTTATACCAGTTTTCAACCATATATGAATTTCCGCCCTCGAGTTTTAAAGTTTTTTGTTCAATTAAACTTTCCGCAATTTTCTTTCTTGCTCTTTTGTATATTCTGGTCAATGTAGGTCTGGATACTTTCATTATTTTAGCTGCCTGGAGATGGTTCATATTTTCATAGTCCACCAATTTAATTACTTCATATTCCTCAGACAAAAGAGTAATACTCTCTTCGGGAGACCCTTCTTCCTTTCCGGGAATAAAGGAGACTGCTTTATGAGGTAACAGTAATTTTCTTGGTTTAATTGGTCTTGCCATAATTTAATGATGATACTTTAATATTTATTAATAATTATTTTCTATACGGTTTTTTTATCAGGAAATCGGACACTACTGCAATTATCATTTGATTTTGGTTTTATTTAGCCTATATTGTTATGAACATATGTTCATAATTAAATTATAAAGAATATTAGAATCAATCAAGAGATAAATCTGCACAATATTGAAGTCCGAATAATATGTATTTCAAAAATATATTAAGTTTAATCGAAAACACCGCTTGTAAGATAAATAATCTTATGAAAGGAATGAAGGCAAAGGTTTTTGCAAAATTGAATCCTTTACTCCAGCGAAATTTTGAAAAATTTAATTGATGGTTCAGTATTTTTAATATTAATAAATTTATTCTAAGCAAAACAATTAAAAAATAAATAATTAAAAAGGAGAAATAAAATGAAAGTAGCAATTCCTTCGAATTCAGGAAAAGTAGATGACCATTTTGGCCATTGTGAATATTTCATGGTTTACACGACAAATGATAATAAAGAGATTATCCGTGAGGAATTGATTGCCTCACCAAATGGCTGCGGGTGCAAATCTGACATTGTTGGTAAATTATCAAATATAGGTGTGAAAGTTATGCTTGCCGGAAATATCGGAGGCGGTGCGGTAAATACATTAAGCAGTCATGGCATAGCGGTTATCAGGGGCTGCTCAGGTGACACTAAAAATGTTTTAAATGAATGGCTGCAGGGAAACATAAAAGATAACGGTGAATTGTGCCAGGAGCACGAACACCATCATGAACATATTCACGAACATCGTCACGAGCATGGCAATACCAATTAATTTGTTTTAATAAAAGAACAACTGAATATTTTATGAATGGAAATTTGAAGCATTGGTATGACGGCTGGTTTTATGATAACTTTATTGCTCCAAGCCAGGACAAAGCATTCGAAATAGTGAAGAATTTAATGGATGATGATTCATCTTTATTGGATGCCGGTTGCGGTACAGGACGGTTTTGTTTTCAGATTATTGATAAATGCAGCAAGATACACGGTGTAGATGCATCGATTAAAAATATAAACACAGCAAATAAGAATTATGATTCAAATTTTCATCATAAAATTAAATTTTATCATAATGATATAAAATCATTTTTTGAAGAGAATAAAAATAAATTTGACTATGCAATTCTTTCTTATGTGATTCACGAAATAGATGAAAAAAACAGAGTGGGTATTTTAAAAATTCTTTCTTTGTATGCCGATAAAATAATAATTGTTGATTATCTTTCACCACATCCTAAAACTTTTACCGGTATAAGTAANNATATCTGAAAAAAGGAGGAATAAAGGGATTAGCTCAGCAGTCTGATTTTAAATTTATAATAGATATTAAGAATAATCCGCCGACTTCACATATAGCGATTTTAAGTAAAGAATAAATATGTTTTTATAATATCAGTTTTATCTATTTAGCATTTCCCGGTCCACCATAGTACAGAGCACCATATTTGCATGATGCTATGCACTCTCCGCATAAGTGGCAATCTCCTTTGATTAATTTTTCATTAACGATTGCATTTACAGATGAGCAGGGAGCCTTCTTTTCGCATACTCCGCATCCATTACATTTTTCTTTATTAATTCTGATTTTGAGAAATGAAAAATGCTCGAGAAACCAGGTGAAAAGACCCATAGGACAAATTAAATAACAAAACGGTTTAAATAATATAATACTCGCAGCCAAAATCAGAGCAAGAAAAACAACAAATTCAATTAAATCCAAAACAGGCATATTGAAATCCCAGTGAATAAGATCAAATAAATTATAATAATAATATGTTGAGGTTTTATAAACAAAAGCGACTATTATGAATAGTACGAATAACCCAATTCTGACAGAATTAGAAATTTTAAAAGGTATTTTAAATTTTCTAAATAGCGGGATTTTATAAATCAATTCCTGTAATCCTCCGACCGGACATGCAGTAGAACAAAATCCCTTTACACTTATCAAAGACAAAACACCAACAGCTGATAGAGTGGCCAGAAATTGAGGTTTTAAACCAAATAAAAAGGGCTTGGTTGTTGCACATACAGGCGAAGGAGTAATGAAAAGATAATGCGCAAACAAGGGCAATACTCCGAACAACAGGAAAGATGTCGATATGATAATAGTTCTGGTTTTTCTGCTAAATTTTGAAACCCATAAAGTTAAAATTGAAATTCCTGCAAACAAATAAACTGCAATGTACTTTACTGAAAATATAAAACCAAGAAAATTATTTCCTTGCCTCATATTTTCGTGTTCTTGTGCAAGAAGTAGCACAGGAATTAGTAAAAGTAAGAATGTTATAAAAAACTTTCGCTTTAATGTTATATGCAATTAAAATAAGATTTTTTTAATAACCACTGTAATATTAAATATTACAGTGGTTCAAAATGTTAGGTTCATAGAGTTTTATTTAATACTATTTGTTTCTCCAGCAATTACCCCAGCCGTTTCCATTACCGTTTCTACAGCAATTTCCGTTACCCCGTCCATAACCATTACCATTTTGCATTTCGTTATTTCTACCTTTACTGTTACCCCATTTGGGGACACCATTATCATCAGCTAATATTATCTTGGTTCCGCCTTGTTCGATTGTAAAAGGAAATAAATGATATTCCCCTTTTATAGTTTTCACATTTCCTTTTATTGTTGCATCGGAAAGTGATAAACTATAATTATTATCATTCCAGTACCAGATAGGTCCGAGATGAATCTTATAATAAGTTCCGTCGTCAGTTTTCATGTAACTTGTCGGACGTGAATTATCATAAATTGTGCCCGAAATCGTTTGAACATTTTCGTTGCCCCACTGTTTATTTGCTCTTTGAGCAAAACCTGAGGTTGCAATAAATAAAATTGCTAAAGTTAAAAATAAAGATTTCATTTTTATTTTTATTTAATTATGAGCATATGCTCATAATTAATCTAATTAGAATTATTTTTTAAATCAAGATATAAATAATCTTAGTAAAAAAATAAAATTACACAGGTTTTTATTAACTAACACTATTTATATTCCTCTATATTGAGGTTTGAACTGCAGAGAGCAGTGTCTTCGGCTTCATTAGTGGCAAGTATGAGGATTCCTCTTTCTTTTTGCTCTTGTGCAATCCTGTATATAACTGAAATCCCCTCTTCATCCAGGTTTGTGCGGGGCTCGTCCATCAGGAGCAGTTGAGGATTATTCAGGACTGAAAATGCGAGTTTCAGCCTCTGTCTCATTCCGGATGAATAGTTCCTGATTAAATCTTCCCTCCTGCTATATAGGCCGACTTTTTCAAGAAGGAATTTTATTTTTTCCGGCTTTTCGTTTTTATTAGCAACTTTTAAGTCATAAAAAAAATCGAGATTCTCCCGTCCTGTAAGTTCATCATACAAATTTATATAAGGAGAGAAAAATCCTATTCTTGTATAATACTTTTCTTTTGAAATTTTTTCACTGTTCACACTCAGTTCAATGCTCCCCTTATCGAGCCTTATCAGTTGGGATATTACTTTAAGCAGTGTTGATTTACCGCTTCCGTTTCTTCCCGTAACAACAAGGGAAGATTTTTCGGTGAGATTAATGTTTACATTTTTAAATATTACCTTGCCGTTATATTTCTTCGATATGTCTTTACATATTAAATTAATGCTGTCCATAATTAATCAGCATTTTGCTTTAACCTGCTCATTCTTCTTTTCAATGCTTCTTCAAATCTTCTTTTTTCCTCGTCTGTTTCAGGAATTATACCGGGTACAGGTATAGGTTTTTTGGTTTCACCATCGACATTTACAAAAGTCAGATATGCGCTGTTGGAATGGAAAGTTTTTCCCGTTTTTATTTTTTCAACTTCGACTTTAACTCCCACTTCCATCGAAGTCGTGAATGTCCTGTTAACGGAAGCTTTCAGCCTGACTATATCACCGAGTTCTACAGGCAGATGGAACTGCAGTTTATCAACCTGAGCCGTTACGGCAACATTATTGCAATGCCTTGAGGCTGCAAGAGCTCCTGAAATATCAATCCAGTGCATCAGCCTGCCTCCCAGCAGATTACCGAGTATATTGGTATCGTTAGGCAATACGAGTTCAACCATTTCTACCTGAGATTCTTTTACTGTCTTCATAGGTTTTTGAGACTGTCTTTAATTTTTTCAACCCTGCTTAAATATTCGCTCTTCGGAAATTTTTTCTCGAACCTGTCAATTTCCTTAAGCGCATCCCCGGGTTTTTTCTTTTTCAGCAATGCCTGTATTTTACCGTATAGCGCATCGTCGGCCCAGTCTGTATCAAAATAATCCTGCAAAACACTTTCATAATAATAAATCGCCGCTTTATAATCATCCATTGTCATGTAAAGTTCGGCGCTCCTATACTGCTTATACGCAAGTTTGTTTTTCAATTCATTTATTTTTTGTTCGGCATCGGCGGCTAACTTATCATTAGGAAACAGTTCAAGAAAATTCTGAAATTCGGATATTGCATATTTTGTATAAGTCTGGTCAAGAGAAAAATCCGGTGACAGCCCGTAATAGCACAATGCAAGCTGATACCTCCCCTGTATTGCAAAGGGACTGGTGGAATAGTTCTTTAAAAGATTTTCAAATTCGGATGCGCCAAGGATGTATTCTTTCCTGTTATAGTAACACATTGCAAGATAAAACTGGGCTTTGTCAGCAACTTTAGTTCCCGAAAATTTTATCTTGATTAAAGAGAAGTCCTCGATTGCCTGAAGATAATCTTTTTTATTGTAATTCTTCATTGCCATCGTCATTGCCTTATCAGGGTCATCAGTTTTGATATCACTTTTATCCGAAGATGAACAGGAATAAATCACCGACATTAAAATCAGAATCGTGAGATAATTTAAAATGCGTAGTTTTTTCATTAAATTATTAATTCTTAAAAAATTATTATTATTTACTTCTTATTATAAAAAACAAAATTATTGTTGCCGCCGAAGTCAGGACCACAATTCCCGGTATCAGCAACCTGTCAAAAAGACTCCTGTCAGGCAATGTACCTTTTAAAAAATCATAATCACCTTTTTCGACATCATCAATTTTATCCAGATAGAATTCGTCTTTATTTATATCGTGAATACTGTTATTGAATACTAAACTGTCATTACCTTTACTTTTTATTATGCATTTATAAGATAATTCAATCTGCCTTTCGACTATTCTGTTTCTTAATACCGAACCGGATATCTTATCATATGCCGTCCCGAACTTCACATTTTCAAATAAAACCTTATAATCCGAACTTGAAGAATCGGATTCCGAGATAATCCTGAAATTATAAAGCTTCTGTTTTATTGCTTTATAAAGAAAATCAGCATTATTCCGGTTTCCGCTTATTCCTATGCAATAAATTTTTTCTTTTCCAAGCAGAACAAATTTATTTTCCAGAACATCGAGATTTTTATTTATCAGCCCTATATAAATATCGTGATTGGATTTAAAAATATCGTCCTTTACATTCTGAGAATGCAAAAGCCCGGTCATCAGAAACACTGTAATATTAACGATAATTATAATTATCCGCATTTTTGCATTTAATCCGGCATAACTTTTTGTTTAAATAGTCAAATTTTTAACAGATTTGGCTATTTAGTTAAAAGTTTATGTCATAAATAACATTTAAATTAATATTTACCAACTCTTTTATCAAGTTAATATGCATCATATAAAATGTTAAATGCCAGATGTTAAATTAAAAACTTTAACCATATCTTTATTGACTTTTCAATCTTCCAATCTTATGAATCTTAAGAATCTTATAATCTTATAAATCTTTAACTAACAAATAATCAATTGAATATAAAGAGTAAATAAATTATTTTGATAAAAAATTAACAATATAATGAAAACTTTTAAATTTATCATTCCGTTTACATTTCTTCTTGCTTTTGCTTTTTTATATTCCTGCAAAAAGGGTGATGACCAGAACCAGCAAATTACACCCCAGAAAGAAATTTCTTCAGATAAGGAAAAAGAGCTGAAGGACAAAGAAGAGTTTCTAAGAATTAAAGAACAGCAGTTAAGAGAATGGGAAGAGAGTTTAAACAAAAAAGACTCTACAGGTAAATTCAAAGATAAAAAAATAGAGACTAAAGACTCGGTTAAAGTCGCAAAAGATACAAGTAAAACAAAAATTAAGAAAGACGATAAAAAAGTATCCGAAAAGGAAAAAGAACTTAACAAACGCTTAGACAATCCCGTTACCGCTGTTAATGACTACTTGGAATATATTAAAAGAGGAATCTCCGACAGCAAAACATTTGATGCCAATATGAAGAAAGCAAGCGAAAACTGGGAATCAAGAAGTGCCGAGAGTTTCAAAAAAAGCTACAAAAATACGAAAAAATTCGTTGTAACGCAGGAACCTGCTGTTGTTACGCAGAAAGACAACAACGCTACCGTAAAAGTAAAAGTTAAACAAACTCAAACGGTAGGCGGAAAAGACGAAGAAAAAGAAATTACCGTTACATACAGTCTTGTTGCAGATAAAAGCGGCAAATGGAAAATAAAAAGCAATGTTGTCAAATAATTAAATTTTTTACTAATGAGTATTCTTGTAAATAAAAAATCAAAAGTAGTCGTGCAGGGAATTACGGGTTCCGAAGGAACTTTCCATACGGCACAAATGATTGAATATGGAACAAATGTAGTAGCAGGCGTAACACCCGGAAAAGGCGGAATGCTTTTTCAGAATAAGATTCCGGTTTTCAATTCGGTCAGGGAGGCAGTTGTTAAGACAGGTGCAAATGTATCCGTGATTTTTGTTCCGTCAGCATTCGCAGCCGATGCAATACTGGAAGCTACTGATGCGGGAGTAAATCTTATTGTATGCATAACGGAAGGTGTACCTACAAAAGACATGATTAAGGTTTACGATTATGTTCAGAGCAAAAATAAAAACGGACACACAGTGCGCTTCATAGGACCTAACTGCCCGGGTATAATATCTCCGGGAGAATGCAAAATCGGAATTATGCCGGGTTTTATACACAAGAAAGGAAAAGTCGGGGTGATTTCGAGAAGCGGAACACTTACTTATGAAGCAGTTGACCAGCTTACAAAACTCGGGATAGGACAATCAACCTGCATAGGTATCGGCGGCGACCCGGTAATAGGAACAAGATTTCTTGACGCAATAAAGTTATTTAACAATGATAAAAGCACAGAAGCAATTCTAATGATAGGTGAAATCGGCGGAAATGCGGAAGAAGAAGCTGCATTTTATGTAAAAAAATATGTTAAAAAACCGGTTATCGGTTTCATTGCAGGAAAAACAGCTCCTCCGGGAAGAAGAATGGGACACGCGGGTGCGATAATCTCCGGCGGGAAAGGAACAGCCGCAGAGAAAATCGAGACTCTGCAAAAATGCGGAATATCGGTTGCAGCTTCACCTGCAAGCATTGGCGTCACGGTAAAAGAAGCCCTTGAAAAATTTAAACTGAAAGCCAAAGCAAAAACATTAAAGAAAAAAGTTGTTAAGAAAGCTGTAAAAAAAACAGTTAATAAAACAAAAGTATTAAAGAAAAAGAAAGCAAGAAAATAATAACAAATATTTTGGGATTAACCACTATCAAGATTAATAACGCAAAGTTCTATGCATATCACGGAGATATGGAATACGAAAAGAAATACGGTAACCAGTTCGAGGTGGACATAGAAATGAAATGCGATTTGAGCAAGCTCAATCACAGCGATAAGCTCAGCAAAACAGTGGATTACCTTGCGGTTTATAACCTTGTAAGCGAAATTTTCGGGAAGCAGAAATTCAATTTAATTGAAACGCTCAACCTGAAAATATGCGAGGAAATTTTAAGTAAATTCGAACTTGTGAAAAAAGTAAAAGTGAGCGTGCGAAAGCCCAATGCTCCGCTTGGTATAATTGATTCCATAGAAATTATTAACTATTTGGAAAAATAATTTTGATTTATCTCGGTCTCGGCTCAAATATTGGCAACAAATTAAGTTTCATAAAATCCGCAGAAGAAGAGATTGCAAAATTAAAGGATACAAAAGTTCTCAGAAGCTCTTCCGTGTACAGAACCGAACCGTGGGGAATTAAATCACAGAAAGAATTTCTGAATTCTGTTCTTGAAATAGAATCAAACTCAGGACCTGAAGAATTACTAAAGGAATTAAAAGAAATCGAAATTGTTTTAGGCAGGAAAAACAGGGAAAAGTGGTTTGAAAGGGAAATTGACATCGATATTTTATTTTACGGCGATATGAAAATAACGAATTCAATTGTAAATATTCCGCATCCCGAAATTCAAAACAGAAAATTCGTTCTTGTTCCGTTGTGCGAACTTAACCCGGGTTTTATTCACCCGGAATTGAACTGTTCAATGGAAAGTTTGTTGAACAATACAAAGGATAATTCAGAAGTTATTAAGATTCAGGGAAATACCGACTAAAAAATTATAAACCGAATATCTTGGAAGATAAAAAAATAAGGTACATAGCGATTGAAGGTGTTATTGGCGCAGGCAAAACAACTCTTGCAAAAAGAGTTGCGCAGAAACTTAATGCAAAACTCGTTCTGGAAAATTTCGAAGATAATCCTTTCCTCGAAAAATTTTATAAAAACCCCAAACGCTACGGATTCCATACACAGATTTATTTTCTTCTCACAAGATATAAACAGCTTCAGGAACTAAGGCACGAAGACCTGTTCCATAACTATGTAATCTCTGACTATATTTTCGAAAAAGATAAAATTTTTGCGTACCTGAATCTTCAGGATGATGAACTGATGCTGTATGAAAAAATCGTATCCTTTATTGAAAGGTCAGTTCCCGTACCTGATTTGATTATTTATCTTCAGTCAACGGTCGAGCGGCTGATGTTCAACATTAAGCACCGAGACCGTGATGTTGAAAAAACAATAAGCGAAGAATACATAAAGGATTTGACCGAAGGCTACAATTATTTTTTCTTCCGATATAAAGCATCCAAAGTTATGATTGTAAATTCGACCGATATTGATTTTGTTAATAATGAAACAGATTTCGAAAATCTCGTAAACGAAATTTTAAAACCGGACCACCCTGCACTGGAATATTTTAATCCATCCACAAGAAAAATTGCAAACGGTTAAGGAGTAATTTTGATTAGATTTATTTTTTATATTATTTTAACTTACATAATTTATTTTATTCTGAAAATTATTTTAAATTTTTTCAGGAAAAAACCACCGGTTAATCCTCCACAGCCGCCTAATCAGCCCGTAAATAAGGAAACCCAGACGATAGATAAATCAAAAATTGTTGACGCTGATTTTGAAGAATTTAAATAAATGACATCCGATGCAGAGCATATTAAAGTTATTTCTTAATTCAAAAGAAATTACCAAAGAAGAGATAATAAATCTGAATGTAAGGAATATTCTTGTTGTCCGCCAGCATAACCAGATTGGCGACATGCTTTGCTCCCTGCCACTTTTTGCGGCTTTAAAGAAAAAATATCCCGATGCAAAAATAACGCTGGTTGCATCCGTTACTAATTACAACATTGTTTACGGTGATGTGAATCCTTACATCAATGATGTGATTATTTTCAATAAATCCACTCTGTTTCATATTTTCAGATTCTTAAGAAAATTAAGAAGTGTGCCTTTCGATTTAGGAATAGTGCCTTCGACAGTATCTATGTCCCGTACATCACATTACATAAATTATATTTCCCGTGCAAAAATAAGAGTAGGAGTGAAAAGCATTAACGGGAAGTACAATAAAGTTGATTATCTTTTAAATATAAAATCGGATTTTCAATGGGATAAACTGAAACTCCACCAGACAGAAAGAAATCTCGATTTGGTAAGGCAGATAAACTGTGATTTAACACCTGAAGAAAAAAATAATCTGAGGATTGGATTTTCGGAAAAAGAAGCAAGGTTTGCCGATGATTTTATAAAAGAAAATCTGCCCGATAAAAACAAAAAAATATTTGTGTTTCAGCCCGGAGCAGGAAAAACGCAAAACCGCTGGGATGTGAAATATTTTTCAGAGTTAATTTCATTACTGTATAAAAAATATAACCCTTACATTTTAATCAATTCGGGTCCTATAGATAAAGAAGTAACTGAGGAATTGACTAAAGCACTCTCGGAAAAAGGGATTCAGAATAAAATTCTATACAAATCCATAAGAGTTGTCGGAGCCATCATTGCTAAATCTGACCTGTTTATTTCCAATGATACAGGAACTATGCACGTGGGTGCAATGGTTAATGCTAAGGTAATAGGGCTGTTCGGACCGACAAATGCTTATGAATGGGGACCGCTGAATGAAAACGGTGCGTTTATTCAATCTAAATCCCGTGACATAAACGATATTACTGTCGAAGAAGTATTCGAAAAAGCCTGTGAACTTCTTAATAAATAATGAATACACCCGAAAAAATATTAGCTGCAATTGATATAGGAACAAATTCCTTTCATTTAGTCATTGCCAAAATTGACGAAAAGGGTTCCATAAAAATAATCACGCGGGAAAAAGAAGTGGTCAGGCTCGGGAAAAGCTCCACAGATATGAAATACATATCCGAAGATGCAATGAGCAGGGGTATTGCTACACTTAAAAGATTCAAGCTCATAAGCGATTCATTCAAAGCAGATATTAGGGCAGTTGCAACAAGCGCAACGAGGGAAGCACTCAATAAAGATGAATTCATAAGCCGCGTCTTTGATGCCACGAGAATAAATATAGAAGTTGTATCGGGTTTCGAAGAAGCAAGGCTCATTTATCTTGGTGTACTTCAGGCACTTTCAGTATTCAATGATAAAATTCTTTTAATAGATATCGGCGGTGGAAGTACCGAGTTTTTACTCGGTGAGAAAGGAAATGTGATTTATGCAAACAGCATAAAAATCGGTGCAGTCAGGCTGACTGAAAAATATTTTTCCGACGGGAAATTCAAAAAGGAGAACATTGAAAATGCAAGGATGTTCGTTAAAAGTATTATCAATTCTGTGGTAAGGGATTTAAAGGGCCAGTACTATAAAAATGTTATAGGATCTTCAGGCACTGCCACAAATATCGGAATGATAATAAATGAAGAGGAAAACGATAATGCGGATGAGCAGTTTAATTTTAATAATTTTTCATATAGCAGGGAATCTTTTTTTAAAATAGTAAAGAAAATTACAAAGTGTGAAAAGCTATCCGAAATTAAGGAAATCAAAGGGCTTGACCCCGATAGACAGGATATAATTACAGCGGGCGCTATAATACTCGAACAAATTTTTTTGGAACTTGGTATCGAAGAGCTTACAATTTCGAATTATTCACTGAGGGAAGGAATATTATTTGATACCATTAACAAAGAGCATCATACATTACTCAAAGAAGATTTAAGCGATATAAGATATAAAAGCATAATCAAGCTTGCTGAAAACAGCCGGTATGATAAAGCACACTCGGAGCAGGTTTTGAAATTAGCATTAAGAATTTTTAACCTTGTTGGCAAAGAATTCGGACTGACGGAAAAAGATGAAGAGTACCTCGAAGCCGCAGCAATACTGCACGATATCGGACACAGCCTTTCACACGCACAGCACCACAGGCACACGTATTATTTAATAAGGAACTGCGAACTGCTCGGATTCAATGATGAAGATATAGAAATAATTGCAAACATAGCCCGCTACCATAGGAAATCGCATCCTAAAATCAAGCACGAAAATTTCAGCAGACTCTCACCCCATAATAAGGAAAGAGTTAAAAAACTAGCCGCCATACTCCGCATAGCAGACGGGTTGGATAGAGGGCATAACTCTGTTATAAAAGATATTGAAATTGAAAAAAGCGACAAGGCATATCAGTTTATAGCTAAAACAGAGAATAACATTAATCCCGAACTCGAAATCTGGGGTGCAAACCTGAGAAAAGAATTATTCGAAGAAGTAGCGGGGAAAAAAGTAACAATCAAGCATTAATTTTGCATTCCTTACATCCAACTTTTTAACTTTTTTCTTCATTTTTTTACTTATACTTTACTCCAATAAAACCATAAACTATGAAGATTGGAATTACCTGTTACCCGACATACGGAGGCAGCGGTGTAGTCGCAACCGAGCTTGGAAAGATTCTGGCACTCAGAGGTCACGAAATTCACTTTATTTCCTATGCAATGCCTTCGCGTTTAAATTCATTCGTTGAAAATATTTTTTATCACGAAGTGGAAATCAACAATTACCCTCTTTTCGATTTTCCATTATACAGCATAGCACTTGCAAGCAAAATGGTTGAAGTTGCAAAGTTCAATGACATAGAATTAATTCACGCTCACTATGCAATCCCTCACGCAACGAGTGCATTCCTTGCAAGGGAAATATTAAGGTACGAAAATAAAAGAAACAAAGACATAAAAGTAATCACAACACTTCACGGCACGGATATTACGCTTGTCGGACTGGAGCCGAGCTTTCTGCCCACAATGAAATTCAGCATAGAAAAATCCGACGGCGTTACAGCGGTTTCACAATTTTTAAAAGACAAGACTCTATCGAATTATAAAATCAACAAGGAAATAGAAGTTATACCAAATTTCATCGACACAAAAAAATACCGCAGACTGACGAAAGAGGAAAATTGCATCTTTACAAAAAAACTTGCTTCTGATACTGAAAAAGTATTAATTCACACTTCAAATTTCAGACCCGTAAAAAGAGTTCAGGATGTAATACAGATTTTTGCAAAAGTAAAAGAAAAAATTCCCGCAAGACTGATTTTAATCGGAGACGGACCCGAAAGAAGCGACTGCGAAAGGCTTTGCAGAGAGCTTAATATATTTGACAGCGTAAAGTTTATGGGCAAGCAGGATTCTATTATAGAGCTTCTCTCTATTGCAGATTTATTTATAATTCCCTCTCAGACTGAAAGTTTCGGACTTGCCGCTCTCGAAGCAATGAGCTGCGAAGTCCCTGTAATATCGACAAGCGTCGGAGGACTGCCTGAATTAAACCTGCACAACGAAACTGGTTACATAGCCGAAATCGGCGATATAGACAGAATGGCAAAATATGCAATTGAGCTGCTATCCAACGAAAAGAAATATAAAATATTCAGTAAGAATGCACGTGAGAGGGCAATGGAATTCGAAGAGACTAAAATCGTCCCCGTGTATGAAGCATTCTACGAGAAAATATTAAACGGAAAATAATTACGAAATAAAATTCTTAATATTTACTTCGACGTTTCCTTTTATCATTGCCCAGACAGGGCAGTATGTATCTTCCGAAAGTTTAATTACTTTATTTAAATCTTCATCGGATGTATCCGGAGATTTAATATGAATTTCCACGAAAATGGTTTTAAAGCAGGTCGGGTGTTCTTCTTTTCTTATTCCACTGCACTTTATTTCAAAACCTGTAATTGTCTTTTTCATTTTCCTCAGGAATATGAGCACCGCGCTTCCTATGCAGGAAGACAGGCTCAGCAAAAGCAGTTCCAGCGATGTGTATCCCAGATTATCACCAAGCGGAGGAGTATAATCGATTGATACAGGACTGTTTCCGTCTACAATACCTTTGAAATTAAGTTTGTCATTTATAAGTATGACCGATGTATTTAGTTCTTTTGATTTGTCTATCATTTTTTAATTTTTTGAATAGTATTAATACAATATGTTAATTAAAAAATTTCTAT
>PMIW01000116.1 GCA_003158365.1 Ignavibacteriota bacterium | reverse complement strand
AGTTCGAGATAAAAATCCTCTCCGTAAATATCCTTGTAAACCCCCGCCATTTTGTGCGCCGTCCTTACATCATCCCTTACTATGTGACACGAGATTACTCCGTGTGCACACGCAGAAAGCGCAACAACTCCTTCCCTGTATTTTTCCAGAACTTCCAAATCTACTCTTGGCTTGTAATAATATCCTTCCGTATGCCCTATTGAATTTATCTTAATAAGATTCCTGTATCCAATTTCATTTTTTGCAAGAAGTATAAGGTGTGCATAATTTATATTTGCCGTGGAAAGCCTTTCATCAGTTTCCGCATCTATGATTTCGGCAGTTGCAGCTTTTGTGTTTATCTTGTTTCCCCGGTCGAACCTCGAACCCGACTGCGCAACATAAGTCTCGAATCCGATAATGGGTTTTATTCCTTTCTTTATGCATTTCTTGTAAAACTCCATCGCCCCGTACATAACTCCGTGGTCGGTCAGTGCAACTGCGGGCATTTTATTTTCAATCGCCGCATTCACAAGCCCGTCAACGGTACAAATCGCATCCAGCAGAGAGTAATGCGTGTGGTTATGTAAATGTATAAATTCTTTCAATTCGCCGCTACAATTTTATGAAGTTTTTAAAGAAGTAATTCAAGTTAATGAGAAAAAAACAAAGTGTAAAGGAACAATTTTTCTTTTTAAAGAATTTTTTTTTGTATTGCATATTCAACCTAATTATAAACAAATTGTAGTCTATTAAAACTCATAATTATTAAGATGAAAAAGTTATCCCTGTACCTGATACTATCGCTGGTTTTCGTTCAATTTTCTTATTCTCAGGTTATATTTAATACAAACAGTAATTTACCGCCGCAAAGCAAATATAAAGTACCCGTCAATACAAATTTGAGTTTCACAAAATCTTCGGTTACCTCTCCCCTGAACAAAGAAGATGCGGATTTAAACACTGCTATATATATATTTATTTTACTTATCAATCCCGAATTAATTTATGAAAATGAAAAAGTAAATTTCGGACTCACAAAAGATATATCTCTTGCATTCCCTCTTATGGGAACAAATGATTTCTTTGCGCTCAGCAGACTCGAGCTTGAATATTCTTATATCTTCAGGAATGAAAGAAATCATCATTTAAGAAGTTCTTTGAACGTTGATATTCCCATAGAAACAAATGAATTCTCAGCCGTTATGTTTAGCGTCGGAGGAGGATATTTTACCGACTTTAAAAAGAACGGAATTTTCCCGCAGTTTTCTTTAAGCATGTTCATACCCACAAGCGATAAATTTGCAGTCAACCCTTACATTAAATTAAGGCACACATTTATGCTCGATAAAACGCAGTCAAATAATTCGGATATATCACTCGGCGTGGGGCTTGTAGCGTTTTCGATTTTTTAAATATCTATGCTACAAATGGTCTTGATTAAATAATTCAATATCAGAATATTTGTTTAAATATAATGAAAAATTTATTTAATATAAAAATTTATATACGGGCAGGTTTTTTACTTGCCCATATAATTTTATTATCCTCCACTTCTTATTGCCAATATCATCAGGAATGGCTAAAAAGATTTAATAGTGGTAATCAGGTATTTGGCGCCTGTGGAAATAAAATTGCAATTGATAATAATGGTAATATATATGTTGCAGGATTTGTAAATGGAGAAACTAACACAAATGATTATGCTCTGGTTAAATATACTTCATCCGGTCAGCAGATTTGGGCTAGGACATATAATGGAACCGGTAACAGTTATGATATAGTTTACTCTCTTGCATTAGATAATTTAAACAATGTATATATTACGGGGTCAAGCACAGGTTCGGGAACAGCTTTAGATTGCGTTACAATTAAATATGATACAAGCGGAAATTTAATCTGGCTTAAAAGTTATGATTACGGTGTAAATAAAAATGAATATGGAAGAGTAATAAAATGTTTTAATAATTTTGTCTATGTTTGTGCATTAAGCATAAATGCAAATGATAAGAACAATTTTTTACTTATTAAATATGATACAGCCGGAAACCAGTTATGGACTAAAAGATATTTTGATATTGATGATGACCCACAGGATATGGTACTTGATAGGTTTGGAAATATTTATATTACCGGAACAAGCTTCACAATGGGTTATGGCTTTGATTTCGGTATTGTTAAATATAATCCGGATGGAAATATTATTTGGGAAACAAGATTTGATAACAATAATGGTAATTCCGATGGACCCACTTCAATTGCGATTGATAGTTTAGATAATATTTGTATTACCGGACATACCATAAATAGATTCAACTATTACACTGATATAATGACAGTTAAATATGACAGCTCAGGAATATTAAAATGGAGTAAGGTTATACACAGGAATTCTTCTACGTGTGATGATAATCCGCAATGCATTGGAATTGATAAAAGAAATAATATTTATGTTGCTGGTTATATTTCAGAAAGTGGTTTTAATAATGTTAATTATGTTACGATAAAGTATAAACCAAATGGTGATACTTCCTGGGTGAGAGTATATAACGGACCGGGAGATAATTATGATGTTGCTAATTCACTCGCAATAGATAACCGATGTAATGTATTTGTAACAGGTGAAAGCTATGGAAGCGGAACAAATCTAGATTATTTTACAATTGCCTATGATACAACGGGTTATGCGTTTTGGAGTGACAGATATGGTGTGCCTGGAAATCAAGCAGACCAATCAAAATTTATTACATTAGATAATAGCGGGAATATCTATATAACTGGTTCAAGTTATAGCTCTTCATTACTTACTGATATTTTGACGATAAAATATAGCAATACTATCGGAATAAGGGAATTAAATCAAAATGTACCAGCTGATTATAAACTATTCCAAAATTATCCAAACCCCTTTAATCCATCAACTAAAATTAGTTTAAAGATAATAAAAAGTGGTCTTGTTACATTGAAAATTTATGATATTTGCGGCCGGGAAATAACAACTATATTAAATGAAAGAAAGTCTCCGGGATTATACGAAGTTAGTTTTGATGGAAGTGATTTGCCAAGCGGAATATATTTTTATAAGTTGATAATAAATAATTTTACCGATACAAAAAAGATGATACTGCTTAAATAATATTTTAGATATGAAAAAACTTATTCTCTCTTTTATTTTTGTTGTATCATATATTTCGGCTTATTCACAGTCACTTGATAATTCTTTGAACTCAGCTTCCATTTTAAAAAAACAATCCAAAGAAAATAACTTACTTATCTCTGCAAAAGTGGGTTATCATACCGGATACGATAAGAATAGTAGTGATGGTTTTAATGGTGGAATGATTTATAGCTTAAATGTTGACGGCTCTTTAATGGAGGAAACCAATGTTGGCTTGAGTTTTGATTTCTGGCATCATACTGATGATGAGTTTAAAACTTTTGACGGTATTCTTTTACCTAAAACATATACCGGAACAAATATTAATTTTAATTTAACAAGAAGATTCAGGGGTGAAAACTATTCCATTAATCTGGGTATTGGTATAGGAATGTACTTTGTAAATCGGGAAAGTGGTTCATTTGAATCTTCTAAAAATTCATATTTTAACTTGAAATTAATCTGGAGCGCTGATATAAGAATTTCTGATGTATTATTTATTTCTCCACAAGTTGAATTTAACAATATGTTCAATTTCGAAAAAGCCCCCGGAACATTTAGCTTTAAAATCGGACCATCAATTATTCTTGAAGACTAATCAATTTACTTTACCTCTCCTTATCAGGTTTTTTCGTATCGGGAGTCCTTAGATTAAGAACCTACCGCGACAGGAAGAGACTCCCCGACACAAAAAAATATCACGGCTACACCGTTTCCTGTGATTTATTTTTTTCCTCTGCGGCAAATGCTCTTATTTTACTATAGACAATTAAATTAATGTACCATATATTATTATGGCTATCGTTCTTTGACATCGTCGGTCTCATTTTGCAAAAAGTGATACAAATGTGATACAAAAGTGATACACTTTTTTTTCACTTCCGCAAATTGTGCTTTCTCATTTTGCGAAATGGTGCATTAATAGTGCAAAAAAAACTTCACCTTCTGACCTAAACAGACAAAAAAAGTTCACCTGTTTATTGAAATCACTTAAGAGATAAGATTAAAAACGCTGTTTTTGTTTAAAAAATGAAGAAGGGAAACAAAANNTAGCAGAAATTGATTAATTATTCAAATTTTATCAATATCTCCCTTTTTCATATATTATTATTTAATTTAATCCTTTGAATTTTTAAGAAATAGTATTAAATTTAAAGAAATAACCCAAACATTATGAAAAAGCATTTACTATTTTTAATTCTTAGTATTTTTTTAATAGCAGGGTTTGCAAACCTACAAGCTCAACCGGTAAATGTCTGCATCGGAACTGATACTTTGTCATCGAATTACCCGTTCACAACTTACTGGATGGACGGCAGAACCNNCGGGATTCCACGACGGCTGGGATGTTGTTTACAGCGGAAACTATAAAGTGCTTGCAACGGGATGGCAGACTATTTATTTCTCCCAGACATTCGGCTGGAACGGAAACGATAATATCATTATTGAAATCTGCTACAACAATAACAGGTGGACCTGGTTTTCAACAGTGAGGTCAACTGTTAAAACAGGTAAGACATACGGCATGTTTAATGATTTGCCCACCGGTGACGGCTGTACCGATTTTACGACAGGCTCACTGCAGCAAAGGCGTCCGAATATCTGCCTGTCCCTTACACCATTAACCGGAATCAATATTCACAGTAATGCACCCGATAAATATTCGCTTTCACAGAATTACCCGAACCCGTTCAATCCCGAAACAAGGATTAACTATTCAATCCTGAAAGCAGGGATGGTTTCGCTTAATGTTTATGATTTGCTCGGAAGGCAGGTTGCCTCTTTAGTTAATGAATATAAACCTGCAGGCAAATATATCGTCGAGTTTAATGCTTCAAATTTATCGAGCGGGATTTATTATTATAAATTAGTTTCGGGTGGTTTCTCTGAATTTAAAAAAATGACAGTAATAAAATAACACGGTTTTAATAAATACGTTTAAAAGTATTTATCCGGATACCTACCTTTAAAAATAAGTCCGTATTTAACGGGCTTATTTTTTTTCCTGAAATTATTTTCATTTTAAAGCAGTTGTTAATTTAAATAGGTTGCAATATTGTTTTTAACCATTAAATTATAAAAAAATGAAAAACACAAAAATCGGTTTTATACAGGCGTGTTTAATCTTGGTTTTTTTTACTGTCCTTTTCAGCTCGTGCTCGGAAAATAACAATGGTGATAAAGGTNNGTGATTTTTTCAAAAAAATGCATGGAATGCCACAATATCGATATAAAGCTTAAGGGTCCTTCGCTGAGAGATGTAACTAAAAAAAGGAAAGCCGAATGGATAATGAATATGATTTTAAACACGGAAGAAATGATAAAGAAAGACCCGCAGGCTAAAATATTATTTAAAGACCATGTTGTTAAAATGGTTGTAAAAGATGTGAATGAGCAGGATGCAAGAATGGTGCTCGAATACCTGAGAAGCATCGATAACAATATTAATCTTGATACTATTCCCGTTAAGGAATAAGCATTTTATTTCGGCAGCTCTATTCCCTGCAGCCTCTTGAAAAGCATTACGGCATATGTGTCAGTCATGCCGGCAACGAATTCGCAGACCTGCAGAATTCTTTCGTATAAATCTTCGCTTGGTTTTCCTTCCGAAAGAAATTGTTCGGGAAGCAAATCAATCAGGTTGTCGCTTAGAGGCTTTTCCTTTCTGAGTGTTTTTCTGTTTTTAAATTCATACAAATCATTCACAGCTTCTATAAACATATCGAGCAGTCCGCCGACGACTTTGAATCCGGCAACTTCAATCTGAATTACATTTTTTGATTTGTAAACTTTTTCGATTGAAATTTTTTCGATTTCGTAAAGCGTGTTCTTTAATTCAATGTTATCTATAAGCTGTTCGTCGAATTTTCCCTTTAATATATCCTTCTCGTTGTCGAGAAAAATATCGGAGCATTCTTTTAGCAGCCTGTTGATTGCCTTTGCCCTCAGGTAACCTATTCGTTCGCGCTTATCCTTTATGGCGCTGTATTTCCTCGAATCAAAATCTTTTCCGACAATTTCCCTGAGCAGGTCTTCACCTTTTGAAAACGGGATAAGCCCGATTCTGATGCCGTCTTCGAAATCCATTATCCTGTAACAGATGTCATCGGATGCTTCGACCAAAAAAGCTATGGGGTGCCTTGAATAATAATATTTTTCTATTTTATTTATTTCCAGCTCATCGAATATTTCGTAAAAGATATCCTTGTCGGACTGAAAGTAACCGTATTTTTTAAAACTGATATTATCTTTGTAATTTTCCCTTTCGGATTTTTCCTTGTATGATTTTGTAGGATATTTCACGAAACTCGCAAGTGCGGTATAGGTCAGTTTAATTCCTCCTCCCACACTCTTGCCTGATTTTGTGATGAGCTTAAAACCGTTTGCGTTTCCTTCGAAGTTAATTAAGTCCGACCATTTTTCTTTATCGTTAATTAACTCTTCATATTTTTTCCCGTTCCCGTTTTTAAAGTAATTGCTTATTGCCGACTCACCTGAGTGTCCGAAAGGCGGATTGCCTATGTCATGCGACAGGCACGATGTTGCAACTATTGCCCCGAAATCAGGCACGGAAAGAATCTTCTTTAACCTGTTCCTGTCAATAATTTCTTTCCCGACAATTTTTCCAAGCGACCTTCCGACACAGGATACCTCCAGGCTGTGCGTAAGCCTGGTGTGGACGAAATCGCTTTCAGGCAAAGGAATCACCTGCGTCTTATCCTGCATCCTTCTGAATGCCGAAGAGAATATTACCCTGTCGTAATCTTTTTCAAAATTACTTCTGTCCGGGGAGAATGCATTTCCTTTTTTTGTATCCCCGAGTCTTCGCTCGGAAAATAATGTTTTCCAGTACATATAATTTTTATCTGATTTTATTAATACATTTTATATCTTGCCTTGGCCATTAAAAAAGCTTCGTATACATCGATAACTCCGCCTGTTTTTGAAAGCGATGAAAAAAGAACTTTTGATTTGCTGTCTTTTATTTTGACACTAAGTCCTTCGTATTTTCTTACCGAACCCGTAAGCAGAATTTTTAATTCCCGGGCATCCGCATCGGGAAAATAACCTTTCAAAATTGCGGCACACCCTGTAACTTCAGGCGCAGCCATGCTTGTCCCGCTTTCTCTCTTGTAATTTCCGCCGGGGACTGTCGAATTTATTTCAAGACCGGGAGCAAATAAATCCACGACCTTTGCAGAAAAATTCGAAAAAGAAGCAACAAGATCAAATCCTCCGGCAAGATTGTCGGGGTCTTTTTCCGAATTCCAGCTTTTCATCCAGGTATTAGCGCCGGCAACAATCATGTTAGAGAAATACTTCATTTCCCCGTTTTCAATATAATATTTCGGAGGAAAATTTCTTTTCAACTCAATATCGGTTCCTTCGTTACCTGCCGCGACAACAAAAAGCACTCCTTTTTTTTCGGCATATCTTATTGCGTCTGTTACATATTCTGAATTCGGAGAAAAATATTTTCCTGCAGACATATTTATAATATTTGCACCATTGTCTACGGCATACCTTATTCCGTTCGCAACATCTTTGTCCCTTTCGTCACCTTCATCGGGAACTACCCTCAGACACATTATTTTTGCGAACGGGGCCTGGCCTATTCCCTTTTTATCTGCGGCAATGATTCCCGATACGTGGGTGGAGTGTGTTTCGCCTTTTGTTTTAACGTCATTGTCACCGTAATTTTTCTCATCGAATACTTTGGGATTGTCGCCGATTAATGCATAAACACTTGTTGTATCAAATAAGCATTGCATTTTTACCGAATAGTCTTTTTCAAGTTCAGCCAGTTCATCCCTTTCCATTTCATAATACATTTTTAAAAATAAAATTGTATTTGCTGCTTCTTTATATTCACCGCTTAATGTCGATATAATTTCCTTAAGCTTTACCGGTTCAACCGGATAATTTCTTTCTTTTAATTTATTTTCCGCTTTCAGATAATCCTTCATCGTTTCGCTTGCAAAAGCAAATATTTCGGTTGTTTCCTTTTTTTTACTGTCATATTCCTCTTTTACTTTTTTGTAATATTCATCCGTTGCAGGAACGTTTTCTTTTTTCAGACGTTGTAATTCCCTGGTTACTTCAAGATTAAGGTTTACTGCTTTCCCGAGAAAATTCCATCCGTAAAAATCATCAACGAATCCGTTTCCGTCGTCATCCACACCGGGCTGTCCGTTTATTTCTTTCTCGTTTCTCCAAATTTTATTTTTTAATTCGGGATGGTCAGTATCGAAGCCGGTATCCATAATGGCAACAATAACGGATTCGGGCTGCGGGACAGGATTAAGGGAGTTGATGTATTCGTAAAGCAATAATGTGCTTGTCCCCTCGTAGCCGTCTTTACCGGGATTCATCTGCGCCCAGTCGGGTAAATCCTCCGGGTGTACATACGTGGAAATTATATCTTTATTCTTTAAATATAAACTATATGACTGTTTATTGACTAACTGTTCAAAAGGTGCAGGGTTACCATACGAATTTAATTCTTTTGAGAGCAGTATTCCAAATCCAAGAATTATTAAAAAACAGATTTTTTTCATTTTGCTTAGTCCGCTAAAATTCACAAAAAACTTAAATTATTTGAATTACTTAAGAGTTTTAAATTAATTATTTTTAACAAATAAAAAAAGTTTATTAATGAACAAATTCGAGCGGAGATACGAAAGGTATAAAGACTTAGTAAACACAAGACTTGAGAGTTTTATTGAGAAGAAAAGCCCTTCGGGGATATATGACCCGCTGAAATATATACTTGCGGGCGGAGGCAAAAGAATAAGACCGGTGCTTCTCATGCTTTGCTGTGAAGCTGCGGAAGGAAAGCCGGCAGATGCTTTACAAGAGGAACT
>PMIW01000061.1 GCA_003158365.1 Ignavibacteriota bacterium | reverse complement strand
AAATTTTCATTTATAATTAAACTGCACGAATCGAATTTATATTTTTCACAAACATTTAAAGCGCGTTCAAGCAGTGTTATCCCCTGAATTTTAATAAGGGGTTTTGGTTCTTTAAAGCCTTCGTCTTTTAATCTCTGACCGTCTCCTGCCGCAATAATACCAAGATTCATACTTAACCACAGTTTTTTTTATTTACTTGCTTGTACCAGTAAAAATAAATTAAACAATACTTTAATTACACGAAAAAAATATCTGATTTCGAATATTTCTGCTGTTAAAATACCACATTTACACGATTATAAAAATGTAAAATCAAATGTGCAAATTAATTTAAAAAATCAACTGATTTAATATTTAAAAAAACAGAATGGTAAATTATCCGTATAATACTATATTTTACCCCTTATAAATTTATGATTTTATGGTTATCTTTGCTATCATTTAAAGAAATTTTATATATGCCCGAAGAAAAAATTTATTCAGTAATAGCCGGCACAGGCTGTTACATACCGGAAAAGATAGTTCGAAATGAAGACTTTCTATCAAATGTATTTTTTGAGAATAACGGAGTAAAAATTAAAATTCAAAACGCTGAAATAATACAGAAATTCAAAAAAATTACAAATATCGAGGAAAGAAGATATGTCAACGAGCACCTTGTAACCTCTGACATAGCAGCAATTGCTGCGGAAAACGCATTAAAATCATCAGGTATCGACAGGGAAACCATTGACTATGTTATAGTCGCGCACAATTTCGGAAATGTAAAATCAAATAACAGGAAATCCGACTTAGTACCCAGTATTGCAACACGGGTTAAACATAAACTCGGAATAAAAAACCCGTTTGCCGTTGCTTATGATGTTATTTTCGGATGCCCCGGCTGGCTTCAGGGAATTATACAGGCAAATTATTATATTAAATCGGGTGATGCAAAAAGAGCTCTTGTAATCGGCGCCGAAACCCTATCACGTGTTTCCGACCCGCACGACCGCGACAGCATGATTTATTCAGACGGCGCAGGTGCTACAATCCTCGAAGCGAAATCCAGCATGGAACCGATTGGAATTTTATCAAATGCAACCAGAACAGATTCTTTTGAATTTGGCTATTTACTCGGAATGGATAAATCTTATAATCCCGAACTTAATTCAAGCAACCTTTACCTTAAAATGAACGGCAGAAAATTATATGAATATGCACTGAACTACGTTCCGACACTGGTGAAAAGCTGTATCGAGAAAGCGGGACTTACTTTAAATAATATAGATAAAGTTCTTATTCACCAGGCAAACGAAAAAATGGATGATGCAATCCTGCAGAGGCTTTTCAAGCTCTATGACAACGCAAAAATTCCGCAGTACGTTATGCCAATGATAATTAATAAGATGGGAAACAGCTCTGTTGCAACATTGCCAACTATGCTCGACATGATATTAAAAGATAAATTACCNNTTAAATTTTATATTTAATTAAAAATCCGCCACGGCGGATTTTTAATTAATGGACAGAATCATTTAATCATTAGCCCCGATACATTTCATTATCGGGATTTCTGATTAAATAGCTCACGCTACTTAACCATCACTCCAGATTCGCTCCGCTCATCGGGATTTCTGATTAAATAGCTTACGCTATTTAATCATCAACATTTTTTTTGTTTCAGAAAAATCTCCCGAAATTAGTCTGTAAAAATAAATACCCGACGGATACTGAGATGCCTCCCAGGTAACCTCATAAACGCCGGGTATCTGCTTATTATTCACCAATGTTGCCACTTCTTTTCCTAAAATATCATAAACTTTTAGGGTTACGAACCCCCCTGTCCCCCCTTTACCAAAGGGGGGAGTAAGGGGGGTTATTTGATATCTTATAATCGTACTCGGATTAAACGGGTTCGGATAATTCTGATACAATTTATATTCACTTGGTACAACAGAGCTAATCTGCTTTATCCCTACAGACACTCTGTACAAATGAAAATTAATCGAATCGATATTACTCGAAGAAGTTACTGTCACCATTGCACTGTCGTTTGTAAATCCAATCCTGTTGCAAATTATTTTTAAATTTCCAGCAGGTAAAGAAGGCAGATGATAAACTCCGTTGCCATCTGACACCCCGCATCTTACAAATGTATTCCCGCTTTTTGCATAAAGCACAGCATCTTTTAGATTTCCTATTTGTGCATCCGTTAGTCTCATCACTTTCCCGTTTACGGAATTATTATTGGTCGTTGATGTTAATCTTATTGCACCGACATTAATATTTGTTAAATTTCCCGTTGGATACAATGTTGTCGCACCCTGCCAGTAAGTTGTTGACGGGTAATAAGTAATCACCCAGTCATTATTTGTAGTGGAGTTCGGATACACACCTATATCCAGCGAATCCTGAGGAACATTTGACAGCGTATAACTACCATCATTCTGTATTTGCGCCGAATCAAATATAATAATGTTTCCCGTACTTACATCAAGCTTGAATGCTTTTACATAACCATCCGTTGCCGGTTGGTTGTTGTCGGAATATCGGACAAATCCGGAGATGGTGAAATTATTTCCACCTCCATTATTTGTTTTTAATAATGTACCATTGTACCCTATAACATATCCTGTCAGAGCATTCAAAAAACAACAATCAACCAAGCTGTCGGTAGTAGGTGTGGCTTGTGTTATCCACGTTGCGCCTTTGTTTGTTGATTTAAAAATTTTACCCTGTGCTCCTGTCATATACCCCGTGTTCAGGTCAGGAAAAGATATTGAATTTAATCTTACAGGAAATATCGTGCTATCCCAATTAATCCCTGCGTCCGTTGATTTGATCATCTTTGAACCCGCAAGTGCAATTATATTGCTGCTATCTACAACACAAACTTTAGTAAATGCTCCATATTTTATTATATTAAAATGCCCATTCGTGACTCCGGTAACACATTTTCCAATACTCTGACTATTTGCTACTCCGTATATTACGTTTGTATCTGCATAACTTATTGAAGATGGATAGTCAAAACTTCCCGATGGAGGTAGTATCCAAGTGTGGATATACCAATTATATCCCCCATTATTGGTTTTCCTCCAAATGGGTTCATATCCTCCGGCTATACCTAAATATCCGATATTCTTAAATATACTGGTAATGATATAATGAACACTTACACCACCTAGCTTCGTAAAGTAATCTGCTGTATCCCAATTTATACCCATATTAGAAGACCTGAATAATATTCCATAATGCAAGCTTCCAATTTCATTATACCCTGCCATAAATATATCGCTGCCGTTAAAATAAACTCCACCGTCCGTGCCGGTTAAATAAGGAACGATGCCATAACCCCAGCTATTCCCTCCATTTGTTGTTCTTTTCACCGGGTATGTTCCCGTAAATATACACCCCAGATTTTCTGTTTTAAAATAAACACTTACAAACTTTGTCGTATCAGTAAGAATTGTCGTCCAGCCACTGCTCAATTTTGATGTGGAATTATTTTCTGATGCACTGAAGCTTTTATAATTACTTTGTCCCGAAAAAAACGTAAAACAAATTAAAACTAATAACGAATAGAAAAATGACTTTTTCATAATTATTATTTAATTTTTAAATTCTTTTTCTTTTCACAAAAATTATTTTATCAGCACAAATCTTTTTGTTGCTTTGAAATCCCCCGATATCAGTGTGTAAAAATACATTCCCGAAGCCAAACCGCTTCTGTCAAATGTAACTTCGTATGTACCAGGTGATTTTTTTTCGTTTACTAATGTTGTAACCTCCTTTCCGAGAATATTATAAACTTTTATCATAGTATATCTTGAATCTTTAATTTGAAATCTTATAACCGTACTCGGATTAAACGGATTCGGATAATTCTGATATAATTTGTATTCAGAAGGAACATTTGAACTAATCTGTTTTATGCCCACGGGTATTCTATAAAGATGAAAATTAATTGAATCAATATTGCTCGTGGAAGTCACATTTACCATTGCACTGTCATTTGTAAATCCAAACCTGTTGCAAATTATTTTTAAATTTCCCGCCGGCAGAGAAGGCAGATGATAAATTCCGTTTCCATCCGACATCCCGCATCTTACAAATGTATTTCCGTTCTTTGCATACAGCACTGCATCTTTTAAATTTCCTGTTTGTGCATCAGTTAGCCTCAAAACTTTTCCGTTTACTGAATTTGAATTTGTTGTTGCTGTTAATCTTATTGCACCGATATTTATATTCGTAAGATTTCCCGTTGGATATAATGTTGTTGCACCCTGCCAGTAAGTTGTTGACGGATAATAAGTAATCACCCAGTCATTATTTGTAGTGGAATTCGGATAAACACCTATATCGAGTGAATCCCTAGGAACATTATTCAAAATATAACTTCCGTCAGATTGTATTTGCGCAGAATCAAAAACAATAATATTACTCGTGCTGTTATCAAGTTTAAATGCTTTTACATAGCCGTTCGTCGCAGGAAGATTATTGTCTAAATAACGTACATTACCTGAGATGGTATAAAGTATATTGCTTGTATCACCATATAAAATACCATTTATATAACATCCTACCAATTGATCTGAACCCATAGCTTGAAAATCCTGAGCAAAATAATTGGCAACACCAAAACTTGTACTATAAGTAACTGTCTCATAACCCTCAGAATTATTACTCCTAAAAGTCTTTGATTTAACAGGAATACCAAATAAACTACTGTTACTCGTATCTGAACAAAAACGTAAAACAGGGGTTGTGCATCTTGTTGTAGTATCACCTTTTTTTGAAGCCAAACTATCAATTATAACTTCGAAAGGGCTGTATGAACAATATCCGCCATTATTTCTGTAATATGTATTCCCTGTTAACGAATCATATCGTATAATATTCCCACCACTAACTCCGGGAAAACCTCCGCTTACAACAAAATATTTCTTAGAATTTATTATCGTATCTTTTGTAATTCGCGTTTTGTGATCATAAACAATCCCTGCAGAAGAGCTAAAATGATATTTATACACATTCCCTACAGCAAGCGGGAAATATTTTGGAGTAATAGTGTCAGCAACACCGCCTGTTGTTGTTTTTAAAATATGTCCGTAATAATCAATAGCCCATCCTGTATTAATGTTGTAGAAATAAATTCTGTTATAACTGGAAACAATTGGAGTATTTTGAGTTTTCCAGTTTATTCCACCATTTGTTGTTTTCATGATTATATTACTATCACCGCACACATACCCGTTATTTAAGTCCAAAAAGCAAAAGCCAAATAACTTAAGAATATTAGTTGAATATACTGCACTGAAATTAGCTCCTCCGTTTGTCGATTTTAATAACACACAAGGCCAACCTGTAATTGAGCCTCCAAAACTGCTAAAAACATATCCCGTACTTTGATTTATTAATTTTAAATCTGTAAAATTTCCTCCATTGTTAATAAATGTTTGTGTCCAGTTTACCCCGCCATTTGTAGTATAAAAAAACAGACCCATATTTCCCGATACCCAAACATTATTTTCATCTACAAAATCTAATTTTTGAAACCATCCGGGATTATTTGTTATATCACCGGTAGATATTCTTAATAGTACTGACCAGTTGTTTCCGCCATTAATTGTTTTCAAAACATATGTATCGACTAATAAAGCCTGCCCCGAAAGGTACAAAATATATCCACATGCAAATCCCGTGTTCGAGTTTAAAAATTTAATATGGGATATACCTTTATCGTTAACAGGAGATTCATTAATCGGAATTATCTGTTGTGTCCAGCTTAAGCCAGCATTGACTGAATTATATATTCTGCCGAAGTTTCCCCCTCCGGGGTTATTACCTGTACTCATCCATCCGTTGTTTTGATCAATAAAAAAAATGGAAGTAATGTAATCTTTGGTACTATCGAGAATATTCCAATTATTTCCGCCATTTGTTGTTTTAACTATTCCATGATAACCATTTTCAGAATAAGACAACCACCCGGTTTGAGAATCGAGAAAAAAGATTCGTGTAGAACCGTTAATAATGTTTGGTGAATAGTATTGTTGAAACCAACCTGACTGAGAATAAGAATTACTGAAGTACAATAAACAAAAAACCAGAACAATAATCTTTTTCATAAAAATATTATTTAATTTTTTTATATTCTTTTAATGAGAATGATTTTTCCCAGAAAGTATTGAAGACCTCTATCATACTTTCCGCATAGTCTTTGTTTTTTATTATTATATCCGCTTCGTTGTAACGGGGAAGCGATTTATCCACGATGTTCATAAAAACTGTCTCGCGGTCGAACACAGTGAAATTGGGTATCTTCACGTTGCTGAGCTTTAACTGCTCACCATACTTTTCGAACTTGGAGAATACTTTTACCAAATCGTTTACAGAGCCTTCCGACCACTTTCCGTCTTTTTTTACTTTGAAATTATTCCCGACTTCGTATATGGATTTAATTATTCCACCTTTTTTAATGAATTTTTCTGCCGTCTTATCGACATCGTCGGATATATAAATCTCAAGCCGAATCATAAATAGTATTTCTTTCTTTGCGTTTTTCAGCAGGCTGATAAACTTCTCCTCGCGGTGCTGATTATACCCGCGTATAAGCTCGATGTTGGAAATTTTATCCTGCTCCTTTTCCTTCGAGCGGTAAAGCGGTTTCAGGTTTTTAAACGCTTCTTTAAAAGAAGCAACCTGCTTTTCCTTTTCCTTTTGAATTTTTGATTCAATCTTGTCCAGAATCACATCTGGGTCAATCATTTCGTATTTCATTATCGTGTTGGTTTCAATCTCATTGCAGTAGCCTTTTTCGACGAAGGATTTCAAGACGTTATAAACATCGGTACGTCTTACACTTGCGGATTCTGCGATTTCAGTGGCGGACATTAAATGTCCCTGAAGTAAGGCGAGGAAGATTTTGGATTCGTATTCAGTGAATCCGAGGAGTTTTAGTTTGGAAATTAATTCATTCATTTTAAAATGTTGTAGGTTAAATCTACTACAATTTATAAGTGATTTTTTAAAATGTCAAGGAAAAAAATAATGTGGAATATAAATATATGCACAATTAGCGGTTTTATGGTGAATTCGTCTGTTTATGCCGATAACCTGATAATAAAAACCGTTTAATAATTTGATTGTAGCTGTATAATACTATACCTTAAATTAGTCCGCGTAAGCGAACAGGTTTAGGGCAAATGCCCTGATAACCAATTCACGATTAAGGAGTAATTCAATGCAATCATTACGTTTCATTTTTCTCGCCTGTGCACTCTTCATTATACATATAAACACAACTGAAGCTCAATGGACCCAAACCAACGGACCCAACGGCGGTACAGTACAATGTTTAGCCGCAAGCGGTACGAATCTTTATGCCGGAACTTATGTCGGCGTTTTTCTTTCCACCAACAACGGTACAAACTGGACTGCAGTTAATTCCGGTTTGACAAATACTAATATCCGTTCCATCGTGGTTTCGGGTACAAATGTCTTTGTCGGAACTTTTGGCAGCGGCGTTTTTCTTTCTACAAACAACGGAACAAGCTGNNGGGTACCAATATATTCGCAGGTACCCTGGGAAACGGAGGGGGAATTTTTCTTTCCACAAATAACGGCACAAGCTGGACCCTTGTAAATAACGGGTTGACCAATATCAGTGTTTATGGTCTTGCAGTCTCGGGTGCAAATGTCTTAGCGGCAACTTTAGGCGGTGTTTTTCTTTCAACTAATAACGGTTCAAGCTGGACTGCGATGAATTCCGGCCTGATAACTAATTCTATTTA
>PMIW01000171.1 GCA_003158365.1 Ignavibacteriota bacterium | reverse complement strand
ATACCATTTCCATGCTTCGGGATTTATAGGCTCACCGACAGAACCAAGCAAACGCAGTGAGCTTAGGTCGTGCCTGTTCGGCCACGCTTCGCCGAATCTCATTAATCCTCGGATTGCAGTCGGAGCAGTATATAAAATTGTAATACCGTATTTCTCTATTAACTGCCACCACCTGTTCGGGAAGGGGAAGTTCGGGGCGCCCTCATACATAAGCTGTGTTGCTCCCGTTAAAAGCGGAGCATATACAATGTAGCTGTGTCCAGTNNAATGTAGCTGTGTCCCGTAACCCAGCCCGGGTCTGCCGCACACCAGAACCTGTCATCGTCCTTTATATCGAATACATATTTAAATGTCGAATACGTACCAACCATGTAACCGCCGTGTGTATGCAATATGGCCTTGGGCTTTCCCGTTGTTCCTGATGTATAAAGCAGGTAAAGCGGATGCTCGGAATCAACTTCTTCTACAGGACATTTTGTGTTTATCATAGGAAGATTTACAAGCTCGTGATACCAGATATCCCTGCCATATTCCATATTTACAGGCTCTCCGGTTCTTTTAATAACAAGAACGCTTTCCACTGTTGCCGCTCTCTGAAGGGCTTCATCGGCAATGGCTTTAAGCGGAACGATTTTACCTCTCTGGAATGCACCGTCGGCAACGATTAAAACTTTTGAATGACTATCTTCCAGTCTTTCGTGAAGAGATTCTACGGAGAAACCTCCGTATACTACCGAGTGTATTGCCCCTATTCTTGCGCAGGCAAGCATACCAAACATCAGCTCCGGAATTCTGCCCATATATAAAGTTACCCTGTCACCTTTTTTAACACCGAGACTTTTAAGAGCATTGGCAAATCTTGAGACTTCGCGGTGGAGTGCGAAATAAGAAAATACACGCGTACCGTTTTTTTCTCCTTCCCATATCAAAGCTACTTTATTTTTTCTGTGTGTATTAAGGTGTACATCGAGGCAGTTGTAGGCAATATTTGTCTTCGCATTTGTAAACCATTTATAAAACGGTTTTTTAGAGTCATCAAGAACTTTATCCCACTTCTTAAACCACTTTAGTTCTTTGGCTTCTTTTTCCCAGAATAATTCAAGATTCTCGCCTGCAAATTCATTAAGCTTATCCCAGTCTTTCACCCTGGCTTTTCTCAACACCTCTTTGGACGGATAAAATATTTCCCCGGATAACTGTTCCATAGATATAAATTTAAAAGTTTATATAAAGTATTTACAATACTTAACAGCACATTATATTATTTCCGTTCCCGTAATTGGTTTTTAAAAAGTCAACGGATAAAATCTTACATTCAGATATTTTCTATAGATTTAAAACACTTTTATTATTTATTAATCATTTTTCATTGCTCTATTTTAACTCATTGTAGTTTTTATTATTAAGTATTACTTTATATGCAATGGCAGACAAACCTAAATTGGCATTGGATATTAAAGAGAGCCGGATACTCAGAATTTTATGGATAACGTTCGGTTTTTTAATGGTGATATTAGGCATAATCGGAGCATTGCTTCCTGTCATCCCCGGAACAATATTTTTTATTTTAGCAGCCGTATGCTTTGCCAAGAGTTCTGAGAAATTTTACAAAATGCTCATTCATAATAAGTGGGTCGGTCCTCATTTGCAAAATTACCTTGAAGAAAAATTCATACCAATCAGAACTAAAATAGTTGCAATTTCTTTCCTGTGGTTGTCTGTAACTGTTTCATCAATATATTTTGTGAGCGCTTTCTGGGAAAGGGTCCCAATGTTTCTGTTTGCAATAGGAATGACAATTTACCTTGTTATGCATAGAAGCAAAAAAGCTGAAGTCAGTAGTCTGTAATCAAAAGTTTGTAGAATAAAGAGAATGGTCTTCTAAAATATTTTTTAAATTAAATAAATTTAAAAATGGAAATAAAACCTTTTACAAAGTATTTAGCTGAGCTGTTCGGCACTTTTGTATTAGTTCTGGTTGGCTGCGGCAGCGCAGTTATAGCAGGCGGTAATATCGGTTTTCTCGGGATTGCATTTGCATTCGGAATATCGGTTCTTGTTATGGTATATACCATAGGACCGATATCAGGCTGCCATATTAATCCTGCGATTACAATTTCAATGTTCGTAATCGGAAAGATTAATGCAAAGGATACTTTATTTTATGTAATATTCCAGATTATCGGCGCAATAATAGCGGCAGGAATTTTATATATTATTGCTAACGGACACGAAGGATACTCGGTTACGGTTAACGGATTGGGGCAAAACGGTTACGGTATTCACTCTCCCGGAAATTATTCTATGATTTCGGGAATTGTAGCTGAGGTTGTTTTTACTGCCATATTCCTTTTTGTAATTTTAGGCTCCACGCATAAAAATGCACCGTCAGGATTTGCGGGAATTGCAATCGGGTTATCATTATTTCTTATACATATCGTCGTTATTCCTATTACCGGGACATCCGTAAACCCCGCAAGGAGCATAGGTCCTGCTTTATTTGTGGGTGGCGATGCACTGGCACAATTGTGGGTCTTTATAGTTGCACCGATTGTCGGGGGAATTATCGGAGCTATAAAATGGAAAATCTTTTTTGGGAAAGAATGAATTTAATGAATAATTAGTATTGAATAACGAATAATAAAAGCACAGTAAAAAAGGAAAAGTTATTGGTAATTAAACAATCACATAAAAAAATGAGTAATTAATTTAAATTAATTACTCATTTTATAATTTTAATTTATTATGCTCAGATTTATTTTAAAATTATTAATTACTAATTATTAATTACTCATTACCAACTCATCATCCGGTTTTTTTGAATTCTTTTTCATGCTTTCAATTATTTCTTTCGTGTCGCGGGCAATCATGAGTTCTTCGTTTGTCGGAATCACGTAAACTTTTACTTTAGACTCTGGCAATGAAATTTCAGCAAGTTCGCTTCTTGTTTTTGCATTTTTTTCTTCGTCGAGATAGATTCCCATGAACTCCATTCCCTTGCAGGCTTCATATCTCGTTTCAGGGTCATTTTCCCCGATACCCGCTGTAAACACAAGTGCATCGAGTCCGCCGAGTACGATTGCATATTCACCTATGAATTTCTTCAGCCTGTAATCAAACATTTCGAGTGCGAGTTTTGCCCTGCGGTTTCCGTTGTGAAGTGCATCTTCGAGGTCACGGAAATCATTGCTGATACCCGATACTCCCAGCATTCCCGATTTTTTATTCATTACATCGTCAATTTGCTTTGCAGTCAGATGTTCTACATTTTCGAGAATAGGAACCAATGCAGGGTCAATATCACCGCATCTTGTACCCATAATCAGGCCGCCTGTGGGGGTATGCCCCATGCTGGTATCGATACTGATTCCGTCTCTTATAGCACAGATACTTGCTCCGTTGCCGAGGTGGCAGGTAATTATTTTAGAATCTTTCTTTCCAAGCAGCTGGCTAGCTACCTGGGATACATACCTGTGAGATGTTCCGTGAAATCCGTATCTGCGGATTTTATATTTTACATACATTTCATAAGGTAATGCATACATATAAGCATAATCAGGCATTGTCTGGTGAAACGCCGTATCGAACACTCCGACCATTGGAACATCGGGCAATACGAGCTGGCAGGCTTTGATTCCTTTGATGTTAGCCGGGTTATGAAGCGGAGCGAAGAATGCGCATTCTTCAAGTGCATCTACCACATCTTCGGTAATCAATACAGAACCCGAATATCTTTCGCCTGCATGCACAACCCTGTGTCCGACTGCCTGGATTTCGGAAATATCTTTTATAACACCGGTTTCCGGATTTGTAAGAATATCGAAAACTACCTTTATTGCGTCGGTATGATTTAATATATCTTTCTGAAATTTATTTTTTTCATTTCCGATTGTGTAATTTACTATAGAGCCTTCCGAGCCGATTCTTTCAACGAGCCCTTTCGAAAGAAGTTTTTCTTTTTCCATTTCAAGAAGCTGATATTTAAGTGAAGAGCTTCCCGTATTAATTACTAAAATTTTCATAAAATATTTTGTATTAAAAGAGTTTTATATAATATTATTGCACTGCAGTGATCGCAACCACGTTAACTATATCATCCACGCTGCATCCGCGGGATAAATCATTTATTGGTCTTGCAAATCCCTGGCTGACGGGACCTATTGTTTCCGCTTTCGCAATTCTTTGCACGAGCTTGTAGCCGATATTTCCCGATTGCAAATCAGGGAATATAAGTACATTTGCCCTGCCTGCTACTTCGCTGTCGGGCGCTTTCAGTGATGCAATTTTCTGAACAATCGCCGCATCGAGCTGAAGTTCGCCGTCAATCATCAGTTCGGGAGCTTTTTCTTTTGCGATTTTAGTCGCTTCGACAACTTTATCCACGAATTCGTGCTTGCCGCTGCCTTTAGTAGAAAATGAAAGCATAGCAATCCTCGGTTCTAAACCGCAGAGGCTTTTTGCCGTCGCCGCTGTCGCAATCGCTATCGAAGCAAGCTCTTCGGCATTCGGGTTTGTATTTATCGCACAATCCGCAAATACCAGTACACCGTCTTCACCGAATTCCTTTGAATTTGTTTCCATTACAAAGCAGCTAGACACAATAGAAATTCCGGGTGCGGTTTTTATTATTTGCAGTGCAGGCCTGAGTAAATCTCCTGTTGAATGAACTGCACCCGAGACCATTCCGTGCGCATCACCGGATTTTACCATCATCGTTGCAAAATAAATTTCATCGAGCAGAATTTCTTTTGCCTTCTCTAAAGTAATTCCTTTGTTTTTCCTCAATTCATAAAATGCATTTACATATTCATCGAATTTATCCGATGATTTAGGCTCTACTATTGTAATGCCTTCAATGTTTGCACCTGATTCTTTTGCTGAGTTTAAAATAGTTTCGGGATTTCCTAAAAGAATTACTTCAGCGAGTTTTTCCGATGTGATTTTTTCAGCAGCTTTAAGTGTTCTGGGTTCGCTGCCTTCGGGAAGAGCAATTTTCCTGTTAAGTTTTCTTGCATTTTCCCATATTTTTCCCATTATTGCCATAACTGTTCTCCTGGTATTTATACATTAACACTTTGCGTGTAACCTACAAAAATAAGTAAAATATACTGCTCTTAATATGAATTAATTTGTGCATTATTTTGATAATTTTAGCAATTATCTGAATTATTCTGATAAAAAAAAGCCCGGTTGAATTAACAGCCGGGCTTAGAATAAAATTATAAATCTGATGAGTCTATTTGTTTTTCTCCGTAAAATTCAAACCTGCCGTTAATGCTTCTTTATTTGCTTTAATTACTGATTCGCCTTTTCTGCCGAATAATTTTTCAATGGCTTTCTCGAGGTTTTCAAACGGTATTTCNNGCATCGAGCGCAATATGATTTGGAAGAGATTTTATTTCTTTTATTAGTTCATCCTGGTCAGGATAATTCGGTATGTTTATAAATGGTTTTGTGTTCGTTATAACCCAGCCTTCGGGTGAAAGCATGGGCAGATATCTGAGTGACTCCATCGGCTCGACCGAAATAATCAAATCCGCTTTGCCGTAAGGAATTAAATCCGATGCAATTTCCCTGTCGGATAATCTCAGGTGTGATTGTACATCACCGCCTCTCTGGCTCATTCCGTGGACTTCAGCCTGTTTTAAAAATAATCCCATGTCAACAGCTGCAAGCCCGATTGTCGCTGCAATCGATAATATTCCCTGTCCTCCGACACCTGCAAGTATTATATCTTTTTTCATTTAAAATCCTTTTTAAAATTAATTTACCACTCAGGACACTAAGTTCACTAAGTATTCTTTTTGCTCTTTCCTATTGTCTGTATGCACTCTCTTCTCGGGATAATTACAGATACACCTTTATAATCAAGTTCTTCCTGAATTATTTTCATATTTTCAGCGTGATTTTTTTTCAACGGACTGATTATATGCAGATGTTCTTTTTCGACTCCGACACCAATGCAGATATCTTCTATTCTGCCGTTTGCCGCTGATGTTTGTCCGCCTGTCATTGCAGTTGTTGCATTATCCAGAATGAAAACCGTAATAGGAGATTTATCATTTACTGCATCGAGCAATCCTGTAATTCCCGAATGTGTAAAAGTAGAATCACCTATGACAGCAACAGAAGGAACAAGTCCTGCGTCTGCGGCTCCTTTCGCCATTGTTATTGATGCTCCCATATCTACAGTGGAATTTATTGAATTATAAGGAGGCAGTGCACCGAGAGTATAACATCCGATGTCGGCAAATACTCTTCCTTTTGTAAACTTTTCGAGAACCTGATTTAAATCAAGATAAGAATCTATGTGCGGACAACCCGCGCAAAGTGAAGGAGGTCTTGGCGCAACAAGTGATGGTATGTCCTGACCTTTTGTATCTTCAAGTCCGAGCGCGCGTGCTACAATATTCGGATTCAGCTCGCCGTCGCGCGGTATCGTGCCGTCCAATCTACCTTTTATGTTTATTCCCTTTGAAAGAAATCCTTTTATCATTTCTTCCACAATCGGGTATCCGTCTTCGAGAATAAGAAGCTCTTCACATTCATTATAAATTTTCTCGACAAGTTTTTTCGGAAGGGGGTATTGCGATATTTTTAATACAGGATAAGGAACAATCCTGTCAGGGAAATTTTCCATCAGGTAATTGTATGCAAGACCGCAGGCAATTATTCCAAGATTTTTATTTTCACTTTCGAAAAATTTATTATTGCCCGAATTATCCGATTCGTTATTGAAATTTATCTGATTATTTAATAAGTCTTTATACTGCCTTCTGGCTATTGCAGGAAGAAGTACAAACTGAGTAAGATTTGTTGGAAGTTTTAATTCATTTTGCTGCCTTTTTTCTTTAGTAACCACACCTGAGCGTGAATGCGCAAGCCTCGTGGTGATTCTGAGCATTACAGGAATCTTATATTTCTCTGAAATCTCAAATCCGTAATGTACCATATCATAAGCTTCCTGCTGATTGCTTGGTTCGAGTATAGGCACCAGTGCAAATTTCCCGTAGAATCTCGAATCCTGTTCGTTCTGCGATGAATGCATCGAGGGGTCATCAGCGGCAACCACAATCATACCGCCGTTTGCGCCTGTAATAGCAGAATTAATGAAACCGTCTGCTGCAACATTAAGCCCGACGTGCTTCATGCAAACCATCGAGCGCTTGCCTGCATAAGACATTCCTATTGCGGCTTCCATTGCGGTTTTTTCGTTAGTGGACCACGAAGATTTGATTCCCTTTTCCCGTGCTTCTTTTGAATTCTGTACATACTCCGTAATTTCGGTCGAGGGAGTTCCCGGGTAAGCATAGATTCCTGTGATACCTGCATCAATTGCGGCCTGAGCTATGGCCTCATCACCAAGTAATAAAAGCTTCTGCATTAATTTATTATTAATAATTTTTAAATATTAAATCTTACAAAAATAAGAAAATTTAGTGAAAGAATTTAGGTGAAATTTTAGTATGAAAGTGAATTATGACAACAAGTTTTATGGAATTTGCAAATATAAGAAAAGGGAACTTTCGTTCCCTCTTTCGAGCCGGCTGCCTAACATTGAGACATTGATTTTCCCCTTTACTTTTCTAAAACTAGAAGATGCTCTCTTACTCTTTTATTATTTTATTAATACCATAGATTTGGTTATTATTTTAGTGTTCATTGCTTTTGCATCTTCGGTTACTTCCAGCCTGTAAAAATAAACCCCGCTTGATAATGCTGACGCATTGAAATTAAAATTGTAGTTATTTGCTCCGAGCTTTTGATTTAATAACACCGATATTTCCTTTCCCGATACGTCAAATATTTTTAATCTGACGGCAGCGGTTTTCTGAAGAACAAAACTTATCCTGGTGGAAATGTTAAAAGGATTAGGATAGTTTTGCTTTAATTCATATGAACTGATAATATTATTATTTTCTTTAACGGGAACAGAGTTTAAGTCAATAATTCTAATTTTATTTGAATCGTAGTTGGTAACGCCAAGTTTATGATTTGCAAAATTGTATCCCATTCCCGATGGTCCCGAATGCCCTGACGAAATTAAAATCGGAGAGTTCGCAAAACTGCTGTCGATTCTGTAAACATTGCCTAGCGCATAGGAAGAAAAGTATATATTACCGAATTTATCGCGGGTAATAGCATCAAGGTCGCTTAGATTTGTCGGTTTAATTGCGGTAACTAATCCTGTCGAAATATTAATCGCACGAATTGGTACATTTGTTCCATAGCCCAATAAAATCACCCGATTATTGTTTCTGTCTATCAGCAATCCCATTGGCGTGTTAACGACACCGCTGTTAACAAGAGTACTCGAAGTATTATCTGTTAAGTTTACTTTAAATATTTTATTAACCCCCCAATCGGATACATATATAGTCATCGATACTGTGTCGATTGTAATTGGTCCAAGATGTGCTGCACCTGAAACACTTATGGTTTTGATAGTCTCTGATGAATTAACATTGATACAATAAATTTTATTTACAGATGCCGCATAAAGAGTATCCCCATATAATTCCATTCCGTCGCAA
>PMIW01000129.1 GCA_003158365.1 Ignavibacteriota bacterium | reverse complement strand
GCATACATTTGCAACACATATGCTCGACAAGGGCGCAGATATCAGGGCAGTAAAAGATATGCTCGGACACGAGAGCCTTTCCACAACACAGGTCTATACGCATCTCACACCCGAAAAACTCAAGAAAGTTTATAACCAGGCACACCCGAAAGCGAAGTGATACTTTCTCGTTTTGTCATTCCGTTTTTCTACTTTGTCATCCCGTTATGTTTTAAAACGGGATCCAGCTATAACACAAGGCTCTTCATAAAACGATTTGTCAAAGAACGATAAGCACAGAGCACGAATCCGCCACGGCGGACTTATCAGCAAAATTGCGTGTAATTTCTTTTTAAAACGCAAAAAGTACGCACTTTTATTCTACTGTGCATAATTCTTTCTTTGTAAAATTAGTATTAATAATATTAAGATGTGGATATATTGACAGGGGAGGAAAAAAGTGAGAGTTTATATGGATTTTAGAGCTTTAACCGCAAAGAACGCAAAGGAACACAAAGGAGAGCGAAAAATAATGAGTAATGAATAATGAATAATAAGGTGTATAAATATATTTACTATTGGTGAAGTACAAGAGTGGACTAAACACCTATAACGGTAAAAAATCCAATTCAATAAGAAAACAGTTTTTTTCTCCCCTAAATTTTTAAATTTCTTTCCTCCTTTCTTTTTTGTAATTTCCATAAAATTATATAAGTTATGAAAATACAGCTAAAAGACATATGTCACGGCAGGAGCGGTGATAAAGGTGATGCCGCTAATATCGGACTGATTGCATATAAAAAAGAAGATTACAAGATTATTAAAAAATACGTTACAGCCGCAAAGGTAAAGAAGCATTTTGAAGGAATATGCCTCGGAACCGTCGAAAGATATGAAATGCCGAATATAAATGCCCTGAACTTCGTGCTAAATGAAACTCTCGGCGGCGGCGGAACGGTATCGCTTAAACTTGATGCGCAGGGGAAAACGCTGGCATCGGCACTGCTTAAAATAGAAATCGAAATTAAAGACTAAATATAAATATGTTTGAACAACAGAAATTTAAGTTAAAGGACCCGAAAGAAAAACTTGCAACACTGCGGAGGTTTCTTTGAAATCGATGCAAAAATCGAAAAAATAAAATTACTCGAATCCGGCACGGATAAAGAAGACTTCTGGAGTGATAATAAAGTTGCTCAAAAAATACTGCAGGAAATTTCCAATCTCAAAAAATGGGTTGAAGAATACAGAACGGTTGAAAAGCATTTAAACGATGTAAGCACACTTATAGAAATGGGTGAGTCGGAAAATGACGAATCGCTCGAAAAAGAAATAGAAGAAGAAATTGCAAAGTCTGTAAAAGAAGTAGATAAACTCGAATTCAAGAATATGCTCTCCGATGAAGATGACAGGCGCGATGCTATACTTACCATAAATTCAGGAGCGGGCGGTACGGAAGCCCAGGACTGGGCTGAAATGCTGCTTAGAATGTACCTGAGATACTGTGAAAGGAATAAATTCAAGACTGAGCTTGTCGACAGGCTCGACGGCGACAGTGCGGGGATTAAAAGTGCTACGATAGAAATCTTCGGCGAATATGCTTATGGATTTCTGAAAGCAGAAAACGGCGTTCACCGTTTGGTAAGGATTTCTCCATTCGATGCAAATAAAAAAAGACACACATCTTTTGCGGCGGTTTATATTACTCCGATTATAGATGATACGATTGAAATAGAAGTGAATCAATCGGATTTAAAGATTGATACATTCCGCTCGGGAGGAGCAGGCGGACAGAACGTGAATAAGGTCGAAACTGCAATCAGGATAACACACATTCCGACAGGAATAGTCGTGCAGTGCCAGAACGAACGCTCGCAGAACCAGAATAAAATGAATGCGATGAAGATGCTGAAATCCAAATTGTACATTATGGAGAAGGAAAAGGAGCTGGAGAAACTTTCTGCAATAGAAAAATCGAAGAAGAAAATTGAATGGGGGAGCCAGATAAGAAGTTATGTCTTTNNAAGGACCACAGAACAAATTACGAAACATCTGATACCCAATCCGTAATGGACGGGGAGATAGATGAATTTATAAGAACATATTTACTCAGTTAAAAAGTGAATTATAAATTTTTAATAGCGCGGAGATATTTATTTTCCAAAAAAGATTCGAAGTTTGTATCTTTTATAACTTACATTTCCATACTCGGAATTGCACTTGGTGTGGCAACTTTGATTGTTACGGTTTCCATTTTAAACGGATTTGAACAAACAATAAAAGAGAAAGTCGCCGGGCTTGTATCACACATTCAGATTACATCTTTCCTTCCCGAAGGTCTGAGCAACTATGATAAAACCATTCAGGAAATCAGGGACAGCATTCCGGAGGTAACGGGTGCATCGCCATACGTGCAAAAGGAAGCAGTCATAAGATATAAGGAAAATATAGAAGGTATTCTTTTAAAAGGGATTGTTCAGAAATCGGATTTATCATCTACGCGAAGCAGGATTGTAAAAGGAGAATTTAATATAGATAAAATCGATACAATTTTTTCAAGGCTGCTGATAGGCGAGAAACTCGCGGATAAACTCGGTCTTGAGGTAGGCAAGAAAGTTATTGTATTCGGTTTGCAGGGAATACCTTCACCGATGAATCCTCCGAAGATTAAGCAGTTCATTATAAGCGGAATTTATGAAACAGGGCTCAGGGAATATGATGATGTATTGATTTATACCGACCTTGCGACGACGCAAAAATTATTCGACTACGGAAAAAATGTAACTGGAATTGAGTTAAAGATAAAAAATATAGATGATGCAACGAGGATAGAAAAAAAATTAAAGCAAATGCTCGACTATCCGAATTATCCAAAGTCACTATTCAGATTATACAAGGGATTATTNNCAGAAAGCACCGACACCGATAATACTCGGGCTAATTATAATTGTAGCTACATTTAATATAATAGGAACATTGCTTATGCTGATACTGGAAAAAACTCAGTCAGTTGGTATATTAAAATCACTTGGCGCTTCCAATTTTAATATCATGAAGATATTTCTTTTTGACGGAATAATAATAGGAATTATCGGAATTATTATGGGTAATGCTCTGGGACTTGCATTATGTCTGCTGGAATTAAAATATAAATTTTTTAAGCTGCCCGATATTTATTATATGAAAGACGTTCCTATACTTTTACAATCGGATAGTATTTTATTGATTTCCTTAATTACATTCGTGCTCGTATTAATTGNNTAGGTTTTAGCTGATGAAAATAGACAAATCAAGAAATCAAATCAGCAGGATGTTCGATGATATTGCGCCGAAGTATGATTTTCTGAATCATCTCTTCACAATGAACCGCGATAAAAAATGGCGCAGGGAAATTGTAAAATATCTGAAAACACTTAGCCGTGAATTTGAAAATGTTCTTGATATTGCATCTGGAACGGGGGATTTGACTCTCGAATTATTAAAACTGAATCCCGGGATTATTTATTCCTGCGATATATCACCAAAAATGCTTGATATCCAGAAGAAAAAAATCGAAAGTAATATTTTGAAAATTGAAATTGCCGACGCNNGTCAGGAATTTTAACAATCTTCCAAAAGCCCTGGTAGAGATTAAGCGGGTTTTAAAAAAAGACGGAATACTTGTTGTGCTTGAGATGTTTTCCCGGAATAAAGGTAAAAAGGACATATTTGATGTATATTTTAAGAAATTAATGCCAAAAGTAGGAAATAAAGTATCAAAAAGTACCAATGCATATAATTACCTGATTAATTCGGTTAATACATTCCTGAGCGTTGAGGAATTCACCAGATTGGGAGAGGTTTCGGGTTATAGTCATATTTACTCGAAGAATAATTTTCTGAATATCGTCCATACTGTTTATTTTCAGAAATATTGACAGGAATTNNCCGTTTAAAGAAAAGGGAATTGATAGTTTTATTGATTTTAGAGATGTTAAACTGCTCACAAGGTTTCTTAATGAACAGGGAAAAATATTACCTGCACGTATAACAGGTGCAACAGCAAAGATGCAGAGAAAATTAACAACTGCCGTAAAAAGAGCAAGACATCTTGCTTTTTTACCGTTTGTCAGCGAAGGTACAAGATACTAAAAACAATAAAAGAAATTTTTTATATAAAAAAGCTCCCGAATTGTTATTCAGGAGCTTTTATTTTTTATAATCTATATATTTCTATCCGTTTTTCTTCAAGACTATTATAGTGATATCATCATGTTGAGGCAGGCCTTTGGAATGATTTTCTAATTCTTCTTTTATAATATCCAATATTTTATCTGTATTATGATGATGGTAGGAAGTTATTATTTTTATTAACTTTTCTTCTCCGAATTCCTCATCATTTTTATTAACAGCCTCGGTTACACCATCAGTATAAAATAACAGCAGGCAGTTTTTTTCGAGATTAATTTCTCCGGTTTCATACTTTATATCTTTTTCCAGAACTCCAAGCATCAGTCCGCCTTTATCCATCAATACCACATTGCTATTACATAAGTGAATAGGTGGGTTGTGACCGCCATTAATGTAAGTAAAGATATGTTTTTCGGTGTCTAATATTCCCCAGAAAAAAGTTATGAATTTTTCCGTTGTTGTGTTCTCGAATATTAATTCATTAATCTTTTCAGTAGCAAAAGCCAAATTAAAACTTTTTTCATCATATACCTTCAGGAAAGAATGGACAGCAGACTGAATATTTGACATTAAGAGCGATGCAGGTGTCCCTTTTCCCGAAACATCGGCAATTACAATTGCAAATTTCGTTTCAGATAATTTAATAACATCGTAATAATCGCCGCCAACCTGCAATGCAGGCAAATTAACTGCCGCAATCTGGTAATTATTTATTACCGGCAGGAATTTAGGAAGTAATGCAACCTGTATTTCGCGAGCAATCTTAAGTTCATTTTCAATCTTTTGCTTTTCTATGTACTCGTTGAATAATATGGTATTGTCAATTGATATTACGGATAAATTTAAAATCGATTCAAGAAACTGCAAATCTTCTCCCGTAAAATCTTTCCTGTTGAGTTTNNTCATTACTTTTTATGGGAAAAACAGCTTTGTATTTTTTACTTTTAAGTGTTTTCACCGCATAATTATCGTTATCATCTGAAATCAAAGTCTGCTCTCTGATATCTTCAAGGGCTGTTATGAATTTATCATCAATAAAAGAGTCATTAACATAATTTAAAAGATAAAATTTATCCGACCTGAATTTCGAAAATATCAATAAATCTTTTACTCCGAAATTACCAAGCAAAGTATAACTAAGCAGTCTTATAATCTTATCCCTGTCCAGAAAATTTGTGTTCAGTTCCTTGCTGAGCTCGAAAAGTGATTTTAACTGGTAAATCTGCGTGCTTAATTCCGAATTAAGATTTTTAATTTCGAAAAATTTCAGAGAGTTTTCTATTGCAGGAGCTGATATATTCAGCAATGTCTCGATGAATATTGTCTCCTCTTTGGTTATAATATCCTTATTTATTTTTTTACCAAGGCACAGAACCCCAAGCTGTTTGTTTGCAAAAAATATTTTGAAGAAGAAATTAAAATTATTTTCCTTAAAGAAATTGTCTTCGACCTGTATATCCTCGATATTGAAAATGGATAATTTCGGAAAATCAAATTCAATTTCACGGTTCTTGAACTTCTGGCTGAGCCCTTTGACCGTGCTTATGAAATAAGTGTTTTCCTTTTTATTGCTATGCTTGACAAGAAACATTCCTTTCGAAATCATCATCTTTCCCATTATGCTTAAAAGTATGTTTCCGAATATAAAATCCAGGTCAAGATTGCTGTTTATTAACTGCGAAAATTCAATTAAAGAATTTAGTTCAATCTGTTTTTTAATTGGGTCGTTATTTTCCATATTCAGGAAAAGAAGATTTATGAAATGTTAAATGTATTTGACCATTGTTAGTTCATTGAAATTGTTTATGGTATGCAGGTAATCTATTTTATCCATAAACTTTTTCATTAAAGGTATTCCGAGTCCGCCGACTTTATATTTTGCGAAATATTCTTTCATGTCGGGGATAGAGCGTTTATTCGGGTCAAACTCATCACCGTTATAGGATATTTTAACAATAAACTGATTTTTGCTAATTAGATTTTCAATTTCGATTGTGTGGTTTTCGTCGAATTTGTAAGTATGCTTTATTATGTTTGTACATGCTTCGTCCACGGATAAAATAATCTGGTTAATGATATTGGAATCTGACAGATATTTCTTCGCGTTTACCTCGATGAAATTTCTGACTTCCATCAAATTCTTTGTCGAACTGTTTATCGATATTTTGGCAGTATTTTCCAAAATTACATTCAGTTAATTAAATTTATCTATAGGTTCTACTTCTTCTTTATATATCTCAAATAAAATAGGGAATCCCAGCATATCAAAAATGTTGTATATCTTATCACTCATTTTGCACAATTTTATATCACCCGAGTTATTCCGTATTGTTTCTATGTAAGCCATGAATACGCCTAAACCGGCACTGCTGATATAAGATAGTTTTTCAAAATTAACAATGATTTTATACTTGTTTTCACCAATTAATTTTTCGAAAGACTTCTCCAGTTCGACGGAAGTGTGCGCGTCAAGAAATCCTTCAAGGTACAAAATCGTCACATCATTGTTAGTTTTCTCTGATATATTAAATTCTTCCATTTTAGTTTATTGTTTTTATGGAAAATCTATAAAATAAACCACAAAATAAATGATAAATTTTCATCAAGTCCATTTATTATATATACTTAATTTTACCCAATAAGTTACAGTTTAATCCATAGAATATAAAAATAAATAAGACTATATTTAAAAAAATGTAGTGGTGGATTTAGTCGAATTAATTAAAAAAAAGGAGAGAAAAGTAATCGGAGTACTCTCCGGCACTTCTGTTGACGCCGTTGATATTGTACTTATAAATATCAAAGGCACCGGTATTAAGTCTGAAATACAAGTTATTGATTTTCAATCCTTTAAAATACATGCAAATTTCAAAGATTTTATACTTAAATGTTCAAGGAAATGTGAAAATGATGTAGAGGATATCTGTAAACTGAATTTTCAGATTGGCACTCTTTTTGCCAAATGTATAAATAATTTCTTAAAATTACGCGGGCTTTCAGGCAAATCTATAGATATTATAGGTTCTCACGGGCAGACAATTTATCATATGCCTCAAATTACAGGTGAATTCGGATTAAAAACAAAATCGACTTTGCAAATCGGTGACCCGTCCGTTATAGCTAATTTAACGGGAATAGTTACCGTTGGAGATTTTCGAACTGCAGATGTGGCAGCCGATGGTGACGGTGCCCCGCTTGTTCCGTTTCTCGATTATATTTTGTTTTCAGATAAAATAAAATCAAAGATATTGATTAACATTGGAGGAATTGCAAATCTTACTTACCTGAAACCTTCTTGCAAGATTGATGACGTTATTGCCTTCGATTCAGGTCCGGGGAATATGCTTATAGATTGTTTATGCAGGCATTATTTTAGTAAAAGTTACGACAAGAACGCAAAGATTGCTTCAAAAGGGAAAATCAATAAAGTCCTATTTGAATTTATTTGCAGTGAAGATAAATATTTTCAATCAAAACCGCCTAAATCGACCGGCAGGGAATATTACGGAATTGAATTTTTAAATAAGATTATTAAAAAATCAAAAAATATTCCTAAAGAAGATGTTTTGAGAACTGTGACTGAATTTACATCTTACAGTTTATATTACAATATCAGCCATTTTATTAAACAAATTAATATATCGGAAATTTTAATCAGCGGCGGCGGAGCCTCAAACCCCGTGATTATGAATTCTTTGAAAAGCTATTTTGGGAATTCGAAAGTCGGAAAACTGGAATTGAATGGAATCAACATGGCAAATAAAGAAGCCGTGCTGTTTGCTGTACTGGCAAATGAAACAATTTCAGGAAATTTTAACAATGTGCCGAAATCTACGGGAGCAAGGAAAAATGTAGTGCTGGGTAAAATCTGTCTTGCATGAAAAATGGAAATGAAAAAATAGCGATTATTACCGGTGGTACAGGTACACTAGGCAGATTTGTTGTAAACAAATTTGCATCTGAAAATATAAAAGTATATGTCCCTGCAAGGAATATAGATAAATTCAGGGAAATATTCGATTCTTCAGTAAATGATGAGAGCTTTTCGCTTAGGAAGATTTTTTCATTTGAATGTAATGTTTCAGATGAAAATAGTATTAAAGAATTTGTCGAAAAAGTCTCTGCTCTTGAAAAAGGAAAAATTGATATTCTTGTAAATACAATCGGCGGAATTAACCCGCCTGTTAAAATAGGTGACTTAAGTACACAGGAATTAGAGAAGAACTGGAATCTGAATTTTAAATCAACATTTATCTTTTCAAGGGAAGCTCTGAAATTTATGAGGGCGGGAAATTTCGGAAGGATTGTGTCGATTGGGGCATTGGCAGGTTTGGAAGCAACTCCCGGCAGATTCCCGTATTCGGTTTCAAAAGCTTCGGTAATACATCTTATGAAAACAATAGCTTTGGAATACAAGGATAATAACATAAAATGTTTTTCAATTATCCCAGGTATAATTGATACTCCTGCTAATAGGGAATGGGGAAGTGAAGAAGATTATAAGAATTGGGTAAAACCCGAAGATATTGCGAATAAAATTTCTGAAATTACTAAGGATGATTATTTATCCGAAAGCAATATTATAAAATTATAAGGAATATATTAATAAATTAAATAAGCTGAATTATGAAAGTAGTAGTAACAGGCGGTGCCGGATTTCTTGGTTATCACATTGCAACAAAAATTCACGAAATTACAAATTATAATGAATCTGTCTTTTTTGATATAGCTCCTTTTACTAAAGATGATTATAACAAAGATATTAACTGCATTTATGGTGATGTTAGGGATGCAAAACAGATGGATGAAATACTGAAAGGTGCTGATGTAGTGATTCACTGCGCTGCCGCTCTTCCTCTGTGGAAAAAGAAGGATATATTCGAAACCAATGTAGGCGGTATGAAGAACGTCTGTGATAGTGCACTAAGGCTCGGTGTTGGGAGAGTAATTTTTATTTCCTCGACATCTGTTTACGGAGTTCCCAAAGAACATCCTTTGTATGAGACAAATCCAAGAGTCGGAGTAGGGCCATACGGGAAAAGTAAAATTATGGCTGAAGAAATCTGCGAAGAATACAGAAGTAAGGGACTGAATATTACAATATTGAGGCCAAAGAGTTTTATAGGAACAGCAAGGCTCGGTGTATTCCAGATTTTATATGACTGGGTTGAATCAGGAGTGAAAATTCC
>PMIW01000193.1 GCA_003158365.1 Ignavibacteriota bacterium | reverse complement strand
AGGAAAATTATTTCATCCGCTCGCATTCACAAAAACATTTGCAATTGCAGGCTCGGCTTTCATTACAATTACTCTCGTCCCGATGTTAATGACGCTTTTTATGAAAGGAAAATTATATGGTGAAAATAAAAATCCGGTTACGCGTACTTTTAACAGGCTCTATGACCCCTTGCTGAGACTTGCACTTAAATACAGAAAAACCACGCTTGGAATAAATATACTCGCACTGCTTGTTACTATCCCGTTAATAATGAATACAGGCAGCGAGTTCATGCCCCCTCTTGATGAAGGCAGTCTTTTGTTTATGCCGACTATGCTTCCGAATATTTCTCTGAACGAGGCAAAAAGAATTCTTCAGGTTCAGGATGCAATTATAAAAACTGTTCCCGAAGTTGACCATGTACTCGGAAAAGTTGGAAGAGCGGATACTCCAACCGACCCTGCACCTACAAGCATGATTGAAACAATTATTATTCTTAAGGATAAATCCCAGTGGAGAAAAGGACTGAAAAAAGCCGATATTGTATCGGAATTAAATTCCAAACTTCAGATACCGGGGGTAAGCAACGGATGGACACAACCGATAATAAACAGGATTAATATGCTCTCTACTGGTGTGCGAACGGATTTAGCTGTTAAAGTATTCGGAGAAAATCTCGATACACTTGAATTGCTCGCAATCAGAGCGGAAAACATTCTTAAGAAAATACCCGGTGCCGCAGATGTATTCGCTGAAAGAACCCAGGGCGGCTCTTATATTGATATCGATATAAAGCGCGATGCAATCTCAAGATACGGTCTGAATATCGGAGACATTCAGGATGTGATTGAAACCGCAATCGGCGGAGAAAATATTTCTAAAACAGTTGAAGGCAGAAGACGATTCCCAATCAGAGTAAGATATATGAAAGACTACAGAATGGATATTGAAGATTTGAAAAAAGTATATGTCACGGTTTCAGGAAATTCAATGAATATTAGCACGGGTACAAATTCAGGTATGAGTGAAGGTTCGAATACCCCTGTATCAAATCCTTCAAGTGGAAAACTTCAGATTCCTCTCGGCGAAATTGTTGATATTAAAATTACTTCCGGTCCTCCAATGATTGGTTCTGAAAATGCTCTGCTCCGCTCAATCGTATTTCTGAATGTGAGAGGTAGAGATATGGGCAGCTTTGTCGGCGATGCAAAAGATGTTCTCGATAAAGAATTTGCAAATACACTTCCGAAAGGTTATTTCTATTCCTGGAGCGGTCAATGGGAAAATCAGGTACGTGCAAAACAAAGACTTGAAATTATTATGCCGATTGTTTTCCTGGTAATATTTGTAATGCTTTATTTTGTTTATAAAAATTTCCTTGAGGCAGCACTGGTAATGTTGTCTGTACCCTTTGCACTGATAGGCGGGGTTTATTATATGTCAATTTTACATCTTAATTTTTCAGTGGCTATATGGGTCGGATTTATTGCCCTTTATGGAGTAGCCGTAGAGACAGGAGTAATTATGGTAATATACCTGCACGAAGCGCTCGATAAAAAACTTATTGAAAAAAACGGTCTCCTTTCAAAACAGGATTTAATAGATGCAACTGAAGAAGGTGCAATATTAAGATTAAGACCAAAGTTAATGACCGTAGCTGTGGCTATGATTGGACTTATTCCGATTATGTGGGCGACAGGTACGGGCTCAGACCTTGCAAAACCCCTTGCTGTACCGCTTATCGGAGGGATTCTTACTTCAGCAATTCACGTGCTTTTTGTTACCCCCGTAATTTTTGTGATGATAAAAGAACAATACAGGAAAAGAGGCAAATTGAAAAAATCTGAAATGGCAAAATTTATGGTGCATTAAAATATGTTAATACATACAATTAAATTGCAATTTTAATAAGGGTTCGCTTTAAAAATTAAGCAAAAAGTTTTGATTTTGAAGGAAAAAGTAATGATTTTTCATTTCTTTATAAGAACTAATATTTTTAGAAAATTTCCATTAAAATCTAAGTCATTTTCCCTTGAAAATAAGCTTAAAATTTATGAAATTAGAGGTTTGTATAAAAAATTTAATATATTATTGAATATATTTATAAATTGAATGAAAAAAGTTGTCATAACGATTGATGGCCCGACCGGTACAGGGAAAAGTACGACGGCAAGATTTTTAGCAGAGAAACTCAGATTTATTTATATAGACAGCGGTTTTTTTTACAGGGCAATTACATTTATAGCATTAAAAGATAAATTAAAACCTAATGAAATAAATAAGCTTTCTGAAATTGCAAAGAAAATAAATCTTGAGTTTAAAGAGAATTCGGTTTTTCTGGATGGCGTAGATGCAACAGATGCATTAAGAAATTTTGAGATTACAAATAAAGTTGCGAGTATCAGCAAAATAAGACAGTTAAGAAAAATCATTAACGAAAAAATAAAATCGATTGAATTTGAGAACGGATTGGTTATAGACGGAAAAGATATGGGGACTTCTGTTTTCCCTGACGCAAGCGTAAAGTTTTTTTTAAATTGCGATTTTGATGCGCGTGTTGCAAGAAGACAGCAGGAATTTCTTGACCAGGGTCATAAAATACTCAAAGAAAAAATTTCTATTGAATTGAAAAAAAGAGACGAAATCGACACCAGGCAAAATGAAAACTCGTTAAGAAAAGCTCAGGATGCGGTTGAAGTGGATACGACTAATATGATAATCGAAGAACAGGTCGATTTCCTCTACAGGAAAATTTTATCTTTGAATATACTTAATACTTAAATAGAATTTTTTAAAAAAGCCCGCAATTTTGCGGGGATTTATAAACTAAACCTTTAATTTTACCGGTAAGAGATTAAAGTTTTTCAAAAATTTATCGGAGAAACACTTTTATAAATGGAAGAATTAGAAAAAACAAAGACGGCAGTAAGCGATGTTGAGAAACCTGTTAAAAGAAATTATGATGACGAAAAAATAAATGTAAGCAAATACATCAGCACCGATTATAACGATGATGAGTTCCAGACGATGCTTAAACTTTACGAAAAGACTTTTAGCGTTATTAAAGAAAATGAAGTTGTCAAAGGAAAAATTGTTGCAATTCACGGTGAAGACGTTCTGATAGATATCGGATCCAAATCCGACGGCAGAGTCTCTATCAATGAGTTTGCAAATCCCGAAGAACTTGTCGTGGGAAATGAAATAGAGGTTTTCCTCGAGAAGATTGAAGATAAAGAAGGCCAGCTCGTGCTTTCCAAAAAGAAAGCAGACTCTATTAAAATGTGGGATAGAATTGTTGATGCTCAGAAATACGGCACGGTTGTTAAAGGAAAATGCCTGAGAAGAATCAAGGGCGGATTCGTAGTTGACCTGAGCGGTCTTACCGCATTCCTCCCCGGCTCGCAGATAGATACAAAGCCAATCAGGGATTATGATGAATACGTTGGAAGGGTTCTCGATTTTAAAGTGATTAAAATCAATAACCAGATAGAAAATATTATTGTATCACATAAGGTTCTTATCGAAGAATCAATGGCAGGACAAAGAGAAGAATTACTGAAGACTATAAAGAAAGGCATGACACTGAAAGCTACCGTCAAAGCCATTACCGACTTCGGTGTATTCGTAGACCTCGGCGGACTCGACGGATTAATCCATATTACTGACCTTTCATGGGGCAGAATTAATCACCCTAGCGATGTTGTAAAACTGGACGATGTTATAGATGTTTATATCATAGAATTTGACGAAGAGAAACAAAGAGTTTACCTCGGACTGAAACAGTTACAGCCGCATCCGTGGGATAATATACAAAACAAATATAAAATCGGTGATAAAGTTTCCGGTAAAGTCGTATCCCTTACCGAATACGGTGCGTTCATTGAAATCGAAAAAGGTATCGAAGGACTTATTCATATCAGTGAAATGTCCTGGACACAGCATATAACTAACCCGAGCCAGATGGTTACAATGGGACAGCTTGTAGAAGCTCAGATTTTAAATATTGACTTCGATAACAGGAAACTTTCACTCGGAATGAAACAGCTGACACCTAATCCGTGGCAGAGCCTCCTAGATAAGTTCCCGGTTGGTACAAAACAAAAAGGAAAAGTCTGCAACATTACCAACTTCGGTATATTCGTGGAACTCGAAGAAGGTGTGGACGGACTTGTTCATATTTCCGATTTATCCTGGACAAAGAAAATCCTCGATGTGAATGATTTTGTTAAAATAGGCGAAGAAATAGACGTGGTCATACTCGGAATAGATGTTGCTAATCAGAGAATTTCTCTCGGGCATAAACAGTTATTCGAAAACCCGTGGGATAAACTCGAAGAGAAATATAAAATCGGCGTTGAAACCGAATGCAAAATTGTTAAACCTATTGAAAAAGGAATCATCGTCGAACTGCCCGATGTGGTAGATTCTTTCATACCTGCATCCCAGTTAGCGGTAGCCCCGATAAGAAATTTCGGCGAGCTTTTTAAATACGGCGAAACATTGAAATCTGAAATTATCGAATTCGATAAAACAAATAAAAAAATCGTTCTCTCCGTTATCGAATACCTGAAAGATAAAGACCAGGCTGAAATTGACGGATATATTGCCAAGTTCAAGCTTCCAAGAAAATTCAGCGTAAAAGATATTGTTGAAAAAACAAGGAGCTTCGAAGCCGAACAGATTGACTTCAGGATTGAAGATATAATAGGTGAAGAAATTCCGCCTCCGGTAGTTCCCGTTGTTCCGGCTGCTGCACCCGTTACTCCTCCGGCTGAACCGGAAGTGAAAACGGATGAGCCTAAAAGCTAATTTGAATATTATAATGTAATAAAATATATCGTTCCCGGACTGTAAGTTTGGGAACGATTTTATTTAGAGCGGAGATTAATAAATCATGAATTATTAAATTATCCAAATATTAAGATAAATTTAATAAAATCACATAGAATAGAATATTAATATTAAAATTCTTAACTTAGTCCGAAATTAAGAAGAGAACAAAAAATTTAATGGATTTAAATTATTGAGTAAGATTACAAAGTACGGAAGTGACGTTGTCATTAAAATGCTTTTCATTACGCTGATTATAGACGCAATTGCCTATCTTATCAATATTGAAATACTGAAAATCACACTGCTTTTTTTTTCTCTGATCTTGTTCTTTTTTACACTGTATTTTTTCAGGGATCCCGTAAGAAAACTTCCCTCTGAAATTACTGATAATTCAATATTATCTCCCGCAGACGGAAAAGTGGTTTTAATAGAAACGATTGATAATGATGATAATGGGTTTTTTGAAAAAGGCGAATCACTGCACAAGGTCTGCATCTTTTTATCTCCTTTGAATGTCCATGTAAACAGAATTCCTGCATCGGGAACTGTCACCTTTTTTAAATATATTAAGGGTGAATACCTCGTGGCATTTAATCACAAATCTTCCGATAAAAACGAAAGAACAATAATCGGAATTACTAGCGCCAAAGGGAAAAAAATAATATTCAAGCAAATTGCGGGATTCGTTGCAAGAAGAATAATTTGTAATTTAAAACCGGGAGATGATGTATTTATTGGAAAAAGATTCGGAATGATTAAATTCGGTTCAAGAATGGATTTAATTTTTAATTCAAATGCAAAACTTTTTGTAAAAGTCGGTGATAAAGTTACCGGCGGACAAACAATATTAGCCGAGCTGTAAATGTTAGTAACTAAAAAATTCGTACCAAGCTTATTTACGATTTTAAATGCCTTTTGCGGATTTATGTCAATCGTAAATTCATCGAACGGCATGTACGATCAGGCCTGCGCTTTTATTGTTTATGCCGCATTGTTTGATGTTCTTGACGGGCTGGTTGCAAGGATTTTAAGGACTTCGAGCGACTTCGGCGTGGAACTGGATTCTCTTTCCGATGCAATTTCTTTCGGTGCTGCCCCTTCGTTTTTATTGTACAGCGTGCATTTTAAAGATTATAACGGCTACGGAATGGTCGTATCCTCGATGATTATGGTATTTGCTGCAATCCGCCTTGCAAGATTTAATATCACTCTCGTTGGTTACGAGAAAGATAAATTTTCGGGATTGCCTACACCGGCTGCGGCAATAACTATTATTGCTTATGTTTACTTCTATCACAATAAAGTATTCAAACCGGATTTAAGCAATATCTTTATTAATATTATTACTCTCGGCCTGTCGCTTTTAATGGTCAGTAAATTTAAATATCCCGCTTTCCCCAAACTCACTGCAAATGCAGTCAGAAAAAATCCTTTCCCGTTTTTACTTATTATAATTGCAGCTGTAGTTTCGGTTGCTACAAAAGGTTATGCGGTATTTTTTATTTGTATTGCATTTATTCTGGGCGGTATTGTCTGGAGCACAATTATGCAGGTTACAAGAAAAAGAAAACGCGAAGAACAGATAATTGCCAAGAGAGCTAAAAACGGAAAAAAGAAAATTATTTCTTCCTGACCAGGTCTTTTAACACCTCCATAAAATAATCTGTTTCATCAATTCTATTTTTTCGCCCGAATGATATTCTGAGTGATGCCATTGCTGTTTTTTCATCTCTTCCGGATTCCAGCAATACCCTCGAAGGTTTCAATGAGCCCGAAGAGCAGGCAGAACCGCCTGATACGGCTATTCCATTCAAGTCAAGCCGGATTAACAGCATATCACCTGCTGCGTTCAATTTATCTGTATTAAAAGAAATATTTACAATATTGTATAATCCTCTTTCGTTTGAATTAAAAAGTACATATTCGCCGTATGCATCTTTCAATTTTTTTATTAAATAATCCCTTAATGTTTTATAATGCAGAATATCTTTATCAATATTCTCTCTTAATAAATCAAACGCCTTGCTTAAACCGACTATTGCAGGAATATTTTCTGTCCCGCCCCGCATATCCCGCTCCTGTCCGCCGCCGTGACTGAATTTATCTATTTTTGATTTTTCATTTATATATAAAACACCAATTCCCTTAGGTCCGTATATTTTATGCCCCGATATAGATGCAAAATCAATTCCCATTTTTTTAAAATTCAATTTCACCTTACCTGCGCTCTGAACTGTATCCGAATGCAAATACACATCTCCCTTCTCCTTCGCTATCGAACCTATATCTGTAATCAGTCCCGTTTCATTATTTGCGTGCATAAGGGAAATCAAAAGTGTGTCTTTCTTAATTTCTTTCAGCACTGCTCCGGGAGTTATTTCGCCATTCTTATCGGGCTTTAATAATGTTAAACTGAAATTAAATTTTTCACATATATATTTTAATATATCCAGCACGGCAGGATGTTCCACAGTCGAAGATATAATATGTCTCTTTTCACCTTTATAATTTTTCAGGGACACCCCTTTCAGAGCAGTATTATTGCTTTCCGTTCCTCCGCTGGTAAAAAATATTTCCTTCGGTTTTACGCCGAGAAAATCCGCAATGTTATCCCTCGAATCCTCGAGCGCAACCTTCAGCGGTTTGCCAAAAGCATGAATGGAAGAAGCATTCCCTGCTTTTGTAAAGTATTGCATCATCGCTTCCAGAACTCTTTCGTCCATTGGTGAAGATGCCGCATTATCTAAATAAATTTTTTCCATATAATAAATATAAGTTTTTTTATTTATATATAATATTGTTTTTTTTTAGTTTTTATTTTTTTATATTTACTAAGTTACGAATTTTATATATTTTTAAGTGAGGAAAGAGATTTTTTATATATCGAATCTTTTGTCGGTTTTCAGGATGATATTGATTATTCCTGTTTGTTATTTATTTTTGGCGGGCTTCGAACAGAATAAATATCTGATATTGTGTATAATTATATTGATGTCTTTTACTGATTTATTGGATGGCTATCTTGCGAGGAAATTGGATGAAGTCAGTGAGTTAGGCAAAATAATTGACCCGGTTGCAGATAAAATAGCAATCGGGGCAATAGCTATCTTAATGTTTTTTAATGGATTAATTCCGTTGTGGTTTATTCTGATTGTAGTGGTCAGGGATGTTCTGATACTTGTATTTGGCCTGTATTTAAAAAACAGGAAAAAAATTGTACTGATGTCAAACTATCCGGGTAAAATTGCTGCACTTACAATTGGTTTGGCTCTGGTATTTTCATTATTCAAAGATGCTGAACTTTTAAGAAATATTAGTAGTTTGTTATATTATATATCTACAATATTAATAGTTTATTCATCAATTTTGTATTTAAAAAGGTTTAAACAAACATAGGAGAAAAAAAGAATTATGGCGAACGAAGAAATAATTAAAACGGTAAAAAAACCAAGACCTAAAAGAGTTGAAACTCTGACGAGAAAAGATGTCGAAAAAAAGATGGAAGATAAGCTTTTAGGCAAAAGAGTTACAAGAAAATTAATCGTTGATTCGCTTTTCGACTCAATGAGAGAATTGGTAATGACGGCAGACCCTATTGTAAGAATAGAAATCAGGGATTTCGGCGTGTTCGAAGTGAAAAAAACAAAACCAAAACCTAAAGCAAGAAATCTTAAAACCGGCGAATTCGTGTACGTTCCGGGCAGAAGAAAAATGCATTTTAAACCGGGAAAAATTTTAAAGAATTTCTTAAAACTGCAGGTATAAGTTTTCACTGACTGTAAAATTTTTATTGAAGGAAAATTCAAAATATTTAGGTCTTGATTTCGGTCTGAAAAGGATTGGAATTGCCATAACCGATACTGAAAAAAAGTTTTCTTTCTACCGCGATTATGTTTTTAATGATAAATATGCTATTGATAAAATTGTAGAAATCATCAGGCAGGAAAATGTCTCGAAAATTATACTGGGCTACCCGCTGAATTTTAAATCCGAAAAAACCGAAATTACTTTAAGCGTGGAAAATTTCAGCAGTGAACTTAAAGCTTCACTTCTGAAAAAAGAAACCGAAGCGGAAATAATATATTTCGATGAAAGATTTACAAGCAGTATATCTCAGGATAACCTGATTCAGTCGGGAATATCGAAGAAAAAAAGAAGAGATAAAGGAATCCTGGACAGCATGTCCGCAAAAATTATACTTCAGGATTATTTAGACAGCCCAATCAAAAAATAAACCCATAATGTACCTTGTTGAACTTCATAGACTCATTGAAGACGGCGAAAATTCAACCGTCGAATTCAAAAGAAAATTTTCTTCTCCCGAAAAAATCGCAAAGGAAATGATTGCATTCGCCAATTCAAAAGGCGGACAGATTTTATTCGGCGTGGATGACGACAGGACCATAGTTGGAGTCGAAAGCGAAAAAGGAGAACTCGAACTCATAAATACTGCCGCAAGATTTTTCTGCGAGCCTGAAATTATCTATGATACCGAAATTGTCTCGATTAAAAAAAACGACATAGTTGTGGTGAATATTCCCGAAAGCACAAATAAACCGCATAAGCTTTTATCCGATAAAATTAATGATGATGTAAAAGTTTATATCAGGTATAATGACAAAAGTGTCCTCGCATCACGAGAGACAATCAGTATTTTAAAAGGCTCTAATGTAAAAAGCCATCCGGTTAAAATTAACTTCGGCGAAATAGAAAAAAATCTTCTTAAATATCTCGCAGAAAATGAAAGAATTACAGTGAAAGGATTTAAAAAACTTGCAAATATTTCCGATCGCCGTGCCAGCCGTATCCTCGTAACCCTCGTCAGAACAGAAGTTCTCAGACATCATAGAATAGATAATAGTGAATTTTTTACGCTGGTATAATTATACACTCACCTACTCTGTCATTCCGGCATGTTTTAAGCCGGAATCCGGAAAATATCAATACTCGAATAGAATTCAAGACTTGAAACTAATAATATTTATTTATACTTTATTATAGATGTTAGTAATTTTGTTAAATAATAATTTGCAAAAATTCATATTACATCTATGAAAAAGTTAATATTCTTACCGGTTATTTTATTATGTTTCTCTAATTGTTTTTCCCAATGGGTCTGGCAGAATCCGTTACCACAGGGAAATGATTTATCTTTTGTGAAGTTCTTCGACTCTCAAAATTGTGTTGCATTATCATATTTAGGCACAATTATTAAATCTACAAATGGTGGCATTAACTGGAAATGCATTCAGACAGATACAAATATTACTAAAATAAATTCCGTGTTTTATGTTGATTCATTAAACTGGTGGGCAACAGGTGTTGATTGGGCTATAATAATAAAGACTACAAACGGTGGTGTTAATTGGGAACGTTTTCAAAATGTAGAAAATATTCAATATAATTCTTCCTTCTTTATTAACAATAGTACCGGATATATTGCAGGAGGAATGTATCATATGCTAAAAACAACAAACGGTGGTTCAAACTGGGAATATAATTGGTTTGTTTCTCCAAATACAATTAATTCAATTTATTTTATATCTCCAGCAACAGGTTTTTTTGTAGGTAATGGGGGAATAATATTCAAAACAACAAATGGAGGTTTAAATTGGAATTCGCAAAACAGCGGAACAACTAACAATTTAACTTCAATTAATTTTTTGGATTCGCAAACAGGATGGGCAACGGGTACAAATTCAATTATTAGAACAACAAACGGAGGTTTGAATTGGTCAGCGCATTTATTTGGAAATTATAATACTATTTTTAATTCTCATTTTATTAATTCACAAACCGGTTGGATTTCAGGTGTTTACATTTATCCATATTCCGGGCATTATTTTCTAAGTAAATCAACAGATAGCGGAAACAACTGGACAGAAGAAAATCAAAATATATATTATAATTCAATTAATTTCATTAATTCTCAAACAGGTTTGGCAGTTGGTTACGAAGGATTAATTTCCAGAACCACTAATGGTGGATTAAACTGGTATCCGATTATTCAAGGTTCAATGACTAATTTCAATTCGGTTTATTTTATAAATTCTCTGACTGGTTGGACTGCAGGAGACAATGGATTAATTTATAAGACTTCAAATGGTGGTAATAATTGGGATTCAATTTCCAGTCAGAATACCTCTTTAAATAGAATCATTTTTTTGAATGCTCAAACAGGATGGACTGTTGGATATAATAGTAGTTATATTTATAAATCAACAAATGGTGGTAATAATTGGATTACACAATATTATAATAATTCCAATACAGTAAACTCAATATTTATAATAGATAATCTAATCTTATATGCTGTAGGACATAACGGGTTAATATTAAAAACTACAAATGGCGGTACAAATTGGGAAATTCAGATTAGTCCAAGCAGTGGTACATATTACAATATTCAGTTTAATAATTCACAGACAGGTTTTATCTTTGGCAGTGACGGTACATTCAGAACAACAAATTTCGGAAATAATTGGATTTCAATTTTTAATATAGGTCCGTATGGTTTTTTCATTAATGCTCAAACAGGGTGGACTGGTGGATATAGTTCTTTATATAAAACAACAAATGGAGGAAATAACTGGATACAGCAACTTAATTTAAATAATGGCAATGGGAATGAGTTAATTCGAGATGTACGTTTTGTTAATTCGCAAACTGGATTTGTAATTGCAAACACGGGAATTATTCTTAGAACAACTAACGGTGGACAAAATTGGAGTGTAAATAGAAAAACTCAGTATTATTTAAATTCGATTTATTTTGTTGATTCTTTAAAAGGTTGGATTGTCGGTGAAAACGGTACGATTTTAAGCACCACAAACGGCGGTAGTTCAACATTCATAACGCAAAACAATTATAATATTCCCGAAAAGTTTTCTCTTTCACAAAACTACCCTAACCCCTTCAATCCCTCTACAAATATAAAATTTCAAATTAAACAAGCCGGTTTTGTACAAATAAGAGTTTTTGATATTCTTGGAAAAGAAATTGAGACACTTGTAAATGAAAAAATGCAACCCGGGACTTATGAGGTTCAATTCAATGGAACTGATTTACCAAGCGGAGTGTATTTCTATCGGATTAAAACGGATGATTTTGTTGAAGTAAAGAAAATGGTTCTTATAAAATAAAAAAAATAAAAAATCCCTCGTTCCCACGCTCTTGAAAATCCGCCGTGGTGGACAGCGTGGGAACGAAAATATAATCTTTTATCGTTTTTCTAAAACGGATACCACCTTCTTAAAATTCTTCTGCGAGTTATCTAAAATCTCATTCGCTTCACTTAAAATTTCTTTTTTATATTTCTCATCCTTAATCTGAGGAAGGTTTATCTGTACATTCTTAAATGCTCCCCAGATGCCCGTTTCCAGTGATTTAGCGCCTACTTCAAGGTCGCTTCTCGAAGACATATTTCCGTGCTTTGCCATCTGAATCATCCATTCCCAGCATTCATTTCCAAGCCTCATTACTTTCAGCGGCACGTCTATTGCTTTCTTCAATCCTTCCTGCATCTTCGTTTCGCGCAAAGTTCTTTCCGCAGTAGTATGCTTCGGCATTTTCATTGCAATCATATAATCGTTGAATGCATTTGTATCTGCATCAATCATAGAAATCAGTTCTTTCATTTTAAAATGCAGCGGAGGAATATTTTTTCTCATCCTTGCATCCAGATGTTCGAACTTTTTCGTGCCGTAACTCATCCAGCCCATCATAGCTCCCAGCCCCGCGCCAAGCGATGCTATCAAAGCCGATACGCTTCCGCCTCCGGGTGCCGATGTCCTTGCCCCGACAAGCTCTACAAAATTCCTGACCGTAAGCGAAGCAAGCGGTTCGCTGCTGTCCTCTGCAATCATATATTCTATGATTCTTTTTTCGGGAATGAATTGCGAAATCGAAGATAATCCTAACCGCTCGATTACCAATCTTATCTTTTGCTGCTCATCTAATATAAATAAATTTTCTTTTTCGATGTAATAATCCGCTGCCATCAGCATTGCTTCGAGCGGAATGAGTCCCACAAGCTCGCTTCCGCAAACCGCAAGATTCAGTTCCCTCGCATCCTTTGTGCATTCTTCATAAGCAATGTGCGGAGGAGTAATTTTATAATTATCCAGATTAATTGAAACCTGCGCCATGTTGTATTCATCCACGTACCAGCCGATTGCCTTTACTGCTTTCAGTCTTCCGGGTTCGTTTTCTGCTCTTCCCTGCTCGCGAATGTTCAGTGCAATCCTGTGCGCTTGCTCCCGTGTGCCGAGTATATTCACGTTATATGCAATCAGGAAAAATCTCACTCCTGTTGCAACATTTCCGAATTTCGGATTGAATTCCTGCGGACCGAAATCGGGTTTCCATTCGGGTTTGTAAATTTTTTCTTTTATACCTTCATATTCGCCTGCTCTGATTTGCTTCAATGCTTTTCTTGTAGGATTTGTAGATGCTTCCTCATACAAATAAACTGGAATATTTAATTCCCTTCCGACTCTCTCACCGTATTTTTTCGATACTTCTACGCATTCTTCGATTGTAACATTTGCAACAGGTACGAACGGGCACACATCAACCGCACCCATCCTCGGATGCTCGCCGTGATGTGTAGTCATATCTATAAGTTCGTAAGCTTTCTTCGTAAACTGGAATGCCGCTTCCACAACCGATTCCGGGTCGCCTACAAATGTAAATACTGTTCTGTTTGTTGATTTACCCGGGTCTACATCCAGAAGTTTCGCCCCTTTCACTTTTCTGACCGCATCTGCGCAGGCATCTATGATAGTTTGATTTCTGCCTTCTGAAATATTAGGTACACATTCTATTATTTTGTTCATATATGTTTAAAAAGTTTTATATGTTGATAGGTTGTAAATATTTAAGCACGGGATATCAGACAGAATCATACAGTAACTGCAGGAATTCTCCAACCCCGTCTTCATTATTTGTCTTTTCGGTTATATAATGCGCATTATTTTTTAATTCAGCAACCGCATTTTGCAGAGCAACATTCAAACCTCCGTATTCAAATAACTCCCTGTCGTTATACCAGTCGCCTATTACAGCAACTTCGTATTTTTTGCATTTCAGATATTTTGCAAGCTTCTTTATCCCCGTCAGCTTGCTTGTACCGGATTTTCTTATTTCAAGATTATAAATTCCCAGCCTTGTACTGGATCGGTAATATTTCGCATTTACAAAGAACCTGTACGGAAAATTCATTTTCTTTTGAATATGCTTGATTACCGATTTCTCATTTCCCAGCATAATAATCTCCAGTACATCATTTACATAATTATTATAAGAATCAACCAGCCTGTAATTCGTGCCAATCCTGTACATGAAATCCTTTAATACTGAATTGCTTTCCGTATAAACTATCTCATCATTGTAAACCAATGCAATCCTTACAAAAAATTCTTCGCAGAAATCCAGAGCCTTTTTCACATACTTCGGATTAATTACGGCTTTAAAAAGGGCTTTCCCCTCTGCATCCTGTATCAAAGCGCCGTTTATGGAAATCATAGGAATTTTAATATCCAGTTCTTTCGCAAATTCAACAATAGAAGAGTGAATCCTCTGGGTTGCAAAAGTGGTAAGAATATTTTTCGACTTTAATTTCTTAACCAAATCTTTTGTTATTTCACCAACCTGATTATCGTTTGTTGTTAAAGTCCCGTCAACATCAGATACTACAACTTTAACTCTTTTTAATCGGGATCTTAACTCTTCTTTGGAAATTACCAAAATACGTACAGATTAGATTATAAAATTCTATTCAGAGCCAATTTTACCGAATTTTTTCCTTAATTTAAATGATATAATCTTTCACGAACTGCCGCCTGAATTTAATTTTATTTAATGGCATTTTAATAATAATTCAAAGGTTTTATTAATAAAAAGGATTTGTTATTTATTAATTCATCGTGTTCAATTGTAAAATAACTTAATTTCATAATTATGGAAGATAATAATATAATACCGGAAAAAGGAAAATTTCTTATATCTGCACCGCATTTAACTGATGTTTTCAGAAGGTCGGTTGTTTACCTTGTTGAACACGATGACAAGGGTTCAGTCGGATTTGTACTTAATAAACCTATAAAATATAATATAGATGAAGTTATTGAAGATTTTCCGGAATTTGAATCAAAAGTCTTCCTCGGAGGACCTGTTCAGACTGAATTAGTCAATTTTCTGCATAAAGCACCCGATAAAATAGAGGGCGGCTATGAAATTCATAATGGTATTTACTGGGGCGGTAATTTCGATGACCTGAAAGTCCTGGCAGATGCTAAATCACTGAATCCGTCGGATTTCAGATTCTTTGTGGGATATGCAGGATGGAGCCCCAATCAGCTCGAAGATGAACTTAAAGAAAATTCATGGTACGTAGTCGAAGCAGATGAAGATTTTGTTTTTTCGAGTGAACCTGAAAAACTCTGGCAGCATTTATTAAAACTTATGGGCGGGGAATTCGCAATTATATCTACATTCCCAGAGGACCCGAGCGTAAACTAAATTCTTAATATTCGTAAGATTCTTTGGATTATAAAATTTATTATTTGTTTTTCTGCTAACTACTATATACTAACTACTTGAGAAGTACCATTTTCTTCGTATCAGTAAATCTGTCCGTAATCAATTTATAAAAATAAATTCCGGATGAATATTTATTGCCATCCCATTTAATTTCATAATTTCCTGCTTGATATTTCCCGTTTACAAGAGTAACCATTTCTTTTCCCTGTAAATCATATATTATTAGTTTCACATTCCCGCTATTGTACATCGACCATTGTATTTTGGTCATTGAATTAAACGGATTCGGATAATTCTGATATAACTTGTACTCATTTGGAATTTGATTACTGATATTATTAATCCCGACTAAATTATATCCGATTCTCACTTTGAAAAGTTTACCGATATATCCCGAGCCGCTTCCGGTTGACCCCACACACCACATATCTATTGAATCATTCGATATCTTTTTGAAATCATACGAAAACATTTCAGCTCCCGTACTCATATCGAGATTCCAGTTTAACCCGGCATTTGTGGAACTGTAAATTCCCCCTACATCCTGGTAAAGATTCCCTCCGATCGCAAACATTAATGTATCATTAAATTATTTTACCGAACGAATCGGATACGCGAATGTATTTAATCTTGCTCCCCATGTCTGCCCGCCGTCGGTTGTCCTGTGAACCCATCCAGAAACAGAAGGACTTATTGAACCGCCTCCGGTTAAACCCAGCAATAGATTATTGTCGGCAAAATCTACTCCTCCATCAAAAACATTATCTGCTGGAACACCTGACACCCACGAAACACCGTAATCCGTGCTGTGAGCAAAATGTATTCCCGTTGTAAAAACATTTCCGTTTGCATCTGCATCAATATTTCCCGAAAACCAGCCGAGATCAGAATTAACCTGAACATACGTCCAGCCTGTAGAGTCTTTCCCGCCGTTAGTTGTATAATGCATTCCTCCGGAAAATTCCGCCGATACTACACCCCTGTTCCTGTCAAAGAAATGTACTTTCGATAACCATCCGACTCCATTTGGAATATGCAAATTAATATCTCCTGTCCATGTTGCTCCCCCGTTGTAACTCCATCTTACTACACCCGAATTTATATTTCCCTGATTATTAAATCCTGCTATTACAACTGTATCAGCAGTTAAAGCGTGAACACCGTACCAGTAATATGGAAATCCCAGATTCATCACTGATGTCCAGTTGTCACCGCCGTTCGTGGTTTTATATACCGACCCCAGTTCTGTTACAATATAACCTGCCTGTGTAGTCGCAAATGAAATATCCTTGAATACTTTTCCTGCCGCCGTGAATTTTAATATCCAGTTGAATGAACTTGGTTTATACTGTATTACCTGAGATATATTATTATTAACGGTAATATTTTCCGAGCCGTAAACAGGTACAATCGCTGATTTCGAAGAATTGTAATTCTTAATAATGTAAGTTTGATTGTTATGATTTTTTATGTCGATTGTTTGCGAATATAAAGAGAATGAAGAAAATAATATGAAGCAAACTATGATTATTCCGGATTTGTAAAAAATGCTTTTCATTTTTTAATTTTGTTAATGTATTTTAAGGAATATAATAGAATTAATTTAAACATTAAATTATTTTAGAAGAGTCATTTTCTTCGCCTCTGAATAATCTCCGCTCTCGAGTTTATAAATATATATCCCCGAGGATAATGAATTTCCGTTAAATGTAACTTCATATTCTCCTGCATTTTGCTTCTCATTGACTAAAGCCTTTACTTCCTTACCTGTTATATCAAATACTTTTATCGCAACTGTGCCATTTTCTTTTATTGTATATCTTATTTTAGTACTCGGGTTAAACGGATTTGGATAATTCTGGTATAGTTTGTAACTATCGGGCACTTTATTGCTGATTATATTTATTCCTATTGTCCCGTCCCACTGAGCAAGATTTGAAGCGGGAACGCCTCCCGCACTGTTAAAAATTCCTCCGCATACCAGAAGATTATTGTAAATCGTCGAGGCATATGCTCCGCATACATTCGAACTGCTTGTAAATCCGCTTCCAAGATGAGACCATGAAAACCTGTTCCATTTTGCAATTCCGTTATACTGAATGGACCCGATATTCGTGAAAAGTCCGCCTACATATAAATTCCCGTTGTATTCCGTTAAACACATTACATTAGGATACAACCCGCTGAAAACATCATAAGTAAAAGCTGTCCACGATGCTCCGTCCCACCTGGCTACACCATTTGCATACGTTCCCCCTGCCTGACTGAAAAGCCCGCCTGTTATCAAGCACCCATTATATGTGGTAAGAGCATATACCACATTATTTACACCGTTTCCTAAAGCCGACCAGCTTGTTCCGTTCCATTTTGCAATTCTGTTGGCAGGTAAACCCCCTGCTGTTGTAAAATATCCTGCTGCATACAAATCCGAAAATACGGTTAAAGCCATTACCTGCCCCTGCGCTCCTCCCATTCCCGAACCTAACGGAGACCACAAACTTCCGTTCCAGCTTGCAATATAATTTGCAGGACCGTTTGCACTTGTGAAATATCCGCCTGCAATTAAAGTGTTGTTATAATATGTTAACGCAGTCACATACCCGTTTACCCCACCTTCAAGGTCAGCCCAGACTGAACCATCCCAGCTTGCAATGTAACTGACCGGAATTCCTCCGGCATTTAAAAATCTTCCGCCTGCATATAATTTACCGTTAAAAACATAAAGCACATCAACTTCTCCATCTACTCCCGTCCCGAGCTGCGACCACGTCGCTCCGTTCCATTTTGCTATTCCCGAAGGTCCTCCGGCAATTAAATCGCCATTATATACCGTCAATGCATACACCCATCCAAAGCCGTTAATCGGAGACCAGCTCTGCGAATGGACTTGTGTAAACACTATAATAAATAATAAAATGTATAATGTTTTTTTCATGGATTTTATAAATTTTGTAATTTATAAACCACTATTTACAGTTATCAACTCAATTTCAATCTTCTCAACAACAGGCTAATAAATGTAGTTCTGTCTTACTGTAATATTAATTAGATAAAAAAACAGGTTCAAATAGTAATTAAACCTGTTAACTTCACACTCAAATTTTTAAAGGACTTTTTAAAAATTCTTATTTTAATAGAACCATTTTTTTCGTATCAACAAAATTATCAGTAATAACACGATATAAATAAATTCCCGAAGAATATTTCGATGCGTCCCAGACAAATTCATACATACCCGCATTTAATTTTTCATTAACAGGTGATTCAATTTCTTTTCCAAGTAAATTATAAATAATTAGTTTCACATTTCCATTTTGAGGCATTGACCATTTTATATTTGTCGTCGGATTAAACGGATTCGGATAGTTTTGATATAAAGAATATTTGTCAGGTATTTCTGAACTAATTTTATTAACAATTAAAAAATCAGATAATGGTCGTCTCCAAACAGATCTATAATTTGTAGTAGCATAAATATATCCGTTTATAATATACAACTTATTAATAAGTGGAACTTGTAAAATATTATATAAAGGAAAACCTTGATTTATTTTCGTCCAGTTAGTTCCAAAGTTAGATGAGAAATAAATAACAGAATCAGCACCGACAAATATTTTATCATTATAAGCAACAATTGTTGAAAAATTCCTATTTGTAATACTGTTGCTTATTTGAATCCAATTATTACCATTATTAGAAGATCTATATATGCCACCTCCCCAATAATAGCATGTGTAAAGATTTTGTCCATCTTTTGCTAATGCCATACAACTTCCTCCTGGAAGTCCATTATTTATTTTTATCCAATTAAGACCATTATTAGTAGAGCGAATTACACCACCGTAATCAAAACCAACATAGATATCTGAACTGGACACTACAATATCTCGAGCCCAGTTAACATGTAAAGATGTATCAAGTTTATTCCAATTTATACCATTATTTGTTGAAATGTATAATTCATGTAAATAACTACCTGCGAAAATTTTTGAACCCGAAACTCCCAAAACGGAAACAACTGATAAATAATTATAATGTTCTACATTGGTCCAATTTTGACCATAGTTTGTCGAAACAAAAATTCCGCTATCTTCTGTTCCCATATATAAATTATTACCATAAGAACTCAAAGCATTAATGTATCTTTTTACAGTCGGAGAATTAATTTTATTCCAACTAGATCCCAAATTGGAAGAAACAAACATCCCCTGATAATAACCACCATAACCCATATATGTGGAACCAGTGAATAAATATGTACCAATATTGACTATAGGAGTCAACGAAAGATTATAAATTCCATCATATATTGAGGACCAATTTGTTCCATTATTGGTTGTACAAAAAACACCACCATTATTATAAGGATATGAATATTCACTTCCTGTGCAGACATACATATTTTGACCCGAGAATGTGATCCCGCTAATAATGCCAGATATTTGATTGTTATCTAGATTACTCCAATAACTACCATTATTTGTTGAAATATACAGACCTGTACTATAATATCCTGCATTATAGGTAGTACCTGCATATAAATTATTTCCATTTGAGGCAATTGTTGATACATATACAGATGTTGGAAGACCTGTATTTATTTGATACCAATTATCTCCATAATTTGTTGAGCGATAAACTCCGCATCCATCATAATAACAAGCAAAAACATATGTCCCAATTACAGCTAATGAAGTTATTGGCATTGGACTAGAACAAAATCCCCAGCTTTTCAATGCCCAATTGTTACCATTATCATTTGAGACGAATACTCCACCCTCTGTTCCAGCAAATATATATGAACCGCAAAAAGCTAAAGCCTTGACCTGTTTGTTTGATAATCCTGAATTCTTTTGGATCCAATTTAAACCGTTGTTAGTTGATACATAGACGCCTGAATCATGAGTTCCAGCATAAATATAATTACTATTAACTAATAGTGATGTAACTTGTTTATCACTTAAAGAATTTTGAATCCAATTATTTCCAAAATTTGTTGACTGATATATACCATGAGTTGTACCTGCATAAAGTATATTTGAGTAATAGACAAATGTTAAAATACCTAATGGTGGAGGGTCATTATTTCTAAAAACCCAGTTATATCCCGAATTTGAAGAGGTAAAAAAACCGAATCCTGATACTGAAGTAATGACGTTTTGACCTAAAGAAGAAATATTTGTAAGGTTTCCTCCATAAGGACCGACAGGCACCCATTGAGAATAAACAGAAACGTTAAAAACAACTACTAATACCATGAAAAACGTTAATTTTTTCATAATGTATATTTTGAAAATTTAAAATTATCAACTCAATAAATTCTGTTGAGCTAAAATAAATTTTAAATTTTTACTAGAATCAAGCTGTCATCTTAATAATTTTTATTCAGTATTTCAAAATACGCCTGGGCGTGAGTGCATACTGGACAGGCTTTCGGTGCTTCGATCACGAAGTGTATGTAGCCGCAGTTCCTGCAAATCCACATTTTTTCTTCCGGTTTATTGAACACTTTTCCGTCCTGAATATTTTTCAGAAGCTCTTTATACCTTTCCTCGTGATGTTTTTCGATTTCTGCAATCCTTAAAAATATCTTTGCAACCGATGTAAATCCCTCTTCCTCTGCCTCTTTCGCAAAATCGGGATACATGCTCGTCCATTCATAGTTTTCACCGCCCGCGGCTTCCTTTAAATTTTCAACAGTCGTTCCGATTCCTTCGAGAAGTTTAAAATGAATCTTCGCGTGCTCCCTTTCATTGTCGGCTGTTTCCAGGAATAATGCCGCTATCTGTTCATATCCTTCTTTTTTTGCAACACTTGCAAAATAAGTGTACTTGTTTCTTGCCTGCGACTCACCTGCAAATGC
>PMIW01000232.1 GCA_003158365.1 Ignavibacteriota bacterium | reverse complement strand
AGTTCGAGTCTCGTCGATTCCGCGGATAAACCTATCAGAAATGATAGGTTTTTTTATTTAACTAATATATTTGTATAATACTTATTAATCGCTTTATTCCTTCACAGTTCAGCCGTCCTAACCAAACTGAACAGACTCCAAAGTTCATTTTTAAGGTATTTTTAATAGTTTAGTAATAAATTTAGTAATTAAAAAAAGTATAATCAATTTTTTGTAATATTAAAATATTAATATTATAATTACATTAAATAAATCATCTATCGGAGAGAATGTTATGAAAAGTATATTTTCTAAGTTCTTCATGATTATCGCTTTTCTTATTATCTATAATTTATCGTTTAATATTAATAATTGTAAGAGCCAGTGGGTGCAATGTAATGGCATAGGAACTAATCAATTTGTTTATTCATTTACTTTACTTGGAAATAACATATTTGCAGGGACATCACAATACGGCGTTTATGTCTCAACTGATAATGGAGCGAACTGGTCTCAAACTTCTTTAAATAATAAATTTATTTATTCTCTTACGATAGCAGGAAATAATATTATTGCCGGGTCTCAGTATGCCACTTATCGTTCTACAAACAACGGCACAAGCTGGATTCAAACAAATTTGGGAAATTATTATTCTGTTGTTTCTCTGGCAACTTATGGGAATAATGTTTTTGCCGGAACAAATGGTGATGGAATTTATATCTCCACAAACTTTGGTGCAAGCTGGAATATTACAACTATTAGCAATCAATATGTTTATTCATTTGCAACACTTGGAAATTATATTTTTGCAGGTATTGGTGAATCAGGTGTTTTTTACTCCACAAATAACGGATCTAATTGGATTCAAACATCTTTGAATAATCATACTGCCCAAGCACTTACTACTATTGGGAACAACATTTTTGCCGGGACAATTGGTTATGGAGTATATTTGTCGACAAATTACGGTGCGAACTGGACACAAACCACTTTAAATGATAAAACTGTTTATTCTCTTGCTGCAAGCGAAAATAATATCTTTGCAGGGATATATTATATATCCACCGGTTCCGGCGGTGTCTTTCTTTCCACAAATAATGGAGCGAACTGGATAAATAAAAATCAAGGATTCACAGTTATTCCGTCGGTTGTCGCTTTGTTAACTGCAAATAATTATATCTTTGCTGGTACTTATGAACATTCAGCCTGGCGACGAACATACTCGGAGATATTAGTAATAAATAAAATTTCCAAAATTGTTCCTGTAAAATGTTCTTTAAAGCAAAATTACCCTAATCCGTTTAATCCAACTACAACAATTCGATATGAAATACCAAAAAATAGTTCTGTAAAACTTGTAATCTTCGATGTACTCGGTCGTGAAGTAGAAACACTTGTGGACGAAAAACAAACCGCAGGAACATATGAAGCAACCTTCAACGCATCACAATATTCCAGCGGCGTTTATTTTTATAAGCTAACGACAGATAATTTCAGCGAAACGAAAAAGATGTTGTTAATTAAATAAATGCTTTTATTTTTAACCTTTCTGTGATAGCAAATAAATATTTATAAAAACAGATATATATCCATATTTTAGTAATAAATATTGTAATAAAATATTCAATTACTGAAAGATTGTCAATAAAGGAAAGGTTCTGTCACTCAGGAGGTCGCGAGTTCGAGTCTCGTCGATTCCGCTAAAAGCAGCCCGAAAATCAACTTTTTTTCGGGCTGTTTTGCATTGTTACCAGTATGTTACCAATTTGTACACCAATTTGTTACCACTTCTTTTATTTGCAAATGTAATTAAAAAGGCGAGAGCTTCATTCTTGTAAGCGGTGATTGTAGAGACAGCTTTTCTTTTACCTTTATCATCTTTGTAGTAAATATAGTACCTGCCGCGTGTATTTTTGTTTTTAGATAAAAACATGAAAGTATCCTTCCTTTAAATTTTGTATTAGATATATTATACCCTTTAAATTTTTTAAAATCTAAAAGTGACACAGGAGTGAAGCAGGTAAGAAAAAAGATGAAGAAATTGAAAAAAAATGCTATTTGTACCAGTTTGTAAGACTTGTATGATTTATTATAATAATAGTGGGGGTACGGTATGAGGTAGATGTAAAAAAGATTTCAAATTATCGAAACTGTATTCGACACAGATAATGTATTCTATATTATTATTCTTTGTGGTATTTCCAAATGCTGATTGACATCCGACTAATAATAACGTTATAACAACACTGATACAATAACAAAACAGATTGTTGATTAAATGTCTGTAATTAATATTTGTATTTAGAAATTAAACTTTAATAATTAGTTCCTTTTTCATCCCAATGGACTATATGATTACTAATTAGTAATATGTACATTAATTACAAATATATATTTTTGAAGATTTTCCATGATTTCGATGATATAAGAGTCAGAGAAATAGAGGAGAATAACAAACAAAAAAAGACACTGAAATGATTAATTTGGAAAAAAATCCGGTGAAAAAGGGCAACTTAAATTTTAAACATAACACTCTTCCAAAATCCCCAACAAGTATTCAAGGATTGGATGAAATAACCGGCGGAGGATTACCTAAGGGCAGACCTACACTGGTTTGCGGCGGTGCCGGTTGCGGCAAGACACTTTTTGCAATGGAGTTTCTCGTTCGCGGTGCAACACTTTACAATGAACCCGGTGTTTTTATTTCATTCGAAGAAACCGAAAAAGAACTTACNNGCAAATGTTGCTTCATTAGGGTTTGATTTGGATAAACTTGTAGCACAAAAAAAGATTTGGCTTGAACACATTAAAATTGAACGGGGTGAACTTGAACAAAGCGGTGAATATGATTTGAAAGGTCTGTTTGTTCGTATCCACAGAGCAATTGAAAGCATCGGGGCTAAGCGTGTTGTACTGGATACTATTGAATCTCTATTTTCAGCGTTGCCCAATTTTACTTTTGTACGAATGGAACTGAGACGGTTATTTGGTTGGTTGAAAAAGAAAGGCATTACAACAATAGTCACCGGTGAACGGGGAAATGGTACTTTAACACGCCAGGGACTTGAAGAATACGTTTCGGATTGCGTTATATTGCTTGACCATAGGGTTAAAGACCAATCATCTATAAGACGTTTACGAATTGTTAAATACCGCGGTTCAACTCACGGTACAAATGAATATCCTTTCTTAATTGATGAAGATGGTTTTTCTGTTCTGCCGGTTACTTCGCTCGGTTTGAATCACATCTCATCCCATGAAAGAATATCCACAGGAATTCCACGTCTTGACACAATGTTCTCCGGTAAAGGATACTATAGGGGAAGTACCGTGCTTGTATCAGGTTCCGCAGGAACCGGCAAGACAAGCCTTGCAGCACAATTTGTCGAAGCCGCCTGTAAGCGCGGGGAGAAAGTTCTTTATTTTGCTTTTGAAGAATCCCCGAGCCAGTTTATGCGAAATATGTCTTCAATCGGAATACACTTGGAGCCATACGTGAAAAAAGGATTGCTTTATTTTCATGCAACGCGTCCGACTCTCCATGGACTGGAACATCATCTGACTGCTTCTATCAAATTAATTACTAAAGTAGAACCGAAAATTGTTGTTCTTGACCCTATTGATGCATTCGTTATCGGAGGGAATGAAGCAGAAGTCAAAACAATGCTGCTTCGTCTTGTGGATTTTTTAAAGTTGAAAAACATTACGGCATTCTTTGCAAGTCTCACAAACTCAGGTGAAAATCAGGAGCTAACGGATATGTCAATATCTTCACTGATAGATGCCTGGCTGCTTTTACGTGATATTGAAATTGGTGGTGAGCGTAACAGAGGATTGTATATTCTTAAATCGCGGGGAATGGCACATTCTAACCAGATTCGGGAATTCATTCTTACCGACCACGGCATTGAATTGCTTGATGTCTATGTTGGTCCGGAAGGCGTATTGACCGGGTCTGCACGATTATCACAGGAAGCGAAAAACGATGCGGAACAATTAATGCGTAAACAGGAAATTGAGCGCAATCAATTTGGATTAGAACTTAAACGCGCCGCAACAGAAGCTCAAATTGTGGTTTTAAAATCTGAATTTAAAGAAGAAGAATCAGAAACTCTTAAAATGATTGAAATGGAAAAAGCAAAAACCGAAAGGTTTGAACAGGATAAGAAAAAAATGGCAAAAAGTAGAAAAGCAGATAAATTCGTTAAAAAACCGGCATAAAGAAATTAATTCGTTCTGAAATGTAATTAATAATTTGAACTAGTTGCAGAGTCAGCGTTTTCTTTAAATTCTTTGTTCGTATGTGCAAAGTTTGCAATTTGTACCCTTGCGTGTAATGTCATCTTTTCTAAAATATTATGAACGTGGCTTTTTACTGTATAAGGAGAAAGATGCAGAATTTGCCCGATTTCCTTATTGGTCAGACCATCAGCAATCAGATCAATTACCTCACGTTCACGTTTTGTCATCCGAACCGCATACTTCAAATCGACATGCTCAGATCCATTCACAGCTCTTGTAACAATCTGGGAAAAAAGTGAATCTGCCATGTTCGGAGGAAGAACTTTTTCACCTGCAGCAACAGAGCGGATTGTTTTCAGAAATTCATTAACTATTGCATTCTTAAGAATAAAACCCGAAGCGCCAGCTCTAACAAATTCAAGAATATCGTTCTCAACAGGCATAAGATCCATAACAATAATTTTAATACCGGTAGATTTTTCTTTTACGGATTTAACTACCTCAAGACTGTTTTGACTGCGCAGGCCAAGGTCTATTAAGACAATATCCGGTTTAAACTCTAAAATCTTTGATAAGGAATCTTTTCTATCGCTGATAGATGCAATTATTTTTAGATCCGGCTGTTCTTTAATCATGGATGTGATGCCATCACGGAGCAGACGATTATCTTCAATTATTAATATACTGATTTTCTTCACTGGTTTCATTTTTATAATTATTCCTTACTTTAATAGTAATTTACAATAATTTCGAGTTAGAAAATACTTAATTTTTAATATTAAGAGAGGAAAAGGATGTTAGTTAATTTTACCAAGAAACGAAAAATAACTAATTCTAATAAATTACGCTTGTTTTTATTCTTGTTATGCTTTTTCAGTGATGAAAAAGTCAGAAAAAACAGTTCTGAAAATACATTTTTTTGTGTCATTTTTGTGTTTAGAAGGAGATTGTTATAGATAAAAATAGAATAACCTTTCCAAATATCTAGTATATCTTCAAAATATTATATTCTTTAATTATTCAATATTTTGAAGTGTTGCAAAAGTTAAACAGGTTCGAAAAATGCTTGAAAAATACAGCAAAATATAGTTTTGCCGCAGTTTTTGAACAAAATTAATAAACTATAATTTATATCAAGGAACAATTTATTAAAAAGAAAAATTGCACTAAAAACTAGGTTTCTTCAAAATTTCAGTTACTGTTTTATCTATTTTCTTTTTAAGTTTTTTGAAAATTACATTCCTTAATGTTAAACTTTTAATAAGAATTTCATTTACCTTATCAGGGCTTTTATTGAATTTCTTTATTGTTTTTTCTTTTTGTTTAGTTTCTTCTTTTATTGCAATATCTATTGCATCAGAAATTAACGTTAATTCTATATCTTTAAATTCAAATTTATTCATATTATTTATTTATCTTGAAAATAATTTACTGAAAGATATCTAACAAATCTTTCAATATCATTATTACTTATTAATTTTCGAATAGAGGAAATTTTTAGATTAAATTCTTTTAATATATCAATTGTTTTTCCGTTCAATTTATTACCAATATATGGATTGTTTAAGTCTTCAAAATTTTTGTCAATATTTAATCTTACCATTGCATCAAATACAGTTTCCCCAAACTTATCAATTATTTTTATATACGTAGAACAAATAAAAATTAACTTGTCACTTTCAATAAGATATGAATAAATTGTATTATTCCCTGTAGTAGTTTTGATAGTATTCATAAAAATTAAATATTATTAGGTTAAATAATTCTTATATAATTAAGTATAATTATTATTATTTAAAATTGACAGGCAAAACATACGACTATCTGTTTTTAAGAGAATTAAATAATAAATAAAAATATTGTTTATCAAACTAAAAAACATTAATAAACTTGAAATAACGAAAATTAATTACAACTTTTATTACAAAATATTATTAGTAATTATTTTTTACATAAGTCATGGTTATAAATTGAAAATAATAATAATATGAACCGAATAACTAAAATAATCAAAAGAACAAGCAATATTAATGGTGTGAGCAATAGAGCCGGTTATACATTATTAACCTACGGATTCCAGCCAAAGAAAATCCTAATGAGTGTACTTCACAAAAACAGTTTCAGCCCACAACCGTCCTTATACTNNAGCGCAGATCATATTTTTATAAAATGTTTACCTACTGAGGCAATTAATTTTAGGAATGCTTATCCTTCTTTTATATTTTGAAAATATATATGCTTTATTGTATTTTCTGGGATTATATAAGCTAACTATGATATTATACGGGAAAATATTGCGAACACTATATTTTGCTTTCTTTAGAACATCTTTTATTGTGAATATATTACTCATTATTTTTGGTATATTAATAAATCACTGATTTTAAACAAATTATGTTAAATAATGAATCGTTCAGTAAAGAAAACAAGATTTCTTTCTGAAGATGATAATTGTTATAAAATTAGAGTTATGTATAAAGATTAAGAAAAAATCATGAAAAAATACACTAAATTAACCCAAGAACAATTACTCTCGGCAGTTTGGGAATATTCCGCAGATGCAATGCTCGTAATAGATTTGGAAGGAAAAGTAATCAGCACTAACAATGCTTATAACAATCTTACCGAGTTTGATAAAGAGTCCCTTATCGGAAAATCTTTTGAGATAGTCTTCGAGAAAAAGGAACAAGCGGGTCTTCTGAAATATTACAAAGAATTTATTTCAAGCGGTAAGAAAAATGAACGTATGCTTAAAGAGTTAACATCCAAGAATGGAAAGCATTACTCTCTTGATGCGTCATATTCACTAATAGAAATGTCTGACGAGAAATATGTCTTATGCATCTTCCGTGACATTACCGAGCAAAAGAAGGCAGTAGAGGCTTTGCGTTCATCACAGCAGATCATTGANNTCTCGTTTACTTGGGCTGTAACGCAGCATTCGTGAGCGATGCGGGATTTACCGATCCGAAAGACGTCATCGGTAAAGATGATTACCAGATGGGGTGGCATGATCAGGCGGAATTATATCGCAACGATGACCGCCAGGTCATTGAGAGCGGCTGTGCCAAATTACACATCGAAGAACCACAGACGACCCCTGAAGGGAAAATTATAACGCTTTTTACGAACAAGATACCTCTGCGAAATTCTAAGGGGGAGGTAAACGGCATACTAGGAACATATATGGACTTCACCGAGCGCAAGCAGGCGGAGGAAGCATTACAAAAGAGTGAAGAAAAATATCGTAACTTAGTTGAAAATATGGGTGAAGGTATTGGTATAACAGATGAAGAAGAAAAATTTATTTTTGTAAATCCTGCTGCTGAAAAAATATTTAATGTTGGCAAAGGAGAATTAACAGGTGTATGTTTGGACAATTTTATTTCAGATGAAAATTTCACAATAATAAAAAATCAAACTGCGCAACGCCGTCAAGGAAAAAGTAATTCATATGAAATAGAAATAAACTTAAAGGATGGAAGTAAAAAAGTCATTTTTGTTAATGCAACTCCACGGTTTGATAACAATAAATTTATAGGGACTTTCGGTATTTTTCATGATTTCACTGACCGCAAGATGGCGGAAGAAAAACAAAAGTTATTTCGAACATTAATCGACAACTCCAATGATTCTATAGAGGTAGTTGATCCGAATACAGGCCGTTTTCTTGACGCCAACGAAAAGGCATGGTCCGAACTCGGATATACACGGGAGGAGTTCCTGACTCTCACTGTATCCGATATCGGTCTAATCATAAACCCATCACTGTTCGCGGAGATAAAAGACGAAATTCGAAGTCTTGGATCCATTGTGAGGGAAGGCTTTCATCAACGCAAGGACGGGACGACCTTCCCGGTGGAGGTCAATATTAGTTACGTCCAGCTTAATCGGGGGTATATCATTACAATGGTCAGGGACATCACCGAACGGAAGCAGACGGAAGAAAAAACACAGCTACTAGCGCATACAATTAAAAGTATTGCAGAAATTGTAACCATCACGGATCTTGAAGACAAATTCATTTTTGTCAATCAGGCGTTCTGTAATAAATATGGTTATTCTTATGAAGAGATTATCGGGCAACATGTAAAAATACTTCAGTCACCAAATAATTCTCCTGATATTTTAAAAGATATTTTTAATTATAGTAGAAAAGATAGCTGGAAGGGCGAACTTCTGAATTTAACAAAAGAGGGTAAGGAATTTCCGATTTCCCTGCAAACTTCGAAGATAATTAATGAAAATGGTGATATCTTAGGTCTCGTTGGAATTTCAATAGATATTACAGAGCAAAAGCAAATTGAGAAGATACTGAGAAAAAGTGAGGAAAAATACCATTCGATTTTTGAATCAACCGGTACAGCGACTATGATTGTAGAAGAAGATACTTCGATAAGTATGGTAAACAATGAATGCTATTTGCTAACAGGATATAACTCCGAAGAGCTTATTGGCACAAAATGGACAAACTATGTTGCACAGGAGAGTTTAGCAGAAATGATGAAATACCATAATCTAAGACGTGTTGAACCCGGCAAAGCACCTAAAAAATATGAAGTAAAACTCCTTCATAAAACTGGTGAAGTACGTTATGCTATTCTGGACATAGGTATGATTCAGGATACTAAGCAAAGTATTGTATCCATTTTAGATATCACCGAGCGCAAACGGGCGGAGGAGGAACTTCTTAAAAGTAACTCTTATTTATCTAACCTGATTGAATATACACCGGGTGCTATAGCGGTTCTTGATGAAAATAGCATTGTACAAAGAATAAATAAAAGATTTACAAATTATTTCGGCTACAATTCCCAAGAAGCCGTTGGTAAATGTATAAATGAACTTATTGTACCTAAAGAGTATTATGATGAAGCTAACAAATTTTGCAAAGAATACGAATTAGATAGATTGGCAGGGCAATCAACCGATACGATTCGAATGGATAAATATGGGAATCTAAAAGAAGTATCAATTATAGGTTCTCTTATCAAGATTGATAATAAATTTGTTGGAATTTATGCAATATATCAAGACATCACCGAGCGGAAGCAGGGAGAAGAGGCATTAAAAAAAAGTGAACAGCGGTTTAAACAAGTGTCAGAAAATGCTTCCGAGTGGATATGGGAAGTGGACAAAAATGGTTTATATACATATGCCAACCCGATTGTTAAAGAAATACTGGGGTATGAACCAGAAGAAATTATAAACAAAAAATATTTTTATGACTTTTTCATTCCAGAAGTTAGAGAGCAGATAAAACAGGCAGTCTTTGATGTGTTTACCCGAAAAGAAAGTTTCATAGACTTACTCAACAGCAATCTGCATAAAGATGGGAGAGAAATCATTCTTTCTACAAGCGGAGTCCCCATAATTGACGATCAAGGGAATCTATTAGGGTATAGAGGAGTAGATATTGATATCACCGAGCGCAAGCAGGCGGAGGAGTCACTACAAAAGAGTGAAGAGAAATATCGTACCTTAGTTGAAAATATGGGTGAAGGAATCGTTATAACAGATGAAGAAGAAAACTTTATTTTTGTAAATCCTGCCGCAGAAAAATTATTTGGTGTTGGGAAAGGAGAATTAGAAGGTGAATGCATTAGTATATTTTTTTCCAAAGAAAAATTTGATGAAGTTAAAAAACGAACGAATGAACGTCGTCTTGGTAAAAGCGGTAGTTTTGAAGAAGAAATAATTTTAAAAGACAAAAGTAGAAAAGATATATTTGTAACTGCATCTCCATGGTATGATGATAAAAAATTCAAAGGGACTTTCGCTATTTTTAGTGATATAACCGAGCGTAAACGTGCTGAGGAATTACTGAAAAAATCGGAAATAAAATATAGAAGCTTAATTGAAACTATGCCTGAAGGATTTTATCGTTCTACAACCGAAGGTTATTTTATAGATGTAAATCCAGCTATTGTAAAAATGCTTGGATATGACAATAAAGAAGAATTGATGAAAATATATATTCCCGATGAATTATATTTCACAAGAGATGATAGAATAAACGGTGCTAATTATAATATCGATTTTATTGAAGACACTGAAGTTTACAGATTAAAAAAGAAAGACGGCTTGGAAATTTGGGTTGAAGATCATTCACGTTATATTAAAGACAGCTCCGGAAATGTACTTTTTCACGAAGGTATAATGCATGATGTTACTGAATCTTTACGTGCCAGAAATGCAATATTGGAAGCAAAAGAAAAAGCAGAAGAAACAAACAGACTGAAATCCAGTTTTCTTGCCAATATGAGTCATGAGATAAGAACCCCATTGAACGGAATTCTTGGATTCGCGGAAATATTAAAAAATGAATTAAAAGATTCTTCATTGTTTAAATATGTGGATATAATAGAACGAAGTGGACATAGATTGCTCGAAACTCTTGATCTTATTCTTAGTTTCTCGAAACTCGAAGCGGAAAAAGAAGATGTGCGTTATTCCAATGTACTCCTCGAAAATGTGATAGATGAAACACTGAAATCATTTGAGGGGATGGCAAAAAATAAAAATTTATTTCTTAAACAGGTAATTAAGAATGAAAATCTTATTACATATATTGATGAACGATTCTTTGGACAAATAATGAATAACCTGATAAATAATGCAATAAAATATACGAAAACCGGAGGAATCACGGTTTCCTTATCAAAAGTAAATAGTACTATTGTGCTAAAGGTAATAGATACGGGAATTGGAATTGCAAAAGATAAACATAAAATTATTTTTGAGGAATTCAGACAGGAAAGTGAAGGACATGGCAGAAGCTTTCAGGGAACAGGACTGGGTTTAGCTATTACTAAACGATTTGTGGAATTACTGAAAGGAACAATTGAAGTAGAAAGTGAAGTGGGAGTAGGCTCAACATTTACGGTAAAGCTTCCATTCGAGATAAGGCCAGAGACTAGTAATATTAAAATTAAAAAAGAAGAGACTGAAAAAGAAGTACTTATATCTACACCACCCGATAAAGATAAATTGTCCATTCTCCTTGTGGAAGATGATGAAGCGAGCCGTGATTATACTACCGCATTATTAAAAAAATATTTTAATATAGAGTCTGCATTTGAAGGATTAGAAGCTATCGAGAAAGCAAAAGAAAAAGATTATGATATCATTTTAATGGATATAAATTTAGGAAAGGGAATTGACGGTACAGAAGTAGCCCGGAAAATTAGAAAGTCACCTGGATATGAAAAGACACCTATTGTAGCTCTTACGGCTTTTGTATTACCAGGGGATAGAGAAGAATTTATTGCGGGTGGATGCACACACTATCTTGGTAAACCATTTACAAGAAACCAAATACTAGAATTACTTAAAAATATTACGGATAAAATTTAACTATTGAGACTTTAAATAGCTCCTGAATATTTTAAATAATAGCTGGCATATATAAATTCTTGAAACTGTGGGATAAGCAAGAGCAGGACAAAAGTTATGTTTCCAGCTTTTTATTCCAAGATTTATCGGATTCATGTTAAAGCGGATTTCGGTTTAGATCTTTTTTTATTTTCATCGATAAATTAAACATAATTACTACCACGAGTTTTTTATTTTTGAATATAACATATTTGTAACTTTTCAAACTAATATAAATAATATTTAAAAATTAATTTCTTTTATTTATCCAAATTTTAGCAGTAAGGTAACGATGAGGCATGAATAAAAAAAGATGTGAATATACAGCAAAAGACAAGCTTGCAGCAGTTTTGTAAACTTATGTTCTTTAAGATTTAAAGGAAAACAAGTGGCTGTTCGTTAGTGTGGTGTAAGAAAAGCATTGATTTCAGTGTTATTAGAGGGGAGCGTGAGTTACCATAGCCTATGCTCTATCGCTCATTCATAAAGGGTAAGCAGTAATGCAATGAAAAATTATAACTTGATTTTATTAATTGAATCGTTCAAATTCGAGATAATTAAATAAGGGTATTAAAATGGAAGTCAAAATAGAAGACAAAAAGCTGATCATAATTATTGATCTGCAAGAACCAACTCCCAGTGCATCCGGAAAGACTTTAGTGGTAGCAACTACACACGGAAATGTGCCCACGGAATGCGAAATCGATGGTAAAAAAGTTATAATTGGTTTAAATGCTTATATAAAGAAATAAACATTGGTCATAATGTTTTTTTAAAAACAAATAAAATTATGCTAAAATCATACAATTTTCAAATTCAGGTAATCTGTCCTGGATGTAATACCAATCATCCCGTTTCAAGCCTTCTCGCTAATGAAACTTGTGACAATTGCGGTAAAGAACTTTTTATGAATAAGCTTATTCAACGATCTTTTGAAACAGGTTCATTTATAGATAGAATAAAAATTATGAATGGTTTTCTTTCTGGTATCTTTGATAATCAAAAACCATCTCCGGGCTTAGGGTCTATTTCTGAATTTAAAATGATTTGCTGGTCGCATCCTGCTGACTGTGAAGAATGCAAAACACCATTGGATGAATCCGATATTTTGGATTCAATTACAAATAAAAAACCGATCTTTTGCAAAAAGTGTAATCATCCTATGCCTGTCAGACCTGCGGATGATGAAATAAAACAGTTCCATCCAAAAGCCATAGGTGTAATAAATGATTCAAGAGGCTTTGATGTTCATCCCGATGTTGTTGAAACTAAAAGCCATACAGTCGTCTTTAGCTGTATGACTTGCGGTGCAGGACTTAAGCTTGATGAACATTCGAAAAGATTAATGAAATGCTCTTATTGTGACAATGAAAACTATTTACCCGATGCTATCTGGAACCGGCTTCATCCATATAAAGAACCTGAACGAATTTATTTAATACTCGATTTGAATGAAAGCGATTTGAAAGAAACATTAGATTATTTTTTTACAATGAATATTTTCACCAATTACTTATTATTGGGAATTCGCAATACTCACTTTTCGGATTTTATAGGTACATATTTCACATCTGAGAATGGAGTATTTCTATCTGATTCTGTTAAAAGTTGGTGGAAAAATCTTTTAAACAGCAAATACGAAAGAACTTCAAAAGACGAAAATATAAACACTGAAATTGAATTAGCCACCGGTATATTTAAGATACTGTTTATTGAAGATGTAAAAGATATTTTCTTTTCGAATTTCCGGAATGCCTACGGAAAACTTAATACTGAATTAAAAGAATTTATTGCCGGTAATATTATAGAAATTCCTGATGACATCCGAGATATGCTTTCAAAAGACTCTTCTGAAAGTGTCCGTCTTGCTCTAGCAAAAAATAAATCCTCAGAAAACCAACTATCATCAGCAATCAAGAAGGAAAAAGGATTTTTTGGAAAACTATTCGGATAGTTTTATAAGGGGAGAACCAACTCCCGGTGCATCCGGAAAAACTTTAGTGGTAGCAACTACGCACGGAAGCGTGAAAACAGAATGTGTTATTGATGGTAAAAAAGTTGTAACTGGTTTGAATGCTTATATAAAGAAATAATCATTGTCAGAATCTTCCGAACCAAGAAGGATGATTTTAAAAACATACGATTCGTTTTAATTTAATAATAATAGTCAGAAGTTTTAACTTCAGATTTTTTAATATAAATAATTCTTACCAACTGGAGATCTATTTATGGACTGTACAATTAACGCTCCTTTCTTTTTTGGTTGGAAAAGAGGGTATTCTTTTCTTGAGGATATTATACTAGAATTTGTGGTGTTTTTTATTATCTGCTAATGAATTATTTTACATTAAAATAATTTCCTTAAAATAATTCTAAATAAATTCTGACTAAT
>PMIW01000137.1 GCA_003158365.1 Ignavibacteriota bacterium | reverse complement strand
AGTTTCATGGCTTCGATGATGCAGATTGTGTTTCCTGCCTTAATGTCAGATCCGATCTTAACGTACGGGTCTGCATCAGGTGATGGCGACCTGTAGAATGTTCCTACCATTGGTGAACGGACTTCAACTACGTTTTCAGAAAGTGCAGCTTCTTCTTTTTTAGCTTCTGCCTTCTGCTCATCCTGAGTAAGCTGAGATTCCCGGGAAGCTGCTAACCCCTGGTCAAAATAATTCGGTAAATTTACAGTTGGTATGTTTTGAGTAACTTTTGGTCTTGGTTTTGATAATCTTATTTTTGAACCTTCTTCTTCAATTTCAATTTCGGCTAAATCGCTGGAATCAAGCATTTTTATCAGCTTTTTAACGTAATTTAGATCCATTTTCATAATAATTTGATTAAATTTAATAAAATTTTTAATTTAAATAAAACAATAAATTCAAATCCGAACTTATCGGTTTGTACTTTTTATTAACAATTCTGCAAAATATAACTTTAAAATAATATCAGCTTTTAACTCTTTCAATATATTCGTGAGATCTGATATCCACCTTAATGATATCTCCCTCATTCACGAATAATGGAACGTTAACGACAGCCCCTGTTTCCAGTATAGCCTGCTTTGTAGCGCCTGTAGCCGTATTACCCTTTATTCCCGGAGGAGCGGAAGTAATCAGCAATTCAACATGCGGCGGCATATCCACTGCAATCGGTTTAGAATCGTGAAATGTAATTTGTACGTTCTGACCGGGTTTCATGAAATCTCCCTGCTCACCGACAAAAGTCACACTTAAGTGTGTCTGCTCATAGGTATCGTTATCCATGAAATAATAATTTGTGTCGTCTTTATACAAAAATTGATATTCTTTTAATTCAAGCCTTTCAATTTCAATTTCTTCACCTGAACGGAAGCGGTTTTCAATAGTTTTGCCGTTTTTCAGATTTCTCATCTTAACCTGATAAAAAGCTCTGAGGTTTCCGGGGGTTCTATGCTCTACAGTCATAATTGAATGCAAATCACCGTTAAATTTGATAATTATACCTGTTTTTAAATCTGAAGTTGTTGCCATATTAATAAAATTTATAAAAATTAAGCATTTGCAAATATACTTATTTGAGGTACCAAAATCAATTTAAGATTTACTTAATTTTGATTTGATTTTTTTACACTATTTAGGTATTTTAATGCAAAATCAGTAAAAATTTAAAAAAATTATCAAAATTGGAGGGAAAATGCCTATAAAAGTCGGAATAAATGGTTTTGGAAGAATCGGTCGATTAGTATTCAGAAGGATGGTGGAAATCGGAGGATTCGAGGTCGTCGCAATCAATGATTTAATGGACCCGAACACTATGGTTCATTTACTTAAATACGATTCGGTTCATAGAAAATTTAACGGTGAAGTTAAAGTCCTTGAAAACGGGATGTCAGTAAACGGAAAAACAATAAAAATAACAGCCGAAAAAGACCCGTCAAAATTAGGCTGGGGTGCTATGGGAGTTGATATTGTAATTGAATGCACGGGTGTTTTTACAAAGAAAGAAAAGCTGCAATTGCATATCGATGCAGGCGCAAAGAAAGTGATTCTTTCAGCTCCTCCAAAAGATGATCTTGATGCTATGATAGTTCTGGGAGTGAACGATGAGGTGTTAAAACCCGAGCATAAAATTGTATCCAATGCTTCCTGCACTACAAACTGCCTTGCACCGATGGTAAAGGTATTGAGCGATGCATTCGGAATTGAAAAAGGATTTATGACCACCGTACACGCTTATACAAACGACCAGGTGATGCTTGACCAGCCGCATAAGGATCTAAGAAGAGCAAGAGCAGGTGCTGTCAATATTTTACCTACAACTACAGGTGCAGCCAAAGCTGTCGGAAAAGTTCTGCCGCAGTTAAAAGGTAAACTTGACGGCTTTTCATTGAGAGTTCCGGTTCCTGACGGTTCGATTACGGATTTTGTGTGTATTTTAAATAAAGAAGTAACTAAAGAAGAAATTAACGCCGCAATGAAAAAAGCTGCAGATTCTAATTTGAAAGGTATTTTGGAATATTGCGAAGACCCGATAGTATCGAGCGATATAATCGGGAACAGCCACTCTTGCATATTCGATGCTCTTTCAACAATGGCAAGCGGAAATCTGGTGAAAGTAATCGGATGGTATGATAATGAATGGGGATATAGCTGCAGAGTAGTTGACCTGATGAAAAAGATGGCTTAAATCTATTAATATTATTAAAAAATGTCATTCACTAAAATGTGAATGGCATTTTTTTTTGAAATGAACTTATTTACTGTATTTAATGTTATAAATAACATACATTTAATTAATTTTTATAAAAATCATATGAAGAATAAAGTACTCATTAGCGTTATTATTTTGTTTTCGATGATTTCCTTTTCCTGTACTAGTCTCAAGGATGCAATGGTAAATCTTCAGAGACTTCAGTTTAAACTTGGAAACATTTCAAACATGAAGGTAGGCGGAGTCGGATTCGGGACGAAATCAAAAATAACTGATTTTAATTTGCTGGACGGAGCAACTCTTTTATCCGCATTTTCGAGCGGTAAGCTTAATACTTCATTCACACTGAATTTGCTTGCTAAAAACCCCAATGATGGGACGGGCGGGTCACCAAATACATCTGCAGTAATAAAGGCACTTGCATGGAGATTGTTCATCGATGACTCCGAATTAATTAACGGAAATATTGCAAGCGGAATTGAAGTACCGGGTGTTGGAAAGGAAACAACGATACCAATCGATATGGCATTTGATTTATTAAGTTTTTTTAAAAATGATAATTACGAAAGATTGATAAATTTAGGACTGGCATTGGGAGGTAAAAACGGTTCGGCTGCAAGGGTAAAACTGGGTGTAACACCGACAGTTGATACATTCTTAGGACCGATTACTTATCCGGGTGAAATAACAGTCATAGATAAGGAATTCAAGTCGAATAATTAAATTTAGAATAAAATCAGACTTGAAAAAAGAAAAATTATAACATATTTTTGAAACCTAAGCGGGAATAGCTCAGTTGGTAGAGCGCAACCTTGCCAAGGTTGA
>PMIW01000055.1 GCA_003158365.1 Ignavibacteriota bacterium | reverse complement strand
AAGTTAGGAGTTAGAAGCTAGAAGTTAGAAGCTTTCCGGAAATAATGCGATCATTACCGTTAAATACAACAGCAGTGGCTTCTAACTCCTAACTTCTAACTTCTTAATTCTGCTCTTATCATTTCTCATCATAAATAATTTTATACAAATACTCAAGGTCTTCTTTAAAATCATATGATTTCCATTCTGTTTTCTTGCCGTATTCATCATACTTATATTCGTTTTTTGTGACCGGTTTATTGTCAATTGAGAAAGTCGATTCCTCCGTCATTAAACTTTTATTATCATATTTGTATTCACTTTTGGATGTAATTTTATTACCAATGCCGTACATAACAGATTCCGTTTTATTTCCTCTGTCATCATATTTATTAACTATTTTACTGGTATAACTTGCACCGGGATAATTTACATTTTCTTCAATACAATTTCCGGCGTTATCATATGAATATTGAAAAACTATTTCGAGAGAATCTGCCTGATTAAACTTATCTTCCTCAATTAACATGTTCGAATTATAAAAATATAACTTACTGTAACTTAAATTCTTCCCGAGTGAATCAACATAGTCCTGCCTTACTAAATTTCCCGAGGAATATGAGTTGATGGTTTTGAACGTCATTGAATTCCCGAAATAATAAATTTTATGCTTTACATTTCCATCGGTTTCATATTTTGTAATGACCCTGCTCATCAAAGAATTGTCCGAATAATAAATTGAAACATCTGAAATGTTTTTACTGTCATTGAAAGCTACAACTGTTTTTGAATAATTGGGATAATAAGAAATATCCGTTAAAGTATTTTTATTCAAATCCACAAAAGTTTTGCTTATCTTTTCAGATTCACTATCCACTTCCCCGCTGTCGATATCATACCGGTAAAGTGTAACTGTATTTACGGATTTCTCAATATAATTTTCGTATGTTTTCTTTATCTTTGAATCTGTTTCGGTTATAAGTTTTATCTGTGAATATGATAAATTAAATGCTCCTGCTGTAACAATTAACACTAAAATTAAGAAAATTTTCCTCATATAATACTATTTTATTTTTATAATAAAATTAAACTGAAGTTAAAAAACAATACTATTTGTTTCCTTGTTCGTTCGAATCGCTTTTCTCGTTCTCGTTTTGCTTTGTGTTCTTTGATTTTTTGTAATAATCATCCGAATTTCCGAAATTATAATTCAAATTCAGGTACACTCCCCTCGAATCCCAGTTGTAATTGTAAACACTTTTTACCCCGACTCCGTTTGTCTCGCTTCCCCAGGTATTTGTCTTGAATAAATCTTCACCCCTGATTCCAATCGTAAGTTTTTTCCTGAAAAAGTTCTTATTGACGGATATATCGAGACTGCTGCTAGGCTGATTAAATCCGCTTGCATTTATTCTCTTTCCGTTGTAATTATAATATACTTCTATGTTAAAGATATCTCCAATCGTGAAAAATGACCTTATATTTGCCCTCCATGAAAATCCTTCCTCTCCGCTGAAATCATTCACAAGCCCTGCATCGTATTTTATTTTATAGAAACTGAATGTCGAATTTATATTCCACCATTTCAGTGCTCTTGAACTTACAATAAAATCCATTCCGTATGAATAACCTGACCCTGCGTTTTTGTAAGTTGTAACTGTAGTATTTGTATCCTGAATGTAGCTGTAATTCGAAATTACATTTGTCGTTCTTCTGTAAAATCCAACAGGTGTTATGTTTATCGGATTGCTTATAAATATATAACTCAGTTCATATGAATCGGAATACTCGGGTTCAAGTTCCGGATTCCCGATATTGATAAATAGTAAATTGCTTTTCCTTACAAACGGATTCAACCTGTACATGCTCGGTCTTGTAATTCTCCTGCTGTAACTTACCTGCAATTCGTGCGACATGCCTAATTTCTGTGAAAACGTTAATGTCGGAAATACATCGAGATAATTTTTTGAAAATATTATCCCGTTGGTAATTAATGAACCGTCCGTTAAAGTATGCTCCAATCTGAGTCCGAGTTTAAATCTGAAGTTTTTTATTTTTTGTGAATACGTACCGTATAACGCATTAATATAATCGGTCATCTTGAAATGATTTGTGACATCATTATTCCTTACATATGAATTCATTATATAATTTAAAGTATCGGAACTGAAATCATTATCACTCGACCTGATTGTCCCCTTATACCCTGTCTCGAATTTTGTCTGGTCATTGACAGGATAAGTCAAATCAAGTTGTATCCTGAGATTGCTGTTGTTATCATTGGTTGTGTTCAACTGTACCGAAGGTGTATTATTTACGGGAACAGAGAGAGAATCGTAATATTGAATGTTCTGACCCGCATTATATTTATTTTTGAATTTTGAATATGTTGCATCAAAATTCAATTCTTTACCCATCTTATCAAATTTTCCATTGTAATATATGCTGGTGAAAATATTATCGTTATTGCCGTCTCCGCTGTATAAATTGGTATATAACGAACTTAGTAAATGCAGCGCATCGTAATTGTAACTTTTTGAATTATACGAATTCCCGTAATCACCTTTATTATAATAAACATCGAAACCTAAACTATGACCTTTATTTATTTCATATTCAGCACCGAATCCCCCGAAGTAATATTTATTGTCCCCGTTGCCGTTCGAAATAGAATTATAATAAGATGAAGGTTGTAAATATGTAATATCAGATGTATTATCCGATTTGTATTTATATCTTCCCAGCCCGCCGTTTAAAAAGAATGTCCATTTATTCTTTTTTAAATCAAATCCTAAACCGGAATTGTAACTTTGATTATCCCTGTAACTCGAATATATATAACCATTGTAACCAATTCCCCTATTTTCATTATCTTTCATTACAATATTAATAATTCCTGAAACACCCTCTGATTCATATTTTGCGGAAGGATTCGTAATAATTTCAACATTTTTAATTGCATCGGCAGGAAGCTGCCTCAGGCTTGCAAACTTCATCGGTTTATTATCAATTAATATTACTATATTTGCACTTCCGCGAAGTGTCACATTGTCCTGCGCATCTACATCAACCATCGGCAGTTTTTTTAATACATCGATTGCCGTCCCTCCCTTTGTTGTCATCATTTTATCCACATTGAAAATTTTCTTGTCATCGTTTAATTCCATCAAAGGCGCTTCATCCTCAACTAATACTTCTTTTGTCGAATATAAAGTTTCTTTTCGGGCACCTGTATCCGTAGAAAGATATAGTGTTTCGAGATTGATTTTAGATCTAATGTCACTTATATAAATATCCTTAATTTCCAGAGTATTAAAACCGATAGATGATAATTTAATTCTGTATTTTCCGGTTTCAAGACTATCAAAAGAAAAATATCCCTTTTCCGTGGTAATCATTCCGGCATAATATTTAGCAGAATCATTTCGAAATAAAACAACGGTTCCTCCTTCTATTGGTTTAAAATCATTTGAATCTTTAATAGTACCTGATATTTTGCCATTATGGTAATTTTTATTAATATTCTCTTTATCTATTAAAATCTTATCATTTTTGATTTTGGATTCTTCAAATACACCTTTTAACAATATTACTTTTACATAATTTTTTCCGGATTCAAGTCTTAATGTATCAAAATTTGCAACCGGTGTTTCTTCCGATATCTTAATATAACTTATTTCGTATCCCGAATAATCTTTTAATGAAATTTTCAGTTCATATAAACCATATTTCAAATCATTAAATGCAAAAAAACCGGTTCCATCTGTATTGGATTCCGATACTTTTTCTTTTCCGTTATCATAAAATAATTCGGCTGCAGCATCTTTTAACGGAGTAGTATAATTTTCGTCTCTAACTATTCCTGAAATTTTCCCCTGCGAAAAAACATTGGAAAACGCAATAAAGACTAAAATAACAATGTATAAACTTAACTTTTTGCTGTACAATACCATAAATATAATATCCTTAAAATTAATAAGCTTTTCAATAATATGAAACTTAAAAAGAATGCATCAAAGATTGAATTTATTGACAGGGCGGGTAAATAAAAAATCGGAATCCCCCGACCCCGTTTATACGGGGTGATTATTCTTCTCTTCTCTTTGCCCGTGGGGAATTCCGAATTAAACTTCTACTTTTTATTACGGATAAACAATTAATTAGTTTCAAATAATATTATTAAAACATTTTTATAAACACCCCGTATATAAATAAAAAAAGGAGTAAAAATGTTAAGGAAAATTATTTTTTTGTTTTTAATCTATTCTCTCCCTGTACAGTACATATTAGCCGATGGAATTATTAAGGAACAAACCCTGTCAACATCTCAGGGCAAGACTTTAAATGTTAAAGCTGATTGCGGTGATGTTACTGTTTCCACATGGAATAAATCCGAAGCCTATATAAAAATATCGGGTAATGATAACGCAAAAGATAATATGACATTTAAGATAAGCGAAAAAGATGGGGATATATTCGTAACTGCGGGCAAATCGCAGGGTGTCGAAGCTTTAAAAAATGTAAACCTTAAAATTGAAGTTAATATACCCGATAAATTCAATACTTCTATTGCAACTGCAGGCGGTGATATTACTCTCGGAGACCTCACGGGCAGTGTAAATATGAAAACTGCAGGCGGCGATATTGATTTAAGGAATATTAATGGTAACGCAAATCTTAAAACTGCAGGCGGTGATGTTAAGATTGAATCCATAAACGGAAATGTATCTGCTAAAACAGCAGGCGGCAATATAAATATTACGGCTTCCGACGGTTCAATAAAAGCTAAGACTGCCGGAGGTGATATCACAATTAAATACAACGGTGAAATTCAGGGTATGGACTTAAGTACATCAGGAGGAAATGTTAATCTCTATATACCGGAAAATTCTTCGGCAAAAGTCGAGCTTACTGCCACGAGCGGTGAAATAAATTCAGATTTTCCTCTTACAAGTAATGTTAATAAACTCGTTAATCACAAAATGTCAGGAGATATCGGTTCGGGAGGCGAACTGATAAAGTGCAAAACATTGGGCGGAAATATCTCATTGGAAAAGATTAAATAAATCTGAACCGGTCTTACAAATAAATAGATTTTTGAAAACAAAAAAGCCACTTAAAAGTGGCTTTTTTGGTGAGGATGGAAGGGCTCGAACCTTCAACCACCGCCTTAAAAGGGCGATGCTCTACCATTGAGCTACATCCCCTGCAACTATATAAATAAATTTAAAAAACAAAAGAGGAATTATAAAAATACAAAAATTTTTTAAAACTTAAAAGTCCAAAAACATAGTTCCAATACCAAATATCAAATAAAATTGCTCTTTATTATTCATTACTAATTAAACGCAGCCTGTTCTTCGCTCTCATTATGGAGAGGTCTGCCCGTACTCTGTCAAGCGTTTCTTCATGCTCAGCCAGTCGTTTTTCGTTTCTCTCCAGTGACTTTCTCGCCCTGTCAGCATCAATTTCTTCCTTATTTTCAATAGTATCCGCAAGCACCGATATTATGTTGCTCTTTACCTCAAGTATTCCTCCGCTTGTCGAAAATGAAATCTCTTCACCTCTTTCGTTTACAAGTTTCATTATNNCCGGGAGCGGTTAACGATTTAACCATACCTTTGTAAACACTTTTAACCGGGCTTACTATTTCAAGTTCTAATAAATTATCCAAAGTAATTACTGATTTTGAATTCGTTTGGCTTTTTCAAATGCTTCTTCTATAGTACCAACAAATAGAAATGCGTTTTCAGGTAAATTGTCGCATTCACCGTTAAGTATCATCTTAAATCCTTTAATTGTTTCATCTAACTTCACATATTTTCCTGGAATATTAGTGAACTGCTCCGCCACTGCAAAAGGCTGCGAAAAGAATCTCTGAATCCTTCTTGCCCTTGCCACTATAAGTTTATCTTCATCCGATAATTCATCGATACCCAAAATATTTATAATATCCTGCAAGTCCTGATAATTCTGAAGCACTCTTTTTACTTCCATTGCCGTATTGTAATGGTCATCACCCACTATCAGCGGGTCGAGAATCCTCGAAGTCGATGTTAACGGGTCAACGGCAGGATAAATTCCAAGCTCTGAAATCTTTCTCGAAAGCTCCGTTGTCGCATCGAGGTGAGCAAATGCTGTTGCAGGCGCAGGGTCAGTGTAGTCATCCGCAGGTACGTAAATCGCCTGTATCGATGTAATGGAGCCTTTATTTGTCGATGTAATTCTTTCCTGCAAGGCACCCATTTCAGTCGCAAGTGTCGGCTGGTAACCTACTGCCGATGGCATACGCCCAAGCAATGCAGATACTTCCGAGCCTGCCTGTGTGAAACGGAAAATGTTATCTATGAATAATAAAACGTCTTTGCCAAGGTCATCGCGGAAATATTCTGCAATAGTCAGTGCTGTCAATCCTACTCTCAATCTTGCTCCCGGAGGTTCATTCATCTGCCCGAATACAAGTGCAGTATTTTTAATAACACCCGATTCGGTCATTTCACGATATAAATCATTTCCTTCCCTTGTTCTCTCGCCAACACCTGCAAAAACCGAATATCCGCCGTGGTGTTTTGCGATATTATGAATTAATTCCTGTATAATAACCGTTTTTCCTACTCCTGCACCGCCGAATAAGCCTGTTTTACCGCCTTTTGTATATGGCTCGAGCAAATCAATAACCTTAATACCGGTTTCGAACATCTCTTTTTTGGTGGATAAATCTTCGAATTTTGGAGGAGGTCTGTGAATAGAATATTTTTTGTCTGTTACCAATTCCGGTTTGCCGTCAATCGTATGTCCCGTGATATTAATCAGCCTTCCGAGAACCTCAGGTCCGACGGGAATCATAATCGGCTCGCCTGTATCTATTGCATCCATTCCCCTTACCAGTCCGTCTGTGCTGTCCATGGCAACCGTTCTAACCCTGTCTTCTCCTAAGTGCTGCTGAACTTCGGTAACAAGCACGTCTTCTTTGCCTTCTATAGTCGTGCGTTTAATCGTTAACGCATTATTAATTGCAGGCAGTTTTCCCGTGCTGAAATCAACGTCTATAACAGGTCCAATTACCTGTGAAATCTTTCCAATGTTAAAAGTTTTTTCCGCCATCGGAATATTATATTAAAATTTAAATACAAAAGATAAATATAGCCAAATTGAAAATTATTTCAAATGAAAAACAGTGTCTTAATAATGTTTTTAAGAGCTTTNNTCTGTCATTCCGGCGGATTTTAAGCCGGAATCCAGGAAAGTAGATTGAAAGATTTTAACCGCAAAGGACGCAAAGGTTATCGCAAAGAGCGCAAAGGAAAGCATTCTTCAGCTCGCCACGGCGAGTTTTCAACTCCGTAGCAGCGGCCTGTTTGTAGAAAATGATTTGACAAACCAATTTTAGCTCCGTAGGAGCGACCTGTAATTTTTTAAAATTATGTAAAAGAACGATCACTGATTACGCTGATTTCCCTGATTGCGTTGAAAAAACTAAAAAGCATAATAGTAATTATCAACTTCGGAAACCTTTAATTTTTATTAAATCATTGTTTTTTATAAAAGAATTTTTTCGGCAATGTTGCTCTGTTGTTAGTCGTTGCAGATTTGTTGTCCATGTTATTAAATTCTTTATTTTCAGTATTTTCTTTTATAGTTTCTTTTGTATCATTGTTGTTAATTTGAACAACATCAGCAACACTTAAATTTTCATCTTCATCTTTATCGATTGAATTCGATTCAGGTTCGATGTTATTCCGGAAATCAACCCCAACTTTAAACAAATCAAGTTCAAAAGAAGACATCAAATCCGAAAGCTTTGCATAATAATTCAGTATTTTATTGTAATCATCACCGAAGCCATCGTTCTTAACATTTTCTTTTCGAAGAATTTTAGAAATCCTATCAATTTCGCTTCTAAGGAAATCAAGACGGGAGAATTTAGAATCTATGACTTTTTTTTGAATATCGCTAAAGATATTATTCCTTGCTTCGAGAAGTTCTTTTTTAAATTTCTTATTCCATTCGCAGATTGTATGAGTAGATTTCTTTAGTTTCTTTGCGATATCGCGAATCGAGGAGCCGGAGGAGCGCATAAGGACGAATTGCCGTTCTATATCGGAGAGAGCTGATTTTACGCCTTTAGGTATGTTGCTATTTGTTAATTCCATAATCTATAATCCTTTTAGATTATTTTATATTTATTATTTAATCTATTGCGATTATAATAAAAACGGATATATTTGTCAAGGAAAAAGAACAGTCTGTAGAGTNNCGCTCTGTCATTCCGGCGGATTTTAGGCCGGAATCCAGTTCTTTTTCCTCGTTACGAAGCCCCAGCTTCGTAACGCAATACGTTTTGTCATTCCCGCAAGTTTTAAGCGGGAATCCAAGAAAGATTTATTTAACTTTTTGTTAGTGCTTCGCGGAGGACGGTTTGAAGGAGTTTTTCATTTTGCTCTTTGCTTTGTTTTATGCTTTGTTCGAGTTCGTCGCAGTATTTCATTAATTCCTCCAGTTTTGTTACGATTCGCTTTTGCTCTGGAAGTGGAGGAAGAGGGATAATTATTGGAAAAAGTTTTTCTTGACTAATAGATGCTTGACCAGTCACTTTTGTGAATGACTTAAGAATTTGATCCTTAACTATTGGAGTTTGAAACAGATAATTAATAAAAGGGGCTGTTTTTTCTTTAAAAACCAAACGAACTCTTATATTTTTACTTTCAAATACAAATGGTTCGTTAAGTTTTTTAATAAGAGCTGATTTTCCAAGAAGTTCAATACTATTTACCCTATTAAGCAATAAATCGTTTTCTTTTAAAGCATAAGTAGAAATCTCGCGTTCTGATAAAATCATTCTTTTAATATTTTCAAAGTTTATCTTCCCATTTTTTATATTATACATACGAAAGCATCCAACACCGTCGGTATTAAAATATTTGTCTTCTTTGTAAATACCATTAGTCATAGATATAATTATCTCTCCAAATCTACACCACACCCAGTTTTTAGGAATTTTGAATGGAATTTCTTCAGGTTTTATTTCGGGAAGAGGTTTTTCCTTTTTACCGATTAGATTTTTAAATTTTTCATTTTTAATTTTCCTAAGAAGTTTGATTGAGGGTTCGTCTTTTGGATTTTGAGGAACGAGTTTTCCCTGCATAGCTTCTTTTAAAAACGCCTGACGAAGTTGTTTTACATTATCGAGTTGTTGATAAATTTCAAATTTAATTTCATTGCCATTAATTTGTTTTCGCTGTAAAGAAATAATTTTGGCTTCAACTTCTTCATTGAAATATTTTTTCTTACTATCAATTTTATTTAATTTTAGAGCATTAAGAAAATTAATAATTCCTTTTTGAATTTTTTTATTAGGAATTGGGAATTTAATTTCTTCAATTTGTTTAGGACTTACATTTGGAATAGCAGCACCCCATGCTAAACTTTTAATAATGTTTTGAACGCTTCTCGCAATCCAATAAACATATTCCATTTCAAATTCATCTGGATTTAGCACTTCAAATTTTCCCACCCTTTGGTTTAAATACAATTTACCTAAACCTTTTTGCACAATTGCTAATTTAGCAATTGTGCCACCAGTTAAAGCTATAATAATATCATTTTTATGCAACTCATATTTTTCTAATTCTTTTGATTCTTTATAATAAACAACATCATTCAATACAATTTGTTCATTGTTGAAATCTGAAATTCTAATAACAGGAATTCCATTATTTTTATATTCAGAACTTTTAAAAGCATATCCACCAACAATCTTTATATGTTTTGAAAGTGGTTCTGATTTTATTTGCTTGGACAATTTAAGGTTTATATATTGCAAATAAGTTCCAACTGAATTATAAAACACGTTTTCCCAACTTGAATAAATTAATTCTTCGATTCTTCTTCCCTTACTCATATGTAGTCTCTTTTAGTTGCTTTAATAAAGATTGACTTTTAGAAAATGAAATTTCCATAATTTTCATTAATTCTTTACTGCTATATTCGTGTGCTTCTTCCTGTTTAGTAGGATTTTTAATATCGAGGTCATATCCACGCTCGNNGGCATGCGGTGTTCATAATACCATATATCTTTTGTCGGTTTTCCTTTTTCAAAGAATAAAAGATTCGTTGCGACAGTTGCATAGGGCTGGAAAACTGAATTTGGCAGGCGTATAATTGTGTGCAGATTGCACTCTTCGAGAATTCTTTGCCTGACACGCTGTTTTACGCCTTCGCCGGTCAGCGAGCCATCGGGCAGAACAATACCAGCACGTCCTCCGTGTTTTAAAAGATGAATTATAAGTATTAAAAACAGGTCGGCAGATTCTTTTGTCCTAAAGTTTTGCGGAAAATTATTTTCGTTATTATTAGCAACAATTCCT
>PMIW01000029.1 GCA_003158365.1 Ignavibacteriota bacterium | reverse complement strand
TCGATGAAATGTGGACCGGTTTCAGAATGGCTCCCGGTGGTGCTCAGGAATATTTCGGAATATCTCCTGATTTGGCTGTTTATTCAAAAGCAATCGCAAACGGGATGCCGGTTTCGGTATTAACAGGAAAAGAAGAAATTATGAGGCTTTTAAACAAAGATGTATTCTTCTTTACTACGTTCGGAGGAGAAGCCTTATCACTCGCAGCTGTTGTAGCGACGATAGATGAAATTGTTGAAAAGAATGTCCCTGAATATTTATTCAGGCAGGGGAAGAAACTAAAAACAGGATACAATCAAATCGCAGAATTTCTTGATATGGAATATACTAAATGTATAGGATATGATGTCAGAACAATTGTTACTTTTGACCCGGAAACAGCAAACCCTCTTGAAATGAAATCCCTCGTTCAGCAAGAAATGATAAAACGCGGAATTCTGTGGGGAGGATTTCATAATATGTGCTTTTCTCACACAGATGAAGATATAAAATATACGCTTAGCGCTTATCAGGATGTCCTGCAAATCCTTAAAAAAGCTGTAAGAGAAAATAATATAAAGAAATATTTACGGGGAAATCCGATTGAACCTGTATTTAGGAAAACTACAAACTTTAAACAGCTGGAAAAAGTATGATTACTAGTAATATATTTTCACTCGAAGGAAAAACAGTAATTGTAACCGGTGCGGCAGGATTAATTGGGCAAATGCAGTGCAAAGCATTATCTGATTTTGGTGCGACAGTTGTAGTCGGAGATATCGAAATTGAAGAAGCAGAAAAAATAGCATCCGGTTTAAACTCGCATTCATTTGCAGCTTTGCTCGACGTTACGTATGAAGACTCGGTAAAAAAAGTAAGGAACATGGTTTTAACTAAAACAGGAAAAATTGACATTCTTGTTAATAATGCAGCTATTAACGATATCTTTCATAATGATTCATCCGTACTCAAACAATCAATGTTTGAAAATTACTCGCTCGGTCTATGGAATAAATCTCTCGAAGTAAATCTCACAGGAACATTTCTTTGTTGTAAAATATTCGGAAGCGAGATGGCAAAGCAAGGAAAAGGGAGTATAGTAAACGTTGCCTCTACATACGGTATTGTTGGTCCTGACCAGTCAATTTATGCTAAAGAAAACGGTGAACAAATATTTTATAAATCTCCTTCTTATCCTGCTGGAAAAGGAGCTGTGATTAATTTAACACGTTATCTGGCATCATACTGGGGAAAAAAATGTGTAAGAGTTAACACACTTTCTCCGGGCGGAGTTGAAAATGCACAGGATGATTATTTTATAGAAAATTATTCTAAAAAAACTATGCTTGGAAGAATGGCTAAGCCTGAAGATTATACTGGTGCAATTGTATTTCTTGCGAGCGATGCATCATCCTATATGACAGGTGCAAATCTAGTTATTGATGGCGGCTGGACTGCCTGGTAAAATGTTTTTAATAAATTAAAATATAAATAAATGAATAATCAATCAAAAGTTATGTTAGGAAAAAAACATGTGGGTGATGGTGAGCGCGTTTATGTAATCGGTGAAATCGGTATTAATCATAATGGTTCTGTTGAAATTGCAAAGCAATTAATTATGGGGGCAAAAGCAGCAGGATGTGATGCTGTTAAATTTCAGAAACGCACACCTGAGCTCTGCGTTCCTAAAGAACAATGGAATATTGAACGTGATACGCCGTGGGGAAGAATTACATACATGGAATACAGATATAAAGTTGAGTTTTCACTTGAACAATATGCCGAAATCGACCTTTTCTGCAAGGGAATGAAAATAGATTGGTTTGCTTCGTGCTGGGATGAAGAATCAGTTGACTTTATTGAACAATTTAATCCGCCCTGTTATAAAGCTTCATCTGCTTCTCTTACGGATATTATGTTATTGAAAAAGAAAAAGGAAACTGGTAAACCGTTAATCATTTCAACGGGAATGTCTACAATGGAAGAAATAGAAAACGCAGTTAAAGAAATCGGAACGGAAAATCTTTTAATTGCACATTCAACCTCTGCTTATCCTTGTCCGGTTGAGCAGCTTAATTTAAATATGATTAAGACTTTGAAAGAAAAATATCCCGGAGTTCCAATTGGATACTCGGGTCACGAAACCGGACTTGCTCCGACATGGGCTGCCGTTTCCATTGGTGCAGCTTTTGTAGAAAGACATATTACTCTTGATCGTTCGATGTGGGGATCAGACCAGGCGGCATCGGTAGAAATCGAAGGTCTGCACAGGCTAATAAAAAACATAAGGGATATAGAATCATCTTTGGGTGATGGTAATAAAATAGTCTACGAAAGTGAACTGTCGCAAATAGCAAAACTTCGAAAAATTAAAATTCATGTGTAAAAAACAATGATTTTAATTTTAATAAATTAATAATTCTCCAAAAATTGTAAATGTTTTTCAACTTTACAATTCGATTACTTTGTTTTAACAATTGCATAATCTTGAGTTAAAGTTCGTTCTATATTTTTGATTAAAAATATAATATG
>PMIW01000155.1 GCA_003158365.1 Ignavibacteriota bacterium | reverse complement strand
CGGAGGAATTCCATCGAGATGGAATCTTCCGAGTGTCCTGTTATCTATTGCCATCGGACGCTCGCCCTGCAATACGTGGATTTCCACTGAAGGCTGATTATCCGATGCGGTCGAGAAAATCTGTGATTTCTTCGATGGTATAGTCGTGTTTGCATCGATTAATTTTGTCATTACACCGCCAAGTGTTTCAATACCGAGTGATAATGGTGTTACATCAAGAAGTAATACATCATTCACATCGCCCGTTAATACACCGCCCTGAATTGCCGCACCGATAGCAACGACTTCATCAGGATTCACACCTTTATGAGGTTCTCTTCCGAATAATTTCTTTACTGTTTCCTGAACCATCGGGATGCGTGTCGAACCGCCTACTAATATCACTTCATCTATTTCACTTTTTACATAACCTGAATCCGCAATTGCTTTTTCGCACGGTCCGATTGTCCTGTTTACCAGATCCGTTATTAATGATTCAAACTTTGCCCTTGTAACATTTTCAAGCAGGAATTTTGGTCCGTCTGCTGTTGCAGTTATATATGGTAAATTAACTTCCGTTTGATTACTTGTCGATAAAGCTTTCTTAGCATTTTCGGCTGCTTCCTTTAATCTCTGCAAAGCCATCGGGTCTTTTCTTAAGTCAATACCCTCTTTTTTCTGGAATTCGTCCGCAAGATAATCCATTAATCTCTGGTCAAAATCATCACCTCCTAGATGTCCGTCACCATTTGTCGATTTAACTTCAAACACGCCTTCACCGAGCTCCAGGATGGATATATCGAACGTTCCGCCGCCTAAGTCATAAACCGCTACCTTTTCATTTTTCTTCTTCTTATCGAGTCCGTATGCGAGTGCTGCTGCAGTAGGTTCGTTTATTATCCTTTTCACATCGAGTCCTGCAATCTTGCCGGCATCCTTTGTTGCCTGTCTCTGGGAATCGTTAAAATAAGCGGGTACTGTAATAACGGCTTCTGTAACGGGCTGTCCGAGATAATCTTCGGCAGTCTTTTTCATCTTCTGCAGAATCATAGCAGATATTTCCGGAGGAGAGTATACTCTCTTCTGGTTCGTGCTCTTATCATCTATTTCCACTCTGGCAACATCATTATCACCCCTGATTACTTTATAAGGCACTTCCGAAATTTCGCTTGTTACTTCATCGTATCTTCTTCCCATAAATCTCTTTATAGAGAAAACTGTATTGGAAGGATTTGTCACTGCCTGTCTTTTTGCGGGGTCGCCAACGATTCTTTCACCTGTTTTTGTAAATGCAACTACGGAGGGAGTTGTTCTTCCGCCTTCGGAGTTCTGTATAACAACCGGGTCGTTACCTTCCATCACTGATACGCAGGAGTTGGTAGTACCTAAGTCTATTCCTATTATTTTACCCATTTTTTTGATTCCTTTCTTAGAATCCTTGTTCCCAAACTCTGTTTGGGAATGTTTATTTGTACAAATACCACTCCGGGCATTACCCGGAATGGTTTTAATTAATAATTATTATTTTTGTATTTGTAAAATTGTTCTCGCTCGCGAGTGCGGGAACAGTTTATTAAAAATTATTTAACTGTTATTTCTTTTACCACCGGTTTTGCTTCTTCGACTTTTGGCAAAGTGATAATAAGCAATCCGTCTTTAAATTCGGCATCGATAGCATCTTTCTTTATGTTGTCGCTCAGGTTAAAGCTTCTACTGAATTCACCGTAATGGATTTCATTCAAAATCAAGTTTGTATCTTCGGATTTATTCTGTGTCTTTTTTGTTCCGATGACTGTGAGAACACTATCTTCGAGTGAAATCTTTACATCATCTTTCGGAATTCCGGGCATTTCTATATTAAGATAAAAATTATCTTTATCTTCGGTTATTCTTACTTTTGGCGTGAAATTCGATCTATTAAGTATTTCATCGCGTAATGAGAAAAACGGCTGATTGCAGAATGACCTGAAAGTATCATTAATTAAGTCGTTGTCTCTTTTATATTTTATGAGGTTCATATTTAATTCTCCTTATGTTTATTTTTTACTTTTTTATTTTAAACTTAATGTGTTTGCTTATATAAAGGCAATATACGTGCCAAAGTGAAAATTTGGATAAAAATGAGGATTAGCAGAATTAACGAGAAAAATATTTCAGTTTTACTGAAAATATTTTCGATTATCTATGAAATATATTTCTATTAAAGTGAATTTTTATTCCTTATTTGAGAAGTCTTATGCAAAAAAAAATCCAGTCACTGGTTGCGGGGTGACTGGATACTGTAAAATAAGAAAGGGTAAATCTTATTTTTTTGTAACACTCATCTTAACATCTTGCACAATTACTATCCAATACAAACATAACTACTATATAAATAAATGTCAAGAGAAAAATTCTTAAAGCTATACTTTAGGCATCTTTTCTAACTAGTAATTTTACGCTACTTATTTTGACGATTTTAAACAAGTTAGAAATGAGTATAAAAACGATTAATAGGACGAAATAGACAAGAATTTTTAGATTTGAATTAAGAGACAGGTAATATTTAGTATAATAAAAAGCTGAAAGTAAAATCAGCGCAGATGCAGACAGAATCGATATCGAGCGCCATTCGTATTTGATGTGATACAGTTTCTGCGATACGAAATAAATATGAAGAAACATTATTGCATAAGTAACCAGTGTCGAGTAAGCAGCTCCAAGCATTTCGAATTTTGGTATTAATATTATATTAAGTAACACATTTATTATGAGTCCTTCGAGTGAAATATAAAATAAAATTGAAGTCTTATTTGTATAAAAAGGAACAACATTCAGATTTGCGAACAAGCCTGAGAAGAAATATGATAATAATATTATTGGTATTATTACAAGTCCGCTGTAATATTTTGGGTCGAGAAGACTGTAACCTCCGAAAGTAAATTTCACCACCGGCTCGGTAAAAAATACAAAAAATAAAAACAGGAAAAGTCCTGCAAATATAAAATACGTGAAAGTATTTGAGATTATTTTTTTGTTCTCCGGATTTTCCGACAGGTTAAGAAAATAAGGGGTCCACGAAAACCGAAATGCCGCTATTGCAAGACTCATCACCGTTCCCAGCCTGTAGTTAGCACTGTAAATCCCGACAATGCTTTCATCAAAATAGTATTTCAGAAAAAACCTGTCCGATACATCTATAAGTAATAGAAAAAGCCCGAAGTAAATAAATTTATTCCCGTAGATAACAAGTTCTTTTGCCTCCTTAAATGAAAATTTGAATGTAAAGAATTTTTTTGTGATTATCAGACCAACAAATAATGTGAAGATAACCGAAATTATATAACTGTAAAGAATTGCTTCGACATTAAATTTAAATATGATTATGAAAACTACATTAAATACAAGATTAATGATTAATGAAGAAACCGTGAGAATAAAATATGTCTTTGCTTTAAGTTCGGCGCGCAGAAGCAGTAAAGGAAACCGCGAAATTGTATCGAAAAACAGAAGGACACTCAGGATTTTAATCAGGTATTTTCCTTTTTCAATATTTTCAAATCCTATAAAATTACTGACCGTACCGGCGAGCAAATAAATTATTACGGAAAATATCAGCGATGTCAGTGTGATTAAAAGGAGAGATGTCGAATAAATTTCCGTTTTTACTTTATCTTCTTTTGCATCTATAAAAAATCTTATGAAGGATGTTTCCATTCCGTAAACATAAATCAGAATGATGAACAGCCAGAGAGACTGGATTAAATTATATAATCCCAAATCCGCAGGTGAAAAGAAATAAGTATATACCGGGATTAGCAAAAACGATAAAAACTTATTCAGCATTATGCCGACACCGTATATAGCAGTGTGTGATAATAATTCTTTAATATGTGATTTGGAATTATTCAACAATAATTCCTTTATGTCTGTATAATTCCATTAATTTATTGTTTACCGATTCGAATGAATGATATTTCTCGACCCATGCCCTGCCTTTTTCGGAATATGTTTTCAAAATTCCGGGATTATCGATTATTTTCACAAGTGATTCCTTCAGCGAGTCTATATTACAGGTAACAAAAGGGTTTTCAGGTATAAATTTAAGATAATCATCATTAAATTCCGTGATGGTCGGCAATCCCATTGCAAGATTTTCTATTGAATTTTTTCCGTAGCCCGAACCTCCCATATCACCGCTAACCTGGTCTATTGCGAGATTGCAGTCTTTTTTTAATTTGAGAAGTTTTTCACGCTCCATATTTTCAACTAAATGAAATTCAAAATCTCTTTCTTTCTTCAACTCTGCAATTACCTTCAAAATTTTATCTGTTCCCTTAAATTTTCTGTTGGTTGGGGAGTGTATGATTTTAATTTTAGGACTGAATTTAAAAAGATACTGGTAATCTTTCAAATCAAACGGGAAAAAAAGATAATTCAGGTCCTTATACAGCGCAAGGTGGTCGAATTCGACCGTAAGATTTAAATCACTCATTTCATCGAGGTCCTTAAATATTCCGCGTGTTCTCAGGTCGCTGCCGAAATAACAGCAGACAATTTTTTTCCCGAGGTTTTTTAAATCTTTTGCGAACCGTAAATCCCTGAATAAATCCATACCGCCGTCGAAATGATAAACATCATAATCAAACAGTTTATACTGATCTATGTAATGAGTAATTTTGCTTCTGTTTTTGAAATCCCGTAATTTAAAATATGTTGATTCGAAAAAGTTTTTCGGTTCATAGAATTTCAGTTCATCTATTTTACTGTCTCGCCATTTTTTTGCAAGCTTGCCTGCGCTGATAGGGAGGTTAATGGAAATATCTTCTTCGAAATTAAGTGTGTTTTTATAGATCGTGATTAATCTTGATTCGATTCCGAAAGACCTATGCATATTAACGAAATCAATCGGCATTCCTGCAAAATTCTGCGGAGCAATATGTAATATTTTTACGGGTTTTTTCAAATAAAGTTATGCATTGTTAAGAATTCTTAATAAGTTACCTGAAAAAATCAATTCCTTGTCTGATTCAGTAATATCAAGGCTTTCCACGATTGGTATGTACATTTTTGGCAGTCCGAGATTATAGTCACTTCCGAAAATTACTTTATCTGCTCCGACTGTTTTTACGACTTTGTTGACAAAATAGAATTCGCGGACAGATTCGGTGCCAAGATAAATATTGTTTGAATTTATTTTTTTTACTTCACTTGCACACTCAAGGTAAAGTGAGGGCTGGTCGCCGCCCAGATGTGCCAATATTATTTTTAAATCCGGATATTTCTTTGAAAGTTCAAGAGCGTGCTCATATGAAGCAACTTCTTTCCACCTGCCGCAGTGAATTACTACAGGTTTTTTATTTTCGAGTGCTGATTCTATATATTTTTTATATGAATTATCTGTTACTCTTTTTTTCTGTACGGAAGGATGAATTTTGAACAGAGAAATACCTCTTAAGTTTTTTTCCAGAAAGCCGTCAAGCTCTTTATCCTCGGGATTAATCCATGCTGCGAAGTAAAACTTGAATTCTTTTTGACCTTTGATCTCATTAAACAGTTTTTCATTCGGGGTAGCATCTGTAGGAAGGCACACAGCGGCTTCGACCCCTGAAGATTTCATTATATCAATTGCCTGGGAAACGGTTGTTTCATAATTGAAAAAAATATTACTCCATTTACCGATGTGAATATGCCCGTCAATTATTTTCATTTAAAGATTCCTCTCTGTTTAAATACTTCTTCAGGTTTTATGATGTAATTATCCGCGTCCCATATCTCTGTTATTTTCAGTAATCCGTTTACGCAGTTTATTAGGAAATAATCTTCATCAACAAAGTATATTTCTCCAGTATTTCTTGCATTACATGTTTCTATCGAAAAAATTTCGGATTTTACAAATTTATATATATTGCTTTCATATGTACTGTATGCACAGGGGTATGGCGGAGTGATTGCTCTAATTAAATTATGTATCTTTGTAATATTATCATTCCAGTTTATAATTCTCTCTTCGCCCGAGATTTTTTTATTTGCTTTAGGTTTTAAAGATAAATCCTGTTTCTTCAAAACTAATTCACCATTGTTTATTTTCTCTATTCCGGAGAAAATAACATCGGAGGATTCTTCGCAGCATTTTCCGTACATCGTATTTACATCGTCATCGGTTTCTATTTTTATTTCCTGTTCAAGCAGGATTTCACCGGAATCGACACCTTCATCCATTTTATGAAGTGTCATTGTGAGGAATTCATTTCCATCCATAATAGTCCTTGAAATCGGGGCCCTGCCGCGGTATTGCGGAAGTTTTCCGCAATGCAGGTTGAATATTCCGAGTTTCGGGATTCCCAGAATATCATTTTTTATAATTTCCATAAAGCCGACACAAATTCCGAAATCAAAACCTTCAAAATTATTTTTATATTCGTTTAGCTTACCTGCCTTAATCAGGTTTATACCGTTATCTTTGCATAGGTTTTCTATTGGCATGTAAAAATCATCATATTTTTTCCCGAGTTCGAAATCTTTATGAACTACAACGGATTCCGGGGAATAATTATTTTTTATTAATCCTTTCAGACATTCGAGACCCATAACTCCGTGGGCAAGAAAGAAATATTTCGTTTTATTTTTATTCAAGAATATTTAATTACTTAACCATTTTTTGTACCACGCAAATGTCCTTTTAATTCCCGTGTTCAAATCCACTTTAGGCTTGAATCCGAGAAGTTTGTATGCCTTATCAATTGTGGGAATTCTCAATTCGACATCGACGTAATTTTTAGGTACATAAACTATTTTTGATTTTGTCCTGCACAGGGATACAATCTTTTCAGCAAGGGAGGTTATAGTGACTGTTCCTTTCGGATTGCCTATGTTAAAAATTTCTCCGACTGCTTTTTTATTTGTAAGGCACAGCATTATACCGTCCATCATATCATCAATATAGCACCAGGAGCGTATCTGGTCTCCGTCTCCGTGTATTTCGATATTTTTATTTTTAACGGCATTCTTTATAAATATCTGGATTGCTCCCTCGCCGATTTGCCCGGGACCGTATATATTAAAAGGTCTTACAGTGACAACAGGATAACCATATTCCTTATAAAAGCTGTACATCATATGCTCGCCGGCAACCTTACTAACAGAGTAAGTCCAGCGTGCTTCGCCGACGGGAGCAAAATTCGTTCCCGATTTCTCGCTGGATTTATAGGAATAAGCTCCGAGCACTTCACTCGTTGAAAAATTTGCAACTCTTTCGAGAATATGGGAATATTTATTTATTGATTTGAGGAAATTCATTGTACCGACTATGTTTATATCCATAGTTTTTACGGGATTTTTAATAACAGTATCGACGCCTGCAATGGCAGCAAGGTGAACTGCTATCTGCGGTCTGAAATCTTCGCAGGCATTTTTCAGTTTATCGAAATCAAGTATATCCCCGTCGATTACTTTAATATGTTTCGGATTTATTTTTTTATATTTCAAAGAATCTCTTTTGAAAATATCATAAACGAGAATTTCGTTTTCCGCCCCAAGCGACTCGGCGAGCTTACTTCCAATAAATCCTCCGCCTCCGGTCAGTAATATTCTTTTGTTTTTAATAGTCATAAATAATTTGTATGGTTTAATATATATTAAGTAATATGCAGTTCAAAAGTTTTTCTTAAGAAACCGTTTGCCATAAATTTCTTTTTAAATTCAAAAAGTCCTTCCAGAAAGTTATTTCCTACATTAGAAGTTCCGATGTCATACAGCCTGTATTCGCTTTCCTTTGCCCATTCTATTGACTTGTACAGTAAGAAATCCGCAACCCTTTCTTTTTTGTAGATTTCATCTGTAGCGAGATAAAAATTAAGAACAACATCATTTTTAATCAGGAATAGAATACAAACTCCTGCAATTGTACCGTCAATTTCTGCCGAGAACAGAATAATTCTTCCGGGAAGATTTTGTTTCAGGTATACAAGCTCCTCCAAAGAATGAGTAGGTGTGACATTTTTTTTCTGGCGATTCCTGAAAAGCACGTCATAGTATGCCTTTAAAGATTCCGCGTCTATATTTTCATCCAGCATTTTAATTTCAATTTTTTTTTCAGATTTCTGGATTGCTCTTTTTTTTGGATTAGTAAGCTTTTCAAATTCAAATTCGTTAAGGCTAATAATATTAGTAATCGAATGGCTCGAAATGAAGAAGCCCTGGTTGATAAGTGAATATTCATATTCTTCATTCGGATGTTTCTCGTACAAAAACGGCTGGTTTCTTATAATGCAGGAATCGAACTTGTTTTCCAGCAGATATTTTTTGAAAGAATTTACGGAATTTATGTAATCCACGACATTCAGTCTTTCTCTCCAGAGAAAACCTCCGAAACTGACACCATCGCAGGAAACATATATCTTCTTCCCGTCACGGATTTTTTCGCAGCCGTTCAATATGGCGATGAACTTATTCTTCTCTTTATCTTTGAATAATAAATGA
>PMIW01000083.1:18482-19003 GCA_003158365.1 Ignavibacteriota bacterium | reverse complement strand
TTCTGCTTTTAAAAAAGATGTAATTGAATTTGGATACCCTGAAGAAATAAAAGTCGGGCTGATCGGAAGCTGCACAAATTCCTCTTATGAAGATATGGAACGCTCATCTTCGATTGCAAAACAGGCTATTAAAAAAGGTATAAAGGCAAAATCTGAATTTGTTATTACACCGGGTTCGGAACAAATCCGCGCTACTATTGAAAGAGACGGACAACTTGATTCTTTTATTAAAGTCGGCGGTATGGTTCTTGCAAATGCCTGCGGACCCTGTATAGGACAGTGGAAGCGCTACGATGTAAAAGACGGTGAAAAAAACACCATACTTACATCATATAACAGGAATTTTATTAAACGTAACGACGGGAATACCGGCACACATTCATTCGTTGCTTCACCTGAAATCGTTACTGCACTTACACTTGCAGGCAGGCTGACTTTTAACCCGCTGACAGATTTTCTTGAAAACGATAAAGGTGAAAAAATTAAGCTGGATATTCCGGATGGCAATGAACTCCCTGAAC
>PMIW01000083.1:2114-18396 GCA_003158365.1 Ignavibacteriota bacterium | reverse complement strand
CAGAGGACATCTTGATAATATTTCAAATAATATGTTCATTGGCGCGGTAAATTCTTTTAACGATAAAATGAATTCAGTAAAAAATAAATTAACAGGAAATTATGATGAAGTCCCGAAAGTTGCACGGGATTATAAAGCTAATAAAATCGGATGGCTGGTTATTGGAGAAGATAACTATGGTGAAGGTTCTTCGCGCGAACACGCAGCTATGGAACCTAGATACCTTGGAGGTAAAGCAATTATTGTTAAATCATTTGCACGTATTCACGAAACGAACCTGAAGAAACAAGGAATGCTGCCGCTTACTTTTTCCAATCCTGCAGACTATGATAAAATAAAAGAAGATGATAAATTTGAACTGGATGTAATTAATTTAGCTCCCAATAAACAATTAAAACTTACTGCAATTCATTCCGGCGGAACAAAAGACGATATCATGCTGAATCATACTTTTAATGAACAGCAGATCGGATGGTTCAAAGCAGGTTCAGCATTGAATCTAATTGCAAAACAAAAATAATTTTTAATGCCATCTAATATTTTTAATTTTGAAAATATAAAATCAATTGACGCTGACGAATTCGAAAGACTTTTAGAAGAGGGATACAAAATCATAGATGTACGTACTAAAGCTGAGAATCGAAGTGCAAGAATTGAAAACTCTATTCTTGTGGATATATATTCGCCTGACTTTAAAAAGGTGATAGAAAAACTCGATAAAGAAGAAAATTATTTAATATACTGCAACAGCGGAAACAGAAGTAAAACTGCCTGCGATTTTTTATCAAAATGGGGATTTAAAAACGTATTAAACCTGACCGGCGGCATAATTTCCTGGGTCAATGCAGGTAAAGAAGTCTTGCAAAATTGAAATATTTTTTCATCATAATATTAATTTATTCGGCTGTATTAAACTTCGCCTTTGCTGACAGCTTAAGCGTTTTCGACAAATGGGATTTGCTGGATAAGAAAATCTCTTTGAATAAAACAGATAAAAATTTTGCGATTCAACTTTTAGATAAATACGAAATCGAATCTGCGAAATATTTTTATTCTAATAAAGGCAAAGGCGTCAAAAGAGAAGATTGGGTTTTCCCGTTAAAGAATTACTCTTCTTTTGTATTCTATAAAAACGGAAATGACTATAATGATGATTCTTATGACTATTTCGACGGAAACAGGTCATGGAATCACCCTGCTAGCGATATTTTTATTGTGGACACAAATAAAGACTGCCTGGATGATATAACCGGTAAACCGGTGGATGTTGTAAGCATGTCGGGTGGGATTGTTGTTGCAACAGATACATCGTGGGAAATGGGTTCAATTTTAAGAGCAGGCAAATACATAAGGATATACGATGTTACAAATAAAAAATTATTTTATTATTCTCATCTGAATTCTGTATGTAAAAAACCCGGAGATATTATCAAAGCAGGGGATAAAATAGGTGAAGTCGGAAGAACAGGTCGAATGGCTATTCTGCCTGATGGAACAACTCATCTGCATATCGCTTTGTTGTATATGGAAGACGGATATCCTATGCCTGAACCGTTGATTAATGACTTTAAGCGTATGGGAAAATTAAAATAAATTCCGTTTATCTTAATTCCATTTCTTTTTCTGCGTACGAATTCGGTGTTTCCTGAATTTTAACTGTAACCTTTGAAATATTTTTAAAGCGTTTTACTTTTAACTTTGCTGATATCTGGTATAAAAAATCTTCGCAAATATTTTCTACGGTAGAATGGTATTTTGCTATGACATACTTCATTTTATTTTTTACAAGAAAATTCTTTACTACCTTATCACCATCCCAGCAAAGGAATGCGTGATCGTATTTTGCTATAATCGGATTAATTATTTTTCCAAGATCATAAAAATCAATAACCATTCCGCTTTTTTCAGGCTCCCCTTCTACCTCTACAACCATTTTGTACGAATGCCCGTGAAAATTATTGCATAATCCTTTATGCAACGGTAGACGGTGCCCCATCTCCCATCTGAATTCTTTTGCTATTTTCATATAATTAAAATTTTATTTTTATCCTTGCATCAAGGATTTTACACCTGTCGTTTAAATGCGAAAACACAAACGGGTTCAAATCAAGTTCAACTATTTCGGGGAAGTCGGAAACAAGCTGCGACAATCTCAATATATTGTCCTTAACAAATTCAATATCAACTGGAGGATTTCCCCGTACTCCTTTCAATATCTTATATGCATTCACAGATTTAATTAGTTCTTCAGCTTCAAAATCATTTATAGGAAGTAATTTAAATTTCACATCCTTCATCACTTCCACCATAATCCCACCCATGCCGAATGCAATAATATGACCCGCTTTAGAATCTTTCATTACCCCGAGTATTGTCTCGGTTCCTCCTTTAATAAAAGGCTGAAGCGTAAATCCTTCGAGCTGATTATCAATTCCTTTTTCCTTCAAACCTGCTATAACTTTGTTCTCAGCCTGAATAAGCTCTTCGAGATTTTTTATATCGACAACTACTCCGCCTACATCGGATTTATGTACCAGCTTTTTTCCTGCGACTTTAATTACAATAGGATATCCGATTTTATCAGCTATATCAACAGATTCCTGAACATTCTTTGCAAAAAAAGACTCCACAATCGGAAGATTATAAGCTTTCAGTATTTTAACTACATCATCAAAATCCAGATATGTTTCCTTGTTTTCATATTTCTTAATTATTTCATTAACGATTTTTTTATCACCATTAATTATCTTATATTTCCCTTCTGGTTTCTCTTTGAATAATTTATATTTATACATCTGCCCTATTGCCTTTGCCGCTGCTTCGCAGTTATTAAAAATCGGAGGATGTAAGGGAACTGCCTCTGCCAGTCTGGGTATAATATCATCTTGTGACATTAATACAATTGCTGCGCATTTACCGGATTTCATTGCTTCATCACAAATCGCTTTTCCGATTTCGAATGTATCGTGCATCAATGGAGGACCGAGAATAATTATTCCTGCATCTATATTTTCATCCTCTAACAATATTTCTGTTGCTTGCCCGTATACTTCAGCCGTTGCAGGCGGTAGAACATCTACAGGATTGTGAAATGCCGCTTCCGGAACACAAATTTCCTTTAATTTGTTTTGCGTCGCTTCGGATAGTTCGGGAATGTCAAGCCCTGAATTTTGAGCTTCGTCAACTGTCAGGATTGCGGGACCTCCTGCATTGGTTAATATTCCCACTCTTTTACCTGAAGGTAAGATTGTCCTGTCAAATGATTTAGCAAGGTCAAATAGTTCATCTACTGTCGTTACCCGAATTACACCGCTTTGCTCGAAAATCGCATCGACAATTGTATCTGCTGAAGCCAGCGCTCCTGTATGAGAAGAAGCTGCTTTCATTCCTGCAGCAGTTCTTGCAGCTTTGATTGCTATTACAGGTTTGTTCCTTGTAATAGTTTTTGCAATTTCCATGAATTTTCTTGCCTCTCCGAAACTCTCCAGATAAAGTGTTATTACTTTTACATCTTCGTTGTCCCGCCAGTATTCCAGCAAATCATTTTCATTCACATCTGCTTTATTTCCTATGCTTAAAAATTGTGCAAAGCCGATATCCCTCAATTTTAATATTTTAAGAACTGCAGCACCCAGTGCTCCGCTTTGGGATATGAATCCGATTCCTCCGGGATTCGGCTCACCCTGAATAAATGTCCCGTTCAACATTACATTCGTTTTCGTATTAATTATTCCCATGCAATTCGGACCTACCATGCGCATATTGTTATTACGTATCTTTTCCATCAACAGCTTCTCCATTTCAACGCCTTCATCCCCGACTTCCTTGAATCCGGCAGTAATAACAATAATATTCTTTACATTTCTCCTTTTGCAATCTTCAATTGAATCAAGTACGTATTTTTTAGAAACCATTATTATTACCAGATCAACTTTTTCTTCTATATATGTTAGTGATGAATAAGCTTTTACATTATGAATCGAATCAGCTTTTGGATTAACAGGAAAAATTTTTCCGTTATATCCGAAATTTAATAGATTTTTCATCAGCTCCCAGCCGAGAGTTTTTTCCTTCGAAGAAGCACCAATAATTGCAATCGACTTTGGATAAAAAAAACCGTCAAAATTATTAGACATAGTTCAAGTTTTAATATTCTTAGAATGTGCAAAATTATGCAATAAAAAGACAACAATAAATTGAATTTAAATTGCATTATTTTATCTTTTATATGCATTTCAGGTGTAATTGATAATAAATATAAAATACTTTATTATTATAATTATTAAAAATTTAATTTTATTCTTATGGTTAAAATATTCAATAATGACACCGGCGAACTAATCGGTGAAATAACTGAAACTCAGTTGCAATTTTTAATAGATAACCTCGAAGAAGAATCGGACGATGATGTTGATTATTATATCAACATTCCTACAATAGAGTCATTCCAGAAACTCGGTGCGGAAACAGCTCTTATAGATGTCCTTAAAAAAGGCCTCGGAAGTAAAGAGGATATGGAAATAAGATACGAAAAAGAGTAATTATGAATTATGAATTATGAATTTTTTCTCGTTTGACTCTGAGTTTCTCAGTGTATCTCTGTATTATGTTCTTCGCTCTATAATCTTTAAAACTTTTATCAAATTATTTTAAATTATTATGAAAAAGTTATTTTTTACTTTAGCATTTTTATTAATTTTCATTAATTTTTCCTTTTCACAGGATAACGAAGTTATCAGCAATATAAAAAACAGAAAAAGTGTCAGGCATTTTACGGGGGAATCAGTCAGCAAAGAAGATTTAAATAAAATTCTGATATCAGCTATGTGCGCCCCAACTGCAGTGAACAAACAGCCCTGGAGTTTTATTGCAGTTACGGATAGAAAAACTCTCGATGAACTTTCGAATAAACTGCCGTCCGCTAAAATGTTGTCACAGTCAGGTGCCGCTATAATCATTTGCGCAATTCCTGAAAAAGCGTATGATGGTAAAACAGAGTTTGCTGTCATAGATTGTTCACTCGCAGGTGAGAATATTTTATTGACCGTTGAATCACTCGGGCTTGGTGCACTCTGGACTGCTGCTTACCCCGATAATGACAGAATGAGTACAATCAGAAAAATTTTAAATATTCCTGAGAATATTATCCCGTTATGCGTAATTCCAATCGGACATCCGACTGGTGAAGATAAACCAAAAGATAAATTCAAAGAAGAAAATATCCACTGGGATAAGTGGTAAATTAAATTAATGGTTTTACCACATCCACCATAGAACTTGTTGGGTCAACCTCGATTTCAAATCCGCGCTTTTGAAATACCGATATCATTCTCTGGTTATCGGATGTCGTTTGTGCTACGATTTTTTTAAGACCCCAGTGCTTTGCAATTTCAAAACAGTAATCCGTCAGTATTCCTCCTATATCCCTGTTCTGCCATGCGTCGGAAATTAATATCGCGTACTCAACGGTTTCATGGTCAGGGTCTGCTATTAATCTGCCTACTCCTATTAATTTTCTCTTATTCCCTTCTCTTATTTCAGCTACAATTGCAATTTCCCTGTCATAGTCAATATAACAATACCGTGTCGCAACTTCGTGTGACTGCCACTGGAAAAAATATCTGAATCTGGAATAAATTGACTCACGCGAACAGCTTCCGAGTAGTTCCATCCACAATGGCTCATCTTCTGGCTTGATTGGCCTGAATATTACATCCGTTCCGTCAGGTAATTTCATTTCCTTAATATATTCTTCAGGATATGGTTTCATCGCAAGATGCTCATAAGGTCTGAAAGATTTATTCAGCAATGAAGTATCCACAACAATCCTTGCATCGAGTGCAATTGCATTTTTTTGTGAGATTAAAAGAGGGTTGATGTCGAGTTCCGTAATTTCAGGATAATCCGCAGCCAGATAAGATAGTCTTATAATAATTTCAATTAATTTATCCATATTCACCGGCGGCTTTCCCCTGTATCCTTTAAGTAATGGATATATTTTTAAAGATTCCAGCATCTGGAAAGCAAGCCTCTCATTTAAAGGAGGAAACCCGATTGTCCTGTCTTTAAAAAGTTCTGCACCTGTTCCGCCCATTCCTGTAAGAATTACAGTCCCGAATGTAGAATCTTTTTTTATTCCGAGAATCATCTCCATGCTGTCTTTCACTTTCACCATCGTTTGAATCGTCACACCTTCAATTTCTGCATCGGGCTGTTTTGATTTAACATTATTCATCATGCGCTTGAATGCCGATACCACCATTTCATCATCCTGAAGATTTAGCTCAACACCTCCTACATCTGTTTTGTGAGATATATCGGGCGAGTGTATTTTCATCACAACCGGATAACCGGTTTTATTAGCTATGCTGATTGCATCATCAGAAGTCTTCGCAAGTATTGGTCTGGATACAGGAATCCCGTATGAATCAAGTATTGTTTTAGAAACGGACTCGGATAGGGTCAATGTTTTGTCTTCACAAATATTCTTTTTCTCAATTAAACATAGATCCGAGAAGTTTTTCCTTAATCTGTTCCTGTCAATCGGAAATTCAACAGGTATCTCACGTGGCGTTTCATATAAACTCGAAAGATTTCTAGAATAAGATACAAGTGTCATGAACGAACGTACAGCCTGCTCGGGCGTCTGGTATACAGGAACTCCCGCATCGCTTAAAATCTGCATGCCCTCGCGCATTCTCTCACCGCCAAGCCATGCTGCGAGTATCGGTTTCTTGGTATCAGCCGATAATTTTGAAATTTCTTTTGCTGTTGCTGTTGGATTTGTCATTGCCTGGGGAGTCAGAATGACTAATACTGCATCAACACCTTTATCCTGTATTACAATCTGCACTGCTTTCGATATTCTCTTTGAATTTGCATCCCCGAGTACATCCACAGGATTGCTCTTAGACCAGAAAGCAGGTAAATTTGAATTCAATTGCGAAAGAGTATCTTCAGATAAATCAGATAATTCCCCGTCGTGCTCTATTAAACTGTCAGTAGCCATCACACCCGGACCGCCCGCATTTGTTACTATGCAGAGCTTTGGACCTTTCGGTATTTTTCCTCTTCCGATTAATTCCGTGCAGTCAAATATATCTCCTATATCAAATACTCTTGCTACACCAACTCTTTTGAATGCCGCATCATAAATCGCATCCTCTGCTGCCATTGCACCCGTGTGGGATGCGGCTACCTTTGCTGATTCTGGATAACGTCCCGCTTTGTATGCCACAATCGGCTTCGAGCGCGCAAATGAACGCGCAGCAGTCATGAATTTTCTTGCCTGCGTAATTGATTCTATATATAAAACTATTGATTTTGTTTTTTCATCTTCTCCGAAATAATCTATTAAATCCGAAAAATCCACATCCAGTGCATTCCCTACCGATATGAAATATGAAAACCCGATTTTCTTTTCCATTGCCCAGTCCAGAACAGACGTGCAAAGAGCTCCCGACTGGGATATGAAAGCTATATTACCGTTTTTTGGAATTCCTGCCGCAAAACTTACATTCAAATTTAAAGAAGGAACAATCAGACCCAGACAATTCGGTCCCATCACCCTCATCCCGTCATATTTTTTTATATAATCTTTTATTTGCTGCTCTAGCTTTACACCTTCTTCTCCTGCCTCCTTAAAACCCGCAGACATGATAATAATACTCAAAATTCCTGATTCTCCGCATTTATTGATATATTCGGGTACCTTTTCTGCGGCAGTACAGATAACAGCTAAATCCGCTTTGTTTGGTATTGATTTAATATCAGGATAACATTGTATCCCGAGTACAGCTTCAAATTGTGGATTTACAGGATAAACAACACCGCGGAATCCACCTCCAACAAGGTTTCCCAGTACTTTACCGCTTACACTGTTTGGATTTATCGAAGCACCTATAAGGGCTATCCTTTTGGGATTAAAAAACGAATCGAGATTATGAACTGACATCTTTAAATTAGTATTGAATAATAAATATAAATATATTACAAAAATACCTTATATTGTTTCAATTTAAAATGAATTAATATTTATTTTTAAGTATTTAATATATATTAGACGTCTCGGAGAGTCTCCACTGCTCTTTAGTAGGACTCTTGAGAAATAGGATTAATTTATCTTTTGAAATAATAATAACGGAATAGTATCTTAAAAAAATTATGGTGATTTATGTTAAATTATCTACAATAATAATATATTAATGATGGAGAATAAAGAAAATAAATTTGAAGTCGTTTTTAGTACACACAATAGAGGATTAATTTCTCTGGCAAAATCATTATTAGAGGATAATGAAATTGAGTACTATGTAAAAAATGAAACTCTTAACAATACTTTCGGTTCGGGCATTTTATTAGGTGGTTACGATCCTATAATATCACCCATTGAATTTCTTGTTAGCGATAAATGTATAAGTAAAGCAAAACTTATTTTAAAAGATTTATCTGATAAGTAAATATTATAAAGTGAGATAATATATATGGCAAATAAAAGTATTACAATTTATACGTGGAATGTAAACGGTATCCGGGCAGTTGCCAAAAAGGGATTCATTGACTGGGTAAAAAAATCAAAAGGCGATATAATCTGCCTTCAGGAAACTAAAGCCCAGCCTGAACAGGTTCCGGATGAGGTAAAGAACATTAAAGGATACGATTCATTCTGGTTTTCAGCTCAGAGAAAAGGATATTCGGGTGTGGGAACATATTCGAAAATAAAACCGGTTAAAACAACTAACGGATTTGGCAATGAATCATTCGATAATGAAGGCCGGGTTATTTTTTCCGAATATGAAAAATTCGTACTGGCAAATGTGTATTTCCCTAACGGCGGAAGAGGTCCTGAAAGAGTTAAATATAAACTCGACTTCTACGACGAATTGTTCCTGTATTTAAATAAAAATTACAGGGATAAAAAAGGAATAATTGTGACAGGTGATTATAATACCGCTCATAAGGAAATTGACCTTGCCCGTCCGAAATATAATGAAACAAACAGCGGCTTCCTCCCCGAAGAAAGAGCATGGATTGATAATATTATTAATCTCGGATATGTAGATGTATTCCGTAAATTTCATAAAGAACCAAACTGGTATTCATACTGGGATGTGTTCACACGTGCGCGTGATAGAAATGTCGGATGGCGCATAGATTATTTTATGGTGTCGGATGATTTTGTCGATAACATTAGTTCTGCAAACATCCATATGGATGTGATGGGAAGCGACCACTGCCCTGTTTCAATTAGAATTAAAAATTAAAAAATAATTACATATGAGAGCGGTAGTATTAAAACGCATTGGTAAAATTGAAGATTTAAAAAATAATCTCGTTATTGAAGATTCGCCAAAACCCGTAGTTGGAGATGCTGATGCCCTTATTAATATTAAATATGCCGCGCTAAATCACAGGGACTTGTGGATTGCAAAAGGAATGTATCGCGGAATAAAATTACCGGTAGTCTTAGGCTCGGATTGCTCAGGGATTATTGAAGATAAAGGTAAAAATGTTAATGAGTTTAATATTGGTGATGAAGTAATTGTAAATCCGTCTTTAAACTGGGGCGTCAGCGAATTATTTAAAAGCAATGAATTCAAAATATTAGGATTACCCGATAACGGAACTCTTGAGGAATACATTTCGATTGATAAATCTAAAGTATACAAAAAACCTGCCCATCTTAATTTAATGCAGGCATCTGCCATTCCTCTTGCCGGGCTTTCAGCATACAGGGCAGCCGTAGTAAAAGGTGATGTCAGTAAAGAAAAAAAAGTATTAATTACAGGTATCGGCGGAGGAGTTTCAACTTTTGCTTTTATATTTGCTGTCTGTTTCGGAGCGCAAATTTTTGTAACATCCGGTGATGAGAATAAGATTAAAAAAGCTGTCGGGCTTGGAGCAAAAGATGGTATTAACTATAAAAACGAAAACTGGGATAAAGATTTGCTGGAAAAAAATATGGACGGTTTCGATTTGATTATAGATGGAACAGGTGGAGATACAATTTCAAAGTGCCTTAATGTTATAAATCCGGGAGGACGTATTGTAAACTATGGCGCGACTGCAGGAAATACTGACAATTTTGANNACTGCTGGAAATACTGACAATTTTGAAATAAGAAAAATTTTCTGGAAGCAGGCAATGCTTATAGGCACTACTATGGGCTCGGATAAGGATTTTCTGAATATGGTCAGGTTTATTAATGAGAAAGGGATTGCACCTGTTGTGGATAAAGTCTATGATATTGAAAATATTTGTGATGCATTCGACAGAATGGATAAATCCGAACAGCTCGGCAAAATCATTATTAAAATTTCATAAAAGAAACCCCTATCCGGATTTTTTCCTGATACGGGTTCTTATAATTACAATTTACTATTCTCGCAAGGGTTTCAGATATTTTGTCCGTTAAACTCTTTTCATTTCTTCGAGTTTTTTCCTGACTTCATTCAACTCCTTGTTAATATCATTATATTCTTCTTTAATCTCCACATCATAATCTATTTTATCGTCAAAAAGCAGATTATCCGAAGAAGATTTCTGTTTCGGAGTTTTTACTCTCTCCGTAAATACTCTTATACCCTTAATTAATGCATTATAAAAATTAATTGTATCATTAATCGGAGGTTCTATTTTTCTTTGTAACCTGTTTTTGAAATCATAAATGTCTTCAGTCATGTCCTTTACCCTGTCAGTAATTTTTTTGACTGTATCCATATTCTCTTCGACCTTGCCTGAAATATTATTAAGCTTTTTAACAAGTTCGAGAGTATCGTCAATCAGGGGTTCCAGACGGACTTTAAAGTTGTTCAAATCGGTTTTAAGTTCTTCTGTCTTACCTGTCAGTTTTTTTACATAGCCCGAAAGAATAAAAATTAAAACAATAAAAGCTATGAACAAAACTATCTGAATGATAATTGAAACAACTGATAATATTTGATAAGTATCACCCAATGCTGTATTTATTTAATTTAATAAAAAAGAACTCTTATGATTTGTTCTTTTCTTCGTTGTAAGCATCTATTCCGGCCTTAAAAGCATCCTTAATCCTGTCTGTTTCAACATTTACCTTTTCCTTTGCAGCACCGAATTTTTCGGAAGCTTTTTCCTTCGCATCGCTTAAAAGCGAATTTGCATCATCTATTAAACTGCTTGCTTTCTTTTTTGCATCCTGAATTAACTGGTCGGATTTTTTCTTTCCTTCGTTAATTAATTCTGTTGCCTTTTCTTTTGCTATCTGCATGTATTCGGAAGTATCATCAAGAAATTCATCTTTTTTCAGCCTGATGTCGCTTCTTAATTCCCTTCCCGATTTTGGTGCATAAAGAAGGGCAATGATGCCTCCTACAATACCACCGGCTATGAAACCAACCATTAACCCTTTAGCCATTTTGTTTTCTTCCATTATACTTTACTCCTTATAATAATGTTTATGAATATTTATCCGCAAATGAAGTAATTACAATATTATAATTATAATTAATACATCGCGAATTACTAGCTTAAAATATTAATATATTAAAGATAAATCAATTACTAAAAAAATACAAGCTTTTTATATATTTATCGCTTCGCCAAATGCTACCCCGGCCGCTTCCATAATCGATTCAGATAATGTTGGATGCGCATGTATTGTCCTTATTAAAGATTCACCCGTTCCCTCTAAAGATTTTAACATAACAAGTTCGCTTATTAATTCCGTCGCTTCTGATCCGACTATATGTGCGCCAAGAAGTTCACCGTATTTTTTGTCAAAAATCAGCTTTACCATCCCTACCGTCTCTCCCATTGCCCTCGATTTCCCGTTTGCTGTGAAAGGAAATTTACCTATCGAAATCTCATAACCCCGGGCTTTTGCTTTTTCTTCCGTTAAACCTACAGAAGCAACCTGCGGCTGGCAATATGTACAGCCTGGAATATTATTGTAATTTATGTCTCCTGCTTCGTGCCCTTTAATCTTCTCTACGCAATTAATTGCTTCCCCTGATGCCACGTGGGCAAGCCAGGGTTTCCCTTTCGGGTCTATCAATGCAACATCACCGATTGCATAAATACCGTCAACATTTGTTTTGTAATTTGTATCGACTTTGATTCCGTTCCTTAATAATTCCACTCCAAGCTCTTCAAGCCCAAGATTTTCGAAATTACCGGTAACTCCGACTGCAAGTAATACAACATCTGATTCAAAGGTTTCATTTACTTTTCCTGAAACGGTTGTAAATACTTTATCTCCTTTTATTTCTACATTTTCTGTTTTAGTTTCGGTATAAATTTTCATTCCGAGTTTCTTGAATTCCCTTGCAACCGTATCGGAAATTTCCTTGTCCTCAATCGGTAATACCTGTGGAAGCATTTCAATAATTGTAATTTCTGCCCCAAAAGCATTGTAAAAATATGCGAACTCCATTCCAATTGCACCGCTACCGACTATCAGCATTTTCTTCGGCATTTTTTTCTGAAGCATTGCACCTGTTGAAGATAAAATCTTTTCTTCATCAAACTTTAAATTACCGAGTGTTCTTGACCTTGCTCCTGTCGCTATAATAGTGTGCTTTGATTTAATTACATCAATTTCTTTTCCGTCTTTATCGGTAACTTTGATAGTCTTACTTTTACTGAATTTTCCGGTTCCGTTAAATACTGTAATATTATTTTTCTTCATTAAATACTGAACACCTTTTTCGGACATCATTGCAACTTTTCTTGAACGGTCGATAATTTTTGATATATCAAAATTAATATTATCCGCACTCAATCCGTGCTCCTTAAGATGTTTAAGGGAATTCATTATTTCGGCGTCTTTTAAGAGTGACTTCGTAGGAATGCATCCCCAGTTTAAGCAAACTCCGCCAAGCTTATCCCGTTCTATAATTGCAGTTTTAAAACCAAGCTGTGTTGCTCTTATTGCTGCAGTATATCCGCCTGGACCGCTTCCTATTACTGTTAAATCAAATTCCTGCATATTGTTATATTTATATTTATTTATTAATTCGAATGTGTTAATTTAACTATAATGAGTTTTTAACTCAATATAATATTTAATATAATGTATAACTTAAAAGATTTGAAACTCGGGTTTTCTTATTTTAAGGATATATTCATTATATTATTGCTAATCTTTATCATTCTGTCTGTTGGTATTGCAGGATTTATGATTATTGAGGGCTATTCTTTCCTCGAAGCCTTTTATATGTCAATTATCACAATTTCTACCGTAGGTTTTCAGGAAATACATCCATTCTCGGATTCCGGCAGAATTTTTACTTCTTTTTTGATTATCGTCAGCATAGGTATTTATTTTTACGGAGTAACTGCTCTTGCAAAATTTATTATTGAAGGTGAATTCAGAAAATTTTTTAAAAACTATAACGTGAATAAAAAAATTGAAAATCTCGAAAACCACGTAATCGTCTGTGGATACGGCAGAACAGGCAAACAAATATGCCTCGAACTTCTTGACGATAAAATCCCGTTTATTGTGATTGAAAACCGTGAAAATGTTATTGAATATATAAAGGAAGAGAAAAATATTTTATTCTATGACGGAGATGCGACTGAAGAAGAAACTCTGCTTTTGGCAGGTATTAAAAAAGCTAAAGCAATTATAACCACTCTTCCCGAAGACCCCGATAACGTTTATGTAGTCTTAACAGCCCGTGAATTAAATCCTGTCTTAACAATAATAAGTCGTGCATCTAATGAATCATCCGAAAGTAAATTAAAACGTGCCGGTGCAAATAATGTAATTATGCCCGAAAAAATCGGCGGAGCTCATATGGCTGCACTTGTTACTAAACCATACATAACGGAATTTATTGCCAATCTTACAGGACAGGGTTCGGATATAAGTCTGACATTTGAAGAGCTGTCCCTTAATAATATCTCTGAAAAATACAAGCATAAGTCCATCCGGGACCTGGATATACGAAACAGAACAGGAGCGAATATAATTGGTTTAAGATTAAATAACGGTTCCTTTAAAATAAATCCTCCGCCCGATACATTGATAGATCCGGACGCAAAATTAATCCTGCTGGGCTCCGAAAAACAGATACAGGAAATGAGAAAACTAATCTCTGAGTTGTAATAGGAATTGTTATCTTCTTGAAAAAACAACTGAAAATGTTCATATATGAAAAATTAAAAAATTTCATATTTAAGTATATGAATAATCCTGTTTTTATACCGGATAATATTAATTTTTAAATAATTTTTCAACAAATTTATAACTTGATTATTTTATTTATTATCTTTAAAGTTATATATTGAAAATGACGCTTAAATTTTCACTTAATAAAATGAAAAATCCTGATTACATACCCCGCTTGAACAGGATAAAAATTGATTATGTAATTGTTATATAAATAATTGTAAATACAAAAGACCTTATACGCGTCATTAAAACTTCAAAGCTTTCATTAATTTTTTGTAATATCTGGTTACGAAAAAATTCATCCATTTATAATTAAATAAGATTTATTAATTCTTTTTCATTGATTTTTGGTGAAGTATTAATAAAAGTAAAAAATAAAAAATATTTCTTTAATTAAAAAAATCGGAGGAATAAATGAAACACCTTTTTACTGTTTTAATTGTATTTATTCTTGCAATAAGCATTTCCAACGCCCAGTTCAAGTATGAAAACCCTGTATGGATTAAAAATAACACTTCAACTGCGTTGACAAATGTTCAAGTCGGAATAAAAGTTAATACACAAACTCTTATTTCTGCGGGTTGGATGCAGGCAACCGGAAATGACATCAGATTTGTCACAACCTGTAATTCTACAACATTTTTAGGGCACTGGTTAGAAGGTTACATTAATACGGATAGTACTAAAATCTGGGTGAATGTACCTGCAATCGGAGCTAACGATTCTACTTTGATATTTATGTATTATGGTAATGGTACAGCCACCAGTATTTCAACATTATCTATTTTCTATGGACCGCTTTCTGCTACAGATAGCGTAGTAGTAACCGGTACTAATACAGTCGCCAGTTGCCAGCGTGGTTTCAGATTTACTCCTACTCAGGATATCCTGGTTGCATATTTTGGTAAGAGAATCCCGAATGCTACACAAAGATATGTAACCCTTTTTGACTTCACTTCTCAGGCAATTCTTGCTCAGATTCAGGTTGATGCAGGAACCATTGGCGTGTATAATTACAACGCACTCACTTCACCTTTTTGGCTTAATTCAGGTCAGCAATACATTATAGAACTATTCAATGGTTCCAGTGATATGTACTATTATGGAACAAGTTCACAGATTAATTCTGCATATTTGACATACGGAGATATTAGGTATGCAAACAGCTGCACTCAGAATACTTTCCCGACTACAACATTGGCAGGATATCATTATGGCACGCCTGATTTCATGTTCTATGCTAAACAAAATGTATCCCCGGCCCCAACATACAGAGTTCTGGCTCCGGCTGATACTGTTACACCGGCAACACCTGTTAATCTGACTGCGACACCGGGAAACGGAAATGCACTGCTTAAATGGAGTAAGAATAGTGAATTTGATATGTATCAATATGGATGTTATAGAAATACAACGAATAGTCCGACAACAGCTACATATATTGGTACAGCATATCATCCTGATACTACATTTACTGCAAACGGTCTGACAAATGGAGTAACATATTATTTCTGGGTGAAAGCTATAGATAGGTATTGTGTTAGCAGAATAAGCGGATTCAGCTTGGTCGCCAGCTGTACTGCCGTTAATATTTCGTCAATCGGTAATGAAATTCCGGATAATTATTATCTCTCGCAGAATTATCCGAATCCATTTAATCCGAGCACAACAATAAAATTTGGTCTGAAGAAACAAACTAATTTCTCACTGAATGTTTATGATGCACTTGGAAGGCAAGTCAGAACAATTGTAAAATCCAATCAACCTGCCGGTAATTATGAGTTTATTCTAAATGGTCAGGATTTGGCAAGCGGTATTTATTTTTATAAATTAGAGGCCGGTGATTTTACTTCACTCAAGAAAATGGTTTTCATTAAGTAAATGTCGTAATAAACTCCCTGCGTTAAAAAAGAGCTTCTGATTTTATTAATCAGAGGCTTTTTTTATTTTTTCAGGGAAAAGAAAATGAAGATATTCCGGAATATCACTGTTTTTAACAAGTATATATTTTATTAACAGCTTCCGTTTCTGTACTTTCCAAATTTATTACTTGAATATAAAAAAAAATTTCCATATAGTAATTATAATGATATATGACATAAATATCCGTACTTTGATAAATGTAT
>PMIW01000083.1:0-2057 GCA_003158365.1 Ignavibacteriota bacterium | reverse complement strand
CCAATTTCAATTTTTGGTCAAATTCTTGACGCTTCCAATAATGTTCCGGGACAGGAAATAAGTTCAATTTCTGCTGTAAATCAAAATCCCGTAAAAATCGGTAACGATAATATCGATGAATATGGTACCAGCGGTGCCAACGCTTTTCTCGGCGGATTCAGTACATCAAACGGATATATGGCTGTACCTGATGCAGGAGGTTTATACAATCTGACAACCACCGGGACAGTTGAAGCGTGGATTATGCCGACTGCTACAACAAGCTCATCTCCTTCTATAGTTTCAAAAGGAGATAATACTAATGTCAATTTTTTCTTTTACTGGTCAGCAGCTTCAAGTGTAATTGGATTTAGAATAGGAAGTAGCCCTACCACAAACACAGGCGGAATTTCAGTGCCCCTTAATCAATGGTCACACGTGGCTGTCACATGGTCCGGTACACCGGGAAATTACACGCTTACATTTTATGTAAACGGAGCTTTAAGCGGTGCCCCGGTGACAAATGCCGGAACATTTAATGCCGCAACTTCTGCTGATTCTCTGACAGTCGGATCTTCGAGATCAGGTTTTTCCGGAGTGGTTTTTTACGGCTATATAGATGAATTAAAAATCTGGAATACAGCAAGAACTCAAGCACAAATTGCTCAAAGCAGATTTGTTGGTCTTGGAGATTATGCCTCGGCAAATACAGGAAATGCAATAACATCCGGAGCAAATTATACAGGATTACTTTCAAGCTGGACTTTTAATAACCATTACCGTGATGATATCGGGGGAAAATTAGGTTATTCACGAAATGGAGCAGGATTATACTGGTATGGCTACACTGCAGGATTTCCAATGCCATATAATTATGCTTTGATATGTCCATTTGAAGCAAATGGTTATGTAACTGTACCTGATAACACTGTTTTTAATCAAAACACAGCAGGGACAATTGAAGCATGGGTTTGTCCTACCGGTCAAACTACAACGCATATGATTATATCTCGTGGTACTACCGGTTTTGATTTTTTCTGGGGAATTAGAGCATCAAGCTCTAATAAACAAGTACTAGATATTGGTACCGGAACACAATATATAAATACTGATGGAATTACAATACCACTAAATAAATGGTCACACATTGCGGCTACATGGACTGCAGGTAGTGGTAATTATACAGTTACTTTTTATGTAAATGGTATTCAAAGTGGAACTCCTGTAACAAACACCGGAACCTGGACATCTAATTCAGGTACATTTAGAATTGGTGGATGGCACGGTGGGACTGCTAACAATTTCAACGGCTATATTGACGAAGTCAGATATTGGTCAGTTGCAAGAACAATTGCTGATATTCAAAAAAATATGTTTGCTTCCTGTCGGTCAATATTGCCAAATGCAAATCTTGTTGGGGCCTGGAATTTCGACGGTAATCTTAAGAATTTCTCAGCAACAACAGGTATTGACGGTTCATTCAATACGGGAGGAACTAACAATTCAAGATTATCCGGTTATTCAAATGAATCAACAACAGGACCCGCGCCAAATGCACAATTCATTGCACATCCGACCGTCTTAAATTGTACTGCTTATCCAAACGGTTTTACAGGAAGAGTATTAAATATCGGAATTCCTGATAATGCCTCGCTAACAGATACTATTAAAGTGCTTAATGCTCCAGGAAATTTAACTGATGTTAAAGTCGAACTTTCTATTCAGCATCAAAAAACATCTGACCTTGTAATAAAATTAAAGGCTCCAAACAATACTGAAATTGTTCTTTCCAACGGTAATGGCGGAATAAGCTCCAATGGTTATCTTGCTGTTATTGATGATTCAGCTGCGAATAGCATAACCTCCACAACTTTATTATCACCCTGGACAAATTATGTAAAACCCCAAAATCCGATGACAACATTCGGAAACACTCCGTTAACCGGAAACTGGATTTTAACCGTTACAGACGGAGCTTCAACAAATACAGGAACCCTGCTCGGCTGGGGTTTAAGATTTAACGGTTCAATACTTTCAGGTTCACATAATATTTCATCAACAATTCCCGATAAATTCGA
>PMIW01000093.1 GCA_003158365.1 Ignavibacteriota bacterium | reverse complement strand
TTGCCAAAACCAAAAGGCTGTATTTAACAATAAAAATTTTAAGGAGAAAAAAATGCCCGATACAAATTACGAACCGATAAAAAAGGTTTCAATCATAGTTTCAAAAGGCTCGCTCGACGGGATTTATCCCGGGCTTATAATGGCGAACGGCGCAAGAATGGAAGGAATAGAAGCGACTTTGTTTTTTACTTTCTTCGGACTTCACGCTGTCATAGAAAAGAAAATGGATAAAATAAAAATTGCAACTGTCGGGAATCCTGCAATGTGCGTGCCCTCTGCAATGGGTCCCGGCCTGCCGACCTGGATGGGCTCTATTCCGGGAATGTCCTGGTTCGCAACGGGAATGATGAAAAAAGAAATGGAAAAAATCGATATACCGCCGGTCAGGGAATTTGTTGAAATGTGCTCGGATGCAGGCGTCGAACTATATGCCTGCAAGGCTACCGTGGATATGTTCCACCTGACGAAAAAAGATTTCTGCCCGCAGGTAAAAGATATTATTTCGGTCGGTACTTTTTATGAAAAATCCGCCGGCGCGCAGATTATATTTACGTAGAATTATTGTTGATTTTTTAATCTCGTTCCCAAACTGAGTTTGGGAACGAGAAAGACTGTCTTTTATTTCGATTCCGCGGTCTTCTGCACCCCAAATATGTCGTATGGTTTCTTGCTGAATTCACCGTTAAAGAAAAATGATGCAAGGAAAATGTATGCGATAAATCCTAAAACAATAAGCATCTGAACCAACGATGTTTTCTGAATTTCCTGCTTTGCTTTCACATCGCATACTTCACCCGGGCAGTATTGAGCTTTTTCCTTTTTAAACAATTTGTAAAATTTGCACCCTAAACATATACCAAATACTGATTCAAAAAATAAAAATATCAGGCAAATCAGGCAGGTAATGCCCGTTATCGGGCTGAATGCATTTATCACTACCATGTGAACAAACATTACAGATGCCAGAACTATCCCTATCATCCATGAAAACTTTTTTTGCGCGGCCCCGACATATTCGGGTACCTGGTTCCCGACAATCAGACGCCCTAATATTAAAGTAGGGGAATATTTTGGATTAATAAAAACTCGAATTATAAAATCCGTCAGGAAAAATGTTATCATATATTTAATCATAATAAAATCCTGTCTAAATATAATTAACATTAAAGAAATTAACATAAATAAAAACAGTATTCCTGCAGATGCCCGTATTTCCCGTTCATTTAAAACAGGTATGTTATAACCTTCTACTTCTTCGCCGAATTGTATTATTTTATTCATTTTTATTTATTGTTTTATATATAATTTGTACGATAAAAAATGGTTTTTGTTGCGCATGTATAATTCTTCATAAATTGATTTTTTTTGAATGCGGATTAATTTTTGAGGTGTCATTACTGTGGTGTCATTCTTTTGCTCCCAATGATTTCTTTGGGAGCAAAAGAATGATTACTAATTATTAATTACTAATTACTATTTACTATTTGATAAGAGCCATTTTTTTTACTTCCGTGTAATCTCCTGCAATCAATTTATAGAAATAAATTCCTGAAGCTAAATTCGTCGGCGCAAAATCAATAGAGTGCGGTCCTGCATTCATCTTGTCGTTTATAAGAGTTGAAATTTCTCTGCCAAGTAAATCATAAACTTTAATCGTGACAAAAACAGTGTGCGACAAATCGAATTTAATTGTTGTCTTCGGATTGAACGGATTCGGGTAGTTCTGATACAGCTTGTATGTTACAGGAATCTGCGTTACAGGATTCAATGGTAATATTGCACTCATAGGGTAAATGTATGTTACCCATTGTGTTGAAGCTGTCGGAGCAAATGATAATGTTGTAGCAGGTGATGTAGCCATATATGGTCCGCCTTCCTGAAAAATCGGCACAAATGTCAGTCCGCCGTCTGTTGACATGCTTACGACAAGGCTGTCTATATAATCCGATAAATACTGGGCGTAAGATAAATCAAACTTGAAAGTGTCCAGTGCAGTTATGCCGGAATAAGCAACCGATAACAATGTATCTTTTTCACCTATATTCGGATAATCATAAAAAGGTATCTTTACACAATTTATTCCTCCGAAAGAAGGACCGTTATATCCGTTTAACTGAATAAATGTAAAACCTACATCAGGATTGAAAATTGTCCATCCCGGCGGCGGAAATGGACCTTCAAATCCTTCGAATATAAAACTACTCTGTACTGATTTACCTGTATTCCTTATAGTTTTTCCGTGATAATTTAATGGAATATCTTTTCTCAAATCAGCCTTGGAATATGTTTTTTGTGGTTTTACATTTTTAAAATCAAAATGGTGTTTTGGCGCAGTCCTGCTTTTTCCGCAGTTCAGAACTTCTTTTGTGTTATCATCCTGCACAAAAGCCATTGTATATATTAACGAATCGACCCACGTGGAATCTCGGTGGTATTTATAAATGTACTGATAATTTCCCTGTATGTTGCTGATTAATGTCCCTGCAGAATCGGGATAAGCTTGCCTGAAAATATCGAAAAAATTTAATTCTCCGTTTGAACCCGGAGGGTTTGTATAATTCTTATAACGTTCAAGTGCATAAACCCTCAGCCTTAAATTATTGGATGCGAGGGTGTGAAGCAGATTGATTGTTATAGTTGCCTGAATCGTATCACCCGGAAGCCTTGCATCCGATACTGTTACGGATAAAGGTGAACCGATTAAAAATCTCGAATAGAATGGAAGTACAATGTTGGAATCAAATGTATAAGGCAGCGGAAGTCTTAGTTTTCCGTCTAAAAAAGTTGATGGAACAGCATATACAAAATAATAATTTGCTCTCTGTATCTGCTGAACTGAATCGGCAAAATATAATGAATCAAGTGCCGGCAAGGGAAATCCCATGTGATATTTCACTGCGCATATACTCTGAAAATTTGAATCAATATATCTGTCCAGAGAAGGGTTATTCGATGCGCAGGATGGTGATGTCATGCTTGTAAATTCTTCCGCCAGAACATTCCTGTATGCACCAAGAAGGAAAACCGATGTTTGTCTTAACGTATCGTTTGACCGTAAAGTATCCACTGCATTTATATACACAGTAATATCATAGCTTGTACCCGGGGAAATCAATAAACTGTCGGGAAATGTAATTACTTTCGTTTGTCCCGGTTCCAAGGGACCTGTTGAGTCTACACTTTTATAAGATACAGAGGGGATATTTATTGTAATAGAATCATTAACAATGGAACTGTCACCCAGATTTGTAACATTAACCTGCGGAGCAACCTTATAAATATACAGGCTGTTTAAATAAGTAGTATCCCTTGGTATATTGTTTATTGAAGTAACTGCAATGTCGAGTAAATTCTTTTTTCCGAATGAAATATTATCTATGTAAAGGTTATTTCCATAGCCGTTTCTCGAAACAAACTGAATTATAATCGTTCCTGTATCTTTAGGATGATATAAGTAGAACGATAATACCCCTGCAATAACTGCAGTAAGCGATATGATAAAAAAAGTTTTTTTAATCAATGTTTTACTTCTTTAAAAAAGAATCTGTAAAAGAAAACTTCAATTGTGCTTAAAAACACAAGTGCAATCGAATCTTTTGGAAGCAGTTTCGCATATTCGGCCGATTCGGGTTTAAAGAATCCTGTCAATTTTATGAAAGTCAAAAGTACCTTGCCCTGCGGAATCATTATCTTGTAACCGTTTTCGGAAATGAAAAGTCCGATTATTAAATCGGATAATGTCCAGCCTACAGTGAAAAGAACTATAATGAAAGCAACGTTCAGAAATGCCATTACAATTCCGTCGCTCTGAAATGTTTTGCTGAAAACATAGCATGCAAAAATCAAATGTAAATAAAATATTATTACGGCAATCAATTTAGCTTTGTAATTTGTTTTTAAAAAAGTGCAATTATTACATTGCAGTCTTGGAAATAAATATTTCCTTTAAAGTTTTAAAAATTATTTTCAAATCGAAAATCAAAGACCAGTTTTCTATATAATAAATATCGTAATCTATTCGCGTCTGTATGGATGTCTGCGAGCCTCTCAGCCCGTTAACCTGCGCCCAGCCTGTAATTCCGCATTTTACCCGGTTTCTTTCGAGATATTTATTTATCGATCCTTTCATCTGGTTAATGAAAAATTCCCTTTCGGGACGCGGTCCAACGACACTCATGTCTCCTTTAAGAACATTTAAGTACTGCGGCAGTTCATCGAGACTGTATTTCCTGATAAATTTTCCAATCGAAGTGTACCTGTCGTCATCGACCGATACGAATCTGGGTCCGCCGGTTTCTGCATCTGTTTTCATTGACCTGAATTTATATATTTCGAATTTCTTTCCGTCAAGTCCTACTCTTTCCTGTTTATAGAATAAAGGTCCCTTCGATGTCACTTTTACCAGTATTGTTAAAATAGTCATCAAAGGCGAAGTAAGCAACAAAAAAACAATAGAAAAAAATATGTCAAAAACTCTTTTAACCATCTGATTCCAGACGTTCATGGGGAACGATTTTATCTTCATGAACGGGATTCCGTCGACCTCCTCGACTTTAAGTTTGCTGGTCATGACTTCTATAAATTCAGGTGTAAGCATGAACTCAATATTAATTCCTTCGCACAATTTGAAGATTTCAAATAAATCTCCGAAATCTTTTTGAGGCAGTGAAATTATTATCTTCTGAAGATTAAATTCTTTTATTTTATCGGGAACAGAATCGTAGTTTCCCAGAAAATTCCTTTCTTTGGAAATTGTGTCTGAAGGAATGTTTTTTGTAAAATATCCCGTTACTTTTAATCCTGCGAATTTGTCTTTATTGAATTTGGAATAGATTTTTTCGGCTTGCTCATTATCTCCGATAATTGCTACATTTTTCAAACCTATTCCCCGGTTATATAATGTTTTTTCGAATTTTAAAAGCATGTATCTGACTATGGTCAGAATTACTATTGCATCTACCCATATTAATAAAAATACAAGTCGTGAATAAGGAAATTCGCGGAAAAAGAAAATAATCCCGATGGAAAATATTAATGAAATCGTGACACATTTCATGATTACAAAAAATTCATCCATAATAAATACCACTCGGTTAAGCCTGTACATTTTAAATGACTGAAAAACCAATATCCAGACAGGGATTGTTGCAAGTATGAAGAACAAATAACCGGACATTCCCGGGATACCGTTTGTTATCGGGAAAATAGATGTAAATGGTGAATAGAATCTTATCCAATAAGAAAGCAGAAAAGAAGCAATTATTGCAATCATATCAAATAAAACTGTTAATATGGGAATATATATTTCCGATTTAAACTTCATTTTATTCAAATTAATTACTATTAATAAACAAAATATAATTTTTATGATAAAATCTAAACGTAAAATGAATTCCTTGAAAATTTAAGGGATTTTGTATAAAAACGGAAAATCAGGCCACACGCATTAAATAAAGTGCATCTTTAAAATTTTTTAGAAAATGATTCTTTATAATTTCGTTTTCGGCTTTTCTTAACTGCGGGTCGCTGTCGATTATATTAAAAGCTATATCCCGCGCCCTGTATAATAGATTTTTGTCTTTATTCAAATCGGTACAGGAGAAGTTAAGTATGCCCGATTGCCTTGTTCCGAAAAATTCACCGGGTCCTCTGATTTCCATGTCCGTTTCCGCTATTAAAAATCCATCGTTGGTTTCGCAAAGTATGTTTAATCTTTTTTCCGATACCTCGTCGAGATTTTTTGCAATCAGTATGCAATAGGATTGCTCCGAACCCCTTCCGACCCTTCCCCTTAACTGGTGTAGCTGGGAAAGCCCGAATCTCTGTGCCTCCTCTATTATCATTATAGTTGCATTTGGAATATCTATTCCGACTTCTATAACTGTAGTTGAGACAAGTACGTTAATCTTCCTGTTCTTGAAATCCTGCATAACTTCGTCTTTTTCATATGAAATAATTCTGCCGTGAATCATGCCGACATTGTAATTCCTGAAAACCGTTTCTTTTAGCAATTTGTAATTTTCTTCCGCAGATTTCAAATCCATCTTTTCAGATTCTTCTATTAACGGATAAATAATGTAAACCTGCCTGCCTTTTTCAATTTCCTTTTTAACGAAATTGTAAATTTCAGGTTTCCTTTCATCACTTGATAATTTTGTTATAATAGGTTTTCGGTTTCCCGGCAGCTCATTTATAATAGAAACATCGAGGTCACCGTAATATGTTAATGAAAGTGTCCGTGGAATTGGCGTCGCAGTCATAACAAGCACATCGGGATTGAGACCTTTCTCTTTCAGCTTAGCTCTCTGCATTACACCGAATTTATGCTGCTCGTCAATGACTACGAAACCGAGATTTTTAAATTCGACTTTTTCCTGAATTAAAGCATGCGTGCCTATAATGATATTTGATTTTCCTTCTTTTATATCATCGTAAAGTTCTCCCCTTAATTTTTTTTTCTGCCCTCCGACAAGAATCGTTGAAGTTAAATTTTCGCCCGAAATGGTATTATACTCTTTCAGAAAATTCGATATCGTCGAAAAGTGTTGCTCAGCAAGTATTTCAGTCGGACACATTATTGCTGCCTGGTAGCCGTTTTGCACTGCTACAAGCATTGCAAAAACCGAGACAATTGTTTTCCCGCTTCCGACATCTCCCTGAAGCAAACGGTTCATCACGCTTTCGGACTTCATGTCTGTATAAATTTCTTCTATCACTTTATTTTGTGCATTTGTCAGTACGAACCCGCAGGCTTTTTCAAAATCGGCTTTAAGCTTATCTGTGTTTTTAATAAATGAAATTCCTTTAACTTCGTTTTTAATGCTTCTTTTCTTTAAAGCAAAAATTAATTGCAGGTAAAAAAGTTCTTCAAATGCCAGCCTTTTTCTTGCTTCCTCGACATTTGAAAACTGCAGCGGGAAATTTATCCTGAGAATAGAGTTCTTTTTCAGGGGAAGATTTGCGCTTTTGATTATATATTCCGGCAGCGTTTCTTCTGTTAAATCAGCATTTTCCTTAAGCATTTTGGCGAATGCATTAAACACTATTTTGGAAAGCAATATCGGTTTAATCCATGTTTTCTTCAGTACGTCGGAAAGCTCATAAACAGGGAAGTACGGGAATTTCAGAAAATCACTGTCATTCTTATCGCTTAAATCGATTTTTAAATGGTCGCGGTAATCAAGCTTGTATTTTGTAAATCCGTACCCCTCATTTACTTTTCCCCAGAAGATATAATTTTCATTAAGACGGAATTGCTTCGAACGGAATTCACTCTTGCCGAAGAATGGAATTTCCGTTGTGCCTGTGCTGTCGTTCAGAAAAATTTTTAATGGCTGCTGTTTTTTGATGGGATGCTCTACATCTATAACTTTTCCGAAAATTACAACATTTTCACCGAAATGATTTCGTAAATCACGAATCGATATTTTTTTAAGATAAATTCTTGGTATGAAATTCAGAAAATCCTCGAGTCTGGTTATCCCGACAGATTTAAATGCAGCTGCACGTTTTTCACCGACACCTTTTAAATATTTTATATCCAAAGAATCGTGAATAAATTTTATTGAAAATTTTAAATTACAATTTCCCTATGTCTTCGTTCCAGAGTTTCGGATTATCCTTTATGAAATTTCTCATCATCTCTTTGCATTCTTCGATGTTCAGGTCAATTACTTCAACACCGTGGGATTCCATGAATTCTTTTGCTCCTGGAAATGTCTCCGATTCTCCCGCATAAACTTTTTTTATACCGAACTGAACAATTGCACCGGAGCAAAGATAACAGGGCATCAGGGTCGAATATAATACAGTATCCTTGTATGTGCCTATCCTGCCTGCATTCTGGAGGCAGTCTATTTCAGCGTGAAGGATTGGGTTTAATTCCTGAACCCGCTTGTTATGTCCGCGACCGATTATTTTTCCGTCTTTTACAATCACGGAACCAATTGGTATCCCGCCTTCGGAAAGACCTTTCTTTGCTTCTTCGATTGCCGCTGAAATAAATTTATCCATTTTATAACCGCATGTTTAAAAAATTTCCCGTTCAAATTAATGAACGGGAAACTGAAATAATTTAATTGTTTTTATTTAAACTTTAGCAAGTGCCTGTTCGAGGTCGGCTATTAAATCATCGACATGTTCAATTCCGACTGCGTATCTTACCAGTTCGTCGCTTATTCCTGCTTTCTTTTTCTCTTCGGCAGATACTTTTGAGTGTGTCATAGAAGCAGGATGCTCTATTAATGTCTCAACTCCTCCGAGCGAAACCGCAAGTATTGCAACCTGAACATTGTCCATTAATATTTTTCCCGCATTCAATCCGCCTTTTACTCCGAAACTTATCATTGCTCCGAATCCGTCCATCTGTTTCTTTGCAAGCTCATGCTGGGGATGTGATTTCAATCCGGGATATTTTATCCATTCTATCTTGGGGTGTTTTTCAAGGTAATGTGCAATTTTTTCCGCATTCTGCTGTGCGCGTTCTACTCTTATACTTAAAGTCTTTAAACCTCTTATTACAAGATAAGCCTGGTGCGGGTCCATGTTGCATCCCATTGCTATCATCATCGAACGCAGCTTTTTATAAAGTGCTTCTGTCTTTGCTATTATTATTCCGCCTACTACATCTGCATGCCCGTTGATAAATTTTGTAACCGAATGAAATACTACATCAGCACCGAATTCAATCGGCCTCTGCAAATAAGGGCTCGAGAAAGTATTATCTACAACAAGCAGTAATCCGTGCTGTTTTGCCAGTTCACTGCAGGCTTTTAAATCTGTAATGCTTATTGTCGGATTAGATGGCTTTTCTATGTATAAGATTTTTGTATTTTTTTTAATCGCTTTTTTTATGCTTTCGATATCGGATGTGTCTACATAAGTTGATTCAACACCGAATCTTGAAAAGTGGTCTTCCATCAATCCTCTCGATGGTCCGTAAACGGCATCGGAGCTTACAATATGGTCGCCTTTGCTGAGCAATGCCATATAAACCGTTGATACTGCACCCATACCGGAGCTTGTAGCAATTGCGCCGAATCCTTTTTCAAGGTCAGCTACAGTTCTTTCGAGCACCTTAATTGTGGGATTACCTAAACGCGTATAAATATATCCCTCGCTTTCACCATTGAAACATCTTGCACCTTCATCCGCAGTTTCGAATTCAAAAGTAGATGACTGGTAAATTGGTACATTAACTGCACCGAGTTTGTTTTTGTATCCGCCTCCGTGGATTAACTTAGAATCGAACTTTAAATCTTTTTTATCCATTTTTCCTTAATTTGTAGTTTGTTGTGAAATATTATTTTTGAATTATATTAAGTTTTTTGCTTTGAGAATTTTATCTATGATTTCACGGACAGCTCCTTCGCCTCCGTTTTTTTTGCAGACATATTGAACGTGCTTTTTTACCTCTGCCATCGCATTGTTCGGACAGCAGGAAAAACCGACTTTCCTTAAGAGCGGTAAATCAAATTCATCGTCGCCGATATAAGCAAAATTTTCTTTTTTAAGATTATGCTTTTTCTTTAGCTCTTCATAAGGAATAGTTTTATCGTCAATATTTTCAAAGAGATAATCTATTTTTAGCCTGTCAACCCTGATTCTGTTTACTTTTGAACTCATTCCGCTTATCACTGCGAATTTTAGTCCAAATTTTTTTCCTCGTATAATACCATATCCGTCGTGAGTGTGGAAGATTTTTGTATCTTCACCCGTGCTTGAAAAAATTATCTGCCCCGTTGTAAGGCAGCCATCCATATCCATCAACAAAATTTCTATTTTCGATAAATCGGGTTTTTTCTTTTTCAATTTTTATTTTTTAACTTTATCTATAAATAATTTTTTAGAAGGACATAAATCTCCCAAAAAGCATTCTGCGCATTTTGGTTTCTTCGCATCGCAAATCTGCCTTCCGTGTTCTCCGATTCTCAGTGAATAGTTGAACTGCTCTTCGGGCGGGACTATCTCTTTCAGTTCCGTTTCGATTTTTTCGGGTTCTTTACTCTTTGTTAACCCAAGCCTTTCTGAGACTCGTTTTACGTGCGTGTCAACAATAATTACATCCTTCTTCCCGAAACAGTTTCCAAGTATCACGCTTGCAGATTTTCTACCCACTCCGCTTAAACTTGTAAGCCCTTCCATCGTATCAGGAACCTTGCCTTTGAATTCTTTTATCATCTGCTCGCACATTGCCATAACGGCTTTTGCTTTGCTGTTGAAGAAAGTGATTGATTTAATCTCTTTCGTAAAATTTGTCAGCCCGTCTTTTAAAACATCCTGCGGTGATTTATATTTTTTCTTGTAAAGAGGCGGCATTGTCATGTTAATCCTTACATCAGTGCACTGCGCTGCAAGCACTGTTGATATCAGCAGTTCAAAAGGACTCTTGAAATCAAGATGAGTCCTTGCTTCGGGATATTCTTTCCCTGTTAATTTTAATATTTCTTTTACCTTTCCGGTTAATTGTGTCTTGTTCATTTTTTTATAAAATAATTTAACATTTTATAAATTAATTTTGCTGTTAGAAAATCCGGATACGGAAAACTCTTTACAGGCGCAAGCTCCACGACATCGAATCCAACTACATTTTTTCTTTCCCCTAACTTCTTTAATAACTTCATAGTTTCACTCCATAAAAATCCGTCGGGCTCCGGTGTACCTGTCGACGGCATAATTGACGGGTCAAAATAATCTATATCAAATGTTACATAAACATTTTTCTTTAGTGTGCTTATAACTTTGTCTTCCCAGTTCTTACCGTATTTTCCGTTGTGAATTTCGTATGCGTAAAAAGTTCTGATTCCTTTTTCCTTTATGAACTTGTACTCTTCAATACACTGCGCCCTTATTCCGACTTGTGTTATATCCGTCGTGAATTCTGCAACTCTCGATGCAAAACAGGCGTGCGAGTATTTTGTATTTTCGTATTCATCCCTTAAATCCGAATGAGCATCGAAATGAAGTACAGATAAATCCCTGTAATTATCAAAGTGTGCCTTAATCGGGGCAGTCGAAATCGTATGCTCGCCGCCGAGAGTCACCACAAACTTTTTATTCTTTATTAACTCAACAACATTTTTGTATATAAAATCAAGGGCCGTTTTTCCTTTTTTGTCTTTTACATCGAGAGGAAATAAAGAACAAATCCCTTTTTCAAAGCATAGCTCCCTGTTCATCTCTTCATCGAAAAATTCCACGAAGTGTGAAGCATCTAAAATTGCAGCCGGTCCCTTAGACGTTCCTTTTCCGTATGAAGTTGTTGCCTCGTATGGAACGGGGAGTATTGCAATTTTTGATTTCCCATAGGAAGAAAATTCTTCTTCTATTGCAAGGAAATTTTTCTTTATGTCGTAATACTTCATTTTGCTATTCCATCTTAAATTCTTCAGCATCAAATAATTCTTTCAGTTGCTTCTCGAGCTCACTCTCTGTTTTTGGCTTATCGTCTTTTTTAACCGGATTAAACCTGATATGAGTCTCTCCTATGTCAGGACTTTTTTTTTTGAGTGCCTCAAGTCCTGAAATCAGTTCCGAAAGGTCAACTACTTCTTTATTTATCCTGCATATTTCAACAAGCATTGACTCCAATAATATTTTCTGGTTTGCCGAATATTTGTATCTCGTTTCATTATCGAATATTATCTTAAGTATCCTGAGAGCCTGCTCCAGCGTGAAGTTTGCGGATTCTTCGACGTATTTTTTCTTAATAAAATCGGATTCATCCAGCAGTTCGGGTTTATCCGTCGTCTTTATCACCAGTATATTCCTGAAATGCTCCGTCAGCCCGTTGTAAAATGTCTGTAAATCGAATCCCTGGTCCTGCAGGTAATTCAGGTAGTTCAGAAGTTCCTTTGCATTTTCATTTTTTATGTAACCGGATATATTAAAATAAATTTCTTTATCGGGCAGGTTCAGAAATCCCTTTAATTCACGGTAACTGATTTCATTCCCGCAATATGAAATTGCCATGTCGAAAATTCCGAGTGAATCCCTCAATGCTCCGTCTCCGAGTTTTGCAATCAGAAAAAGTGACTCTTCGTCTATTGTTATTTTTTCCGCTTCGGCTATTTTCTTTAACTGGTCCGAAATTTCCTTTATCTTTAGCTTGTGTAAAGCAAATCTCTGGCAGCGGCTCAGTATTGTCTGCGGAATTTTTTCGGGATTAGTTGTTGCAAGTATGAATACAAGATATTCGGGCGGCTCTTCCAATATCTTTAGCATCGCATTGAATGCCTGAAGAGTCAGCATGTGCACTTCATCTACTATGAAGAATTTATATTTTGCCTTGAGCGGTGCGTATTTAGCTGCATCCTGAATTGCGCGCACATCGTCTATTCCGCGGTTCGATGCAGCGTCGAGTTCGAATACATCGGGATGCACACATTTCGTAATTTCAATGCACGATTCACATTTGTTGCATGGCTCGCCGTCTTTCGAATTCGTGCAGTTTAACGCCTTTGCGAAAATCCTTGCTATCGTTGTCTTTCCTACACCTCTCGGTCCGCTGAGCAGATATGAATGCGCGATTTTTCCCGCAAGCTTTGCGTTTTTCAGAGTCTGCGTTACAAATTCCTGCGAGCACACATCAGCGTAATTCTGAGGCCTGTATTTTAATGCTGATACTTTGTATTCTGACATTTTTTATCTTAAATTCGTTAGATTTTCTTAAAAGTAATTTTTGATTTTCCGAATACATATTGCAATGCGTCGTCTATGTTCTCTACCGTAATCAATTTTAATTTTTCCGTAATATCTTTCGAGATTTCAGTAAGGTTTTTCTTGTTTTCTTTCGGAATTAAAACAGTTTTTATCCCGCTCCTCAGCGCCGCAAGCAATTTTTCGTTCAGTCCGCCTATTGGCAAAACTTTTCCTCTTAGCGTGATTTCTCCCGTCATCGCAATGTCTGTTCTGGCGGGCGTTTTCGTGATTGCCGAAAGCATTGCCATTACCATCGTTATTCCTGCGGATGGTCCGTCTTTTGGTATTGCTCCTTCGGGAAGGTGAATGTGTATTTCCTTATCCTTGAAATAATTATCGGGTATACCGAATTTCTTTGCATTCGAGCGTATATATGACAATCCCGCCTGCGCAGATTCCTTCATCACATCGCCAAGCTGCCCGGTAAGCAAAAATTTATTCGTGCCTTTCATTACAGTTACATCCACATTCAGTATATCTCCTCCCATAGATGTCCACGCAAGTCCGTATACAGTGCCGATTTTCGACTTCTCATCTTTTTCAGCACTCTTGTTTTCGTATTTTGGTACGCCGAGATATTTTTCCACGAGCTCCGGTGTTATTGTAATACTCTTTTCTGATTTTTTCTTCTGCGAAACTTTTTCTTTTGTAACTTTTCTGATAATCGAAGTCAGCTCGCGCTCTAAATTTCTTACTCCTGCTTCTTTCGTATATTCGTGAATTATTTTCAGAATTATATCATCGGGAAATTTAATATTATTAACATTCAACCCGTGCTCGCTAATTTCTTTCGGCAGAATGTGCCTCTTCGCAATCTCCATTTTTTCGAAATCAAGATAGCTCCTCATCTCGATTATTTCCATCCTGTCCTGCAGCGGCAGGGGAATGTTGTATTGCACATTTGCAGTCGTAATGAAAAGCACATTCGATAAATCATAATCTATATCTAAATAATGGTCATTAAATGTATTGTTCTGCTCTGGGTCCAGCACCTCCAGCATTGCACTCGCAGGGTCACCCCTGAAATCATTTCCCATCTTATCTATTTCATCAATCAGCACTACCGGATTGCTTGAACCCGTCTTCCTCATCGCCTGTATTATTTTTCCGGGCATCGAGCCAATGTATGTCCTTCTGTGCCCTCGTATTTCCGCTTCATCCCTTACACCGCCTACCGATAGCCTCGTGAATTTCCTGTTCAAAGCCCTTGCTATCGATTTACCAAGTGAAGTTTTCCCTACTCCCGGAGGACCTACAAAACAAAGTATCTGTCCTTTCGGGGATTTCTTAATATTCTTTCCCTTAAGCAATTTTAAAACTGCCATCAGCTCAAGTATTCTCTCCTTAGGCTTTTCGAGGTCATAATGGTCTTCATCTAAAATCTTCTTCGCATTCTCTAAATCGAAATTATCTTTCGAAAATTTATTCCACGGAACGTTTACCATCCAGTCCAAATAATTCCTTATAACCCCGTAATCAGGCGACATCGACGGAGTCTTTTTCATCTTATTGAATTCTTCCAGTGCCTTTTCCTTGATATCCTCAGGCATTCCGGCATTTTCGATTTCGTCTTTTATCTTAATCAGCTCGGGGTCTGATTCGTATCCTTCGCCGAGTTCTTCCTGCAAAATTTTAATCTGCTCCTGCACAATAAATCTTCTCTGGTTCTTCTGCATCTCCGCCTGAACCCTCGCATCGATGTCTTTTTCTATGTTCAGAATTTCGAGTTCGGAATTAATCAGGTAAATTATTTCATAATATTGTTTCGATATCTCGCTCAGCTCGAGTATCTTTTGCTTCTTTTTTATTTCCACGTTCAGTGTCGATGCAATGTAATAAAGTTTTCTGTCTGCTTCTTTAATATTATCGAAAGCTACAAGCGATTCATTTGGTATGGATGGATTTTTTGTAACGTAATCACTGAAAAGTTTTGATGCCTGCCTTATCAGTGCAATTAATTCGGTATTCTCCACGAAGTGCGTGAATTTAATTGTTACCTCGGCGGTTATGTATTCGCCTTTATGGAATTTCTCTACCTTTGCAGGTACTATTCCGTCAACTAAAACCTTTATCAGCCCGTTTGGCAGTCTCAGCACCTGAAGTATTTTTGCAATCGTACCTGTCGTGTAAAGATTCTCCGGGGTAGTTTCCTCCATTTCGGGATTTATCTGCGAAAGCACAAGCACGTATTTCTCCGATTCCACGGATGTATTTATTGCTTTTACTGTCGAATCCCTTCCCGCCAGTATAGGGTAAATCGTAAATGGAAAAAGCACTATGTCTTTAAGCGGTAATACAGGCAAAACTGAAGGTAATAGGTTGATATTCTCGTTTTTTTGAGTATCTGTATCGTATTCTGCTATTATTTCTTCTTTAATTATTTCTTCCTTCATTATTTCAAATTAAGCATATTTTTAACATTAATCATAAATATAGATTTTCGCAACAGGATATAAAAGTCAGAAAGCCGGGAAAAAGGAAAAGGTATGTTAGAGTAAAATCTATCTATTAAAAAAGTTATATGATTTTAACTTTTTCTTGCACCGTATTCGCATTTGTTTAGTTTTTAGTGTTTATTATTTAGAAATTTGTATAAAAGGGCATTTATTTTTCAATTTAAAATTTGCGTTCTTTGCATCCCGATTTATCGGGATAAAATTTAACATTTAAAATTCGTAGAATTGTCTTGATTAAACATTTAAATAAAAATAATTTATATAAATAATCGATTTGTTGAATATATTTAAATATAGAAAATATTCTCTTGCTCTGCTTTTCCTGTTTGTTTTTGCATCAGGGTGCAATTATACAACATACAAATCAATCGTTCACGAATCAGTTGAAGGTGAAAATGACCCCGAACCGAATTATGATGCTACACTTAATGAAGAATACCAGGATTTTGTAACCTATTTTTACATGGGCAACCGCTCGGAAATGTTCGGGACATTCTTCAATAAGTTTTACATGGCAAATGAAGATTATGATGCCGCCCTCGAAGATTACAGGTCTTCGACTATTACAGCATATAACAGGAGACTGGATTCCCTGAATATTACCCCGCCTGTATCTCAGACCGCAAAGGATTTACTTTTTAAAGTTATCGAGCGATGCTCTAAAATAATACAGTATAACAAAAGCACAAGGTTCCTCGATGATGCCGTTTTGTTAATCGGGAAATCCTATTATTACGAGGGAGAATACCTGCAGGCTGAAAGAAAATTCAATGAGTTTCTTTCGAAACTTACCAAGAGCGAACTTTATGATGAAGCAATTTTGTATCTGGGAAAAACCAAACTAAAGATGGGTAATAATGCCGACGCCGAAACAATTTTCCTTAATCTGTTCAAGACAACAAAAGACAACGAAATTAAATCGGAAATCACTCAGGATCTCGCAGTGCTTTCCATCATGAAAAATGATTATCCGGGTGCAATAAATAATTTTATCAGTTCAATCGAACTGACTAAGGATAAAGAGAAAAAAGCGGAGAAACAATATATACTTGCAAAAATCTATTCAGTGTATAAACCGGAAGAAGCTGATAAGCAATACAGAAAAGCATTCGATATAACATCGGATTTTGATTTGCTGTTTTTTTCGAAACTGAATGAAGCAAAATCATTAAACTCAATCGGGAATACAGCCGAATCATATAAAATTCTGGATAAATTAAACGGTAAATACAGGGACTATCCGGAAATGAAACAGCTTGTCGAACTTGAACTTGCAAACACTTTGTATCTGGAGAAAAAATACAGCGATGCAAGGACAAAATATTTCGATGTAATTATAAATTATGCCGGCTCGAAATCTGCGGCAGATGCCTATTATCACCTTGCAGAATATTCCGAAAAAATCAGGAACAATTATCTGAATGCCTACATTAATTATAAAAAAGTGACGGAAACAAATTCCGCTTCGGACTATTCAAATATAAGCGCTAAAAAAACTACGGCACTAGATAAATATTTTGCACTGCTTGCAGTAATAAAAGACACTACTAAAATCGTATATCCCGAAAACGAATCCGATTTTATTCACTATAAGAAGATAAAAGAAAAAGAAAAAGGTGTCGAAGAGCACGGCAAGGAAAATCCAAGGGGAAATGAAAACCCGAATCCGAAGGGCGGAGGATACAGGTCAGCACTTATGCTCGATTCACTCGATATTACAGATTCAAATAAAGTTGTCATAAAATCGGATACAAATAAAGTCGAAATAAAACCTGATTCTAATGTAGTATTGAAAAAAGAAATGACAGACACTACAGGTAAGAAAATATCGACCGATACTTTATCAAAAACAAATCTTACCGATACAACAGGACAAAATATGGTCGAGGTCAAGAAGTTAAGCCCGGAAGATTCACTCTTGCTTGTAATTCATATTGAGGATTCTATAAAGACTTCAAAAGTGCTTTTAAAAATAGATTCATATTTCCAGATGGCTGAATTGTTCCTTTATGAGCTGAACAGAACGGATTCGGCTCTTTATTATTTAAACCTGATAGTTGAAGACAGTATAAATCCCGACAGGACAGCTAAAGCTCTTTATACAATTGCAACAATCTATAAAAACAGGAATGATGATGAAACTGCAAATGAAATTTACAGGAAAATAATTTTGCGGTATCCTGTCAGCTCATTTTCAAATGAATCGCGGCGTGTGCTCGGACTGCAGCTTACGAGTATAACATTGGATTCCGCAGAAGTGATTTACCGGTCTGCAGAAAATAAAATCCTTAAGGAAGAATATACGGCCGCATTAATCGATTTGCATAACGTAATCAATAATTATCCCCGTGATTCATTCTACGTGAAGTCTTTATATTCAGTCGGATGGATTTATGAAAATGCATTCAAGAATAAAGACAGTTCTATAGCTTATTACAAAAAACTTAAAGCCGATTTTCCCAATTCCATTTATGCTTCAGCCGTTATTCCGAAACTTGATTTTTATAATCTTTGGGATAAGAGGGATACAACAAATAAATCACTTGATTCCACTGGAGTTTTACCTGATTCATTAAAAGCAATTTCAGATTCTCTGAACGCTTTGCAGGATTCTACAAAAATAAAAAAAGACTTGCTGGAAAAGGAAAAAAACAAAGCTCCAAAAGGCAAGGATAAAAATGCCGGAGATATATCGCCAATCGAAAATCCTAAAGAAAGAAAATAGCAAATTGCACTTCCGATAATAAGTTTGACCGAAATTAATAGGATTTAAATATACATTTATTCTGTTTAAATTCAATTATTCAAATAGTCTTATGCTCAAAATAATTATTTCCGGTGGACAGACAGGAGCAGACAGGGCAGGGCTGGAAGCCGCATCAGTGCTGAAGTTTCAAACAGGCGGATTTTGTCCTAAAGGATATTTAACCGAATCGGGAAAAGATATTTCACTGAAGAAATTCGGGCTGAAGCAGGTTCGGACACCGAAATATGAGGAAAGAACAATTAAGAATGTTTTATCGGGTGATGGTACCGTAATCTTTTGCAGGTTAGGCCATTATGCTGAAATCATCGGAGACGGTTCGAAGCTTACTTTTGAAACCGCTGTGAAAAATAATAAACCTGTGATAGTGAACCCTTCTAAAAGAAAATTCCTGAAGTGGCTGACTGAAAATGATATTGAGGTTTTAAATGTGGCCGGAAACAGGGAAAGTCAGTATCCCGGTATTTTTAAAAAAACTAAAATTTTTCTGATAAAGGCTTTATCCGAATATGAGTAATCTTTTTATATATCAGTCATCTGCCGGTTCAGGAAAGACTTACAAGCTTGCCAAAGAATATCTGAAACTTGCCTTTAAATATCCGGGGGCATTTAAAAATATTCTGGCAATTACCTTTACAAATAAAGCAACCGAAGAAATGAAATCTAGGGTGCTAAATTTTCTCTCCGAACTTTCAAATGATAAAAACCCTGAATTGAAATCCCAGCTGATTGAAGAGGGAATTAAGGTAAATATAAAAGAGCAGGCTGAAATTACACTCCGGAATATTCTCCATAACTATTCGGATTTTTCGATAAGCACAATAGACAGTTTCTTTAATAAAGTATTGCGATCGTTTTCAAAAGAATTAAAACTGCAGGTCGGCTATGATATAGAGATGGACCGGAATAAGGTATTGAAAAATATTACCGATATGCTTTTAAATGGCCTGAACAATGATGAAGAACTAAATAAATATATCGAAGATTTTATTTTTCTTAAAATCAGTGAGGATAAAGGATGGGATATTGAAAAAGACATAATGAAACTGGGTGAGGAGATTTTCAAAGAAAGGTACTGGGAAAAGAAATTCAGGATTGAAGAATCCGGAGCCGGAAGGGAAATTATTGACAGCAGAAAGAAAATAAAAATTTTACTCGTGGATATTCTGAATATTATACACAATTTCGAAGATGAACTTAATAAAATAGGTGATGAAGCAGAAAGTGTGATGAATAAACACGGGCTTGAAATTGAAGATTTTGCAAATAAGGATAAAGGTGTTGGCGGATTTTTAATTCATAAAATCAGAAAAAGAAAAGATTATGAACTGAAAAAACTCGTTTTAAAGGCATATGATTCTCCTGACGGCTGGTATACAAAAACTTCAAGTAAAAAAGAAATTATTTCGAAAGCTCTGGATGACGGTTTATACAGCTTACTGGAAAATGCCGTGGAATACATTCAAACCGAATCGATAAAATATTATTCCGCTAAAGAATTAAAAAGTACATTATACACGCTGGGAATATTTGAAGACATGATTTCCAGGTTAAATGAATACAGAAAATCGAACAGGATACTTATGCAATCCGATGTAAATAATATTTTACAGGGATTGATTTCAATCGAAAACTCTCCGTTTATATACGAAAAAATCGGCAGTAATTTTAAAAACTTGCTGATAGATGAATTTCAGGACACATCCACATTTCAATGGAAGAATCTTCTGCCCCTGATAATTAATGTATTGAGTGAAAGGAATACGGCGCTGGTTGTCGGTGATGTTAAGCAGTCAATTTACAGATGGAGAAGTGGGAATATGAAATTACTGCTCTCTCAAATCTATGAAGATTTGTACGGTTTCAGGGAAATGATAAAAACAGAATTTTTGAAAACCAACAGAAGAAGTTGTAAAGAAATTGTAGATTTCAATAATAAATTTTTTGTTAAAGCAGTTGGAAAATTTATCGAGGGAATAGATGATGATATATACAAAGATCTTCTGCTTAAGGCATACAGCAGGGAAAGTGTCGAACAGGACTACACAAAACAGGGCGGTTATGTAAGTATTAATTTCTTCAACGATGACAATAAAGATGTAACTGCACAGGCAAGAGCGGAAACAAGAGTTCTGGAAATTATCAATGAAGTCCTGGCTGACGGCTATACACTGTCTGATATTCTGGTACTTGTCAGGAAAAATTCAGAGGTAAGGCAGATTTCCGGGTTGTTAACCAATGCCGGTTATAATATTATTTCAGCGGAATCATTGCTTGTAAAAAATTCCCCGAAAGTAAGGGTAATTGTGGATTTGATTAAATATATTGCAGACAATAAAAATGAACTGGCAAAAGCCGATGCTTTATATAATTATCTTGAGTTTGTTAAAAAAGAAAACTTTGAATATCACGAAATATTTGATAATCCCGATATAAAATTTGCAGAAAATATTCCGATTGGATTTTTTAAAGAAAATGAAATTCCAAAAATTAAACCTGTTTTTAATGATTTGAATGCTTATGAAGTATGTGAAAATCTAATTCAGATTCTGGGATTCGATGAAGTCCCCGATCCGTATTTAATAAAATTCCAGAATTCTGTGCTTGAAAATTCAGAAGAAAACAATTCCGACTTGCTCAGCTTTTTAAACTGGTGGAATGAAAAGAAAGAAGATTTTTCCATCGACAGCCCTTCCGGTACTAATGCTATTAATATAATGACTGTTCACAAGGCAAAAGGTTTGCAGGGAAAGGTCGTAATTGTTCCCTATGCAAACTGGAAAATTAATATTGACGGTGCTAAAGACTTAATATGGGTTTCTTCCAAAGAGGAACCGTTTAATAAATCTGCGGCTTATCCTGTAAAAGCTACACTGAATTTGCGCAACACTTTTTTTAAAGATGATTTTAATTATGAATTTGCGCAATCACGGCTTGATAATCTGAATTTACTCTATGTTACTTTTACCAGGGCAGAGGAAAGACTCTATGTTTTAGTTCCTGAAATCAAAAATACCGAAAACACAGGAAAACTATTAAAAAGTGTAATTGAAGAATACGAAGGACACAGTGAAAACAATTTTGAATCAGGAAAAAAAGAAAAAGCAAAGCAAAACGGAAAAGAAAAAGACGTCAAAACCGAAAATCTGAAATATTATATTTCTACCGAATGGTATAAAAAAACAATCATCAGACCGAAACATAAAAAACTTAAAGAATTTATCGATAAGGATTTTGCATTTAAAACAAACTGGGGAACCATTATTCACCATGTATTATCATATATGAAAAACTTTAAGGATTCTGAATACGCAGTTAATAAAGTTTATTCCGAAGGAATGATTACAGTTGAGCAGAAAGATAAAATACTTCAGCAATTAAATAAAATTATTAATAAAAAAGAAATTAAAGATTGGTTTAATGATGACAGGGAAGTGAAATCGGAAACAGAGATTTTATTAAAAGACGGAAATATATTAAGACCTGACAGGGTGATTATAAAAGAAAAAGAAGCAATTGTGATAGATTATAAAACGGGTGCGGAACATGAAAATAATAAAAATCAGGTAAAACAATACGCCGAAATACTTGAACAGATGGGTTATGAAAAAGTTACGAAGTATTTACTTTATATAAATTACGATGATGATGCAAACATTAAAGTGGTGGAGGTGAATTAAATGAAATCTTTCCTTGAAAATATTTGTGAAGTAATTTTAAAAGAAAATAAAAATATAATCTCTGATATATGTGTCGTATTTCCTTCAAGAAGAGCGGGACTGCATTTCAAAAATTTACTTGGAAGGAAATCGGAAAAGCCAATCTGGTCACCATCGGTTTACAGTATACAGGATTTTATTGAAGAATTGTCCGGTTACAGGATAACAGATAACCTTCAGCTTCTTTTTAAATTATATTCTGTATATACCGAAGTGATGAGAGATGAAAAGATACTGATAGAGCGGGAATCAGGGTACATTAATTTAAATGAAGATGAAAGTTTTGATACATTTTATCCCTGGGGTGAAATGCTGTTAAAGGATTTTGATGTAATTGACAAATATCTTGCAGATGCAGGATTACTTTTTAAGAGAATCAAGGATTTAAAAGAAATCGAAGAAGCATTTCCGATTGAATTGCAGGATTCTTTCAGAAAATTCTGGGGAACATTATTCGATTCAGGCCAGACAAATGCAAAAATAAATTTTTTAAAGATATGGCAGGTCCTTGGCAGGGTGTATGTTGAATTCAGAGAGCAATTAAAAATGAAAAATATCTGCTACCCCGGTATGGCTTACAGGAAAATAAATGATGAACTTGAAAATATAATATGCAGTTTAAAATGGAAAAAACTCTTTTTCGCCGGATTTAATTCCCTGAATCCTGTTGAAAAAAAACTGATGAAATTGCTTGCGGATAAAGGGATTGCAGAAATTTACTGGGATGCTGATGACTATTACATGAAGGATAAAAATCAGGAAGCAGGAGATTTCATAAGAAATAATTTAAAATTTTTCGGAGTTGATAACAATAAGTTTGAAGATGAGCTTTTAACTGATTCGAAAAACTTTAATATTATAGGAACCCCGTCAAAAGCAGGTATGGCAAAAGCATTGGGTAGCGAATTAAAAAAACGTCTGCTCGAAGGGGATTTTAACAGCGAAAAATCCGTGGTTGTATTACCTGATGAAAATCTGTTATTGCCTGTATTATATTCAATTCCCGATGAGATTAAAAACATCAATGTTACAATGGGTTTACCGTTCAGGGATACACCTCTCTTTGATTTAATAAGTCTGGTTATAGAGCTGCAAGGCAATGCAATATTTGAGAAAGGGGAAATTAAATTTTATCATTCTGATGTTATAAAAATATTACTCCATCCGTATGTAAAATTCCAGAAAACTTCTGTAATTTATGAAATTGTAAATCTTATAAAAGATAAAAATATAATATATTTTTCGAAGGATGATTACAATAAGAATACACCTGAAATTCTTGAATTTATTTTTAAGAAGCCGGAAAAAAAAGATGATGCAGTAAATTATATTTCGGATATCATCAACTTAATTTCAAACAGAATTGAAAGTGACGTAAGCAAGGACTCGGATTATAAGAAATTCCAGCTCGAATATATTTATAATTTTTATCTGGATTTCAACGGATTAAATGAAGTATTAAAAGAACCCGGGGTGGAATTGAATCTCAATACATACTGGAAACTGTTAAAAGATGTGTTGTGCGGAATATCCATTCCGTTTACAGGTGAACCGCTGAAAGGCCTGCAGATTATGGGCTTGCTGGAAACAAGATCGCTGGATTTTGAAAATGTATTTGTTTTGTCTGTGAACGAAGGTATACTTCCCGTAGGGCAGGTGCAAAACAGTTTTATCCCTTATTCTTTAAGAAAAGCCCTGAAGATACCTACTTACGAAGATGAAGATTCAATCACGGCATATTATTTTTACAGGTTACTGCAGAAAGCTAAAAATGTTTATTTGATTTATGATACCGATCTTGGAAATGAAGTTAGGGAGAAAAGCAGGTATATATTACAGATTGAAAATGAATTGTTACATGCTAATAAAAATATCGTTTGCGTGAATAAAGCAGTGATCCCCGGGGTTTTCAAAATTGAGAAAAAGAAAATAGAGATTATTAAAAATGAAGAAGTAATGAAAAAATTGATGCAGATTGATCATTATTCTCCGTCGACTTTAAATAAATATATAAATTGTTCCCTGCAATTTTATTTTGAAAAAATTGCAGGACTTAAAGAGGAAAAGAAAATCGAAGAATCTTTCAGTGCGATCGTCATTGGTTCTGTACTGCATAAGATTATTGAAAATCAGTATAAACCATTCGAAGGGATGATTGTAAATGAAAAGAATATAAATGATGTAATTATAGATGTCGATAAAAACTTTGATGAGATTCTTGCAAAAGCAGTCAGGGCATGCAAAATGGATTATGTACTTAATGATTATACCGGTAAAAATAATCTGTTTGGAAATATAATACGGACTCTTTTAAAGAGGGTTCTTGAAAACGATAAAAATGAAATTCCTTTCAGGATTATCAGCCTCGAAGAAGAAATAAAAGGCGATTTTAAAGCAGGGGCAGGGAAAAATGAAATTACAGTAAATATTTTCGGCAGGATGGACAGGATTGATGAAAAAAATAATATAACCAGAATTATAGACTATAAAACGGGAGGATTTGATTTCAAAAGTTATAATCGGAAGAACTATGCTGACTATTTTGATAATTTAATTTCAAGTCCGGATTTCAAGGAAAATTTTCAGTCATTTTTTTACGGATATTTTTACTCAAAGAAAAATAAAGACCTGAAAATAAATGTCGGGATATATCCCGTAAAAAAAATTCATGAAGGAATAAAAGAATTAAAAGAAGATTATATTTATAAGGAAGAATATGACCTGTTCGAAGAAAAGCTGGAAAAATTAATTTCCGAAATACACAATCCTGAAATTCCTTTTAAAAAAACAGATGATGAAAAAAGATGTATTCATTGTCCATATGCGGAAATATGTTACAGGGATTCAAAGAATTCCATTTAAGATTTGATATATTTAAATTAACTTGTAAGATATTCGGAATATTTCTATCGAAAATTAAAATAAATTTAAAAATATATTATTATGAGCACGAAAAAAGATTATTTAAAGCAGACTATTCAGCATATCGACATTAAACAGCATAATGTTGTGCCGCTGGTGGAATCCTTTAAAGATATGGCTTTCCAGGCGAGGAACCTGTACAGGGCTGCCAGTTATTATGATATGATGTTAAAGGACCAGAGCTGTTCCGTAATTTTATGCCTGGCCGGTTCGCTGTTCTCGGCAGGACTGAAAAATGTTGTGGTGGACATGATAAAAAATAACATGGTTGATGCAATTGTATCGACAGGGGCTATTATCGTTGACCAGGACTTCTTTGAAGGACTTGGTTTTAAGCACTATATCGGAACTCAATGGGTAAATGATAATGAATTACGTGGCCTTATGATTGACAGGATATACGATACTTATATCGATGAAGAAGATTTAAGGGCTTGTGATGAAACTGTGGGAAAGATTTGTGATACACTTGAAAAAAGACCTTATTCTTCAAGAGAGTTTATCTGGGAAATGGGCAAGTATCTGGATAAATACGGAAAGAACAAAGAGTCTGTAGTTTACGAAGCATATAAAAATAATGTTCCGATTTTTGTTCCTGCATTTTCGGATTGCTCCGCAGGATTCGGTTTTGTACATCACCAATGGAATAATCCCGATAAGCATGTATCTCTCGATTCGGCAAAAGATTTTCTTGAACTGACTAAAGTAAAACTTGAAGCATTTGAAACCGGTATATTTATGGTCGGCGGCGGGGTTCCGAAAAATTTCACACAGGATGTGGTTGTCGCATGTGATGTCCTGGAAAAAGAAGTACCGATGCATAAATATGCTATTCAGATTACGGTAGCGGATGAAAGGGACGGTGCACTTTCAGGCTCAACATTGAAAGAAGCAAGTTCCTGGGGTAAAGTCGATACCACTTATGAACAAATGGTTTATGCAGAAGCAACTATTGCCATGCCGTTAATCACGGGATATGCTTACCACAAAGGCAACTGGAAGAACAGGAAGAAACGTGAATTTGCTAAAATGTTTATATAGCAGATGACATTTATTGAAATTCTGTTTATTTCTGTTGGACTTGCAATGGATGCATTTGCTGTATCAATCTGCGCAGGTACAAATGAGCTTACAAAAGGTAAAAGGCCAACATTCAGATTGTCGTTTCATTTTGGTCTGTTCCAGTTTTTAATGCCTGTTCTCGGGTGGTTTTTAGGGTCGGGAATTCAAAGATATATTGAAGCGTATGACCACTGGGTAGTATTGGGTCTGCTTGCATTTGTAGGATTGAAAATGATAAAGTCGGGATTTGAGAAAGATACTGATATTAAAAAGGGTGATTTATCAAAAGGGATGAATTTAGTAATGGTAAGCATAGCAACAAGTCTGGATGCATTTGCAATAGGAATCAGCTTTGCAATGCTAAATACAGGTGTTTGGTACCCTAGTATAATAATCGGAATCGTAACAGCAGTTTTATCAATTGTTGGTGTTAGGGTTGGAAACAAGCTCGGAACAAAATTCGGGAAGAAGATGGAAATTCTGGGCGGAATTATATTAATAATAATCGGAATCCGCATATTAATCGGGCATATTGCTACTTAATTATTAATTGTAAATTCCGTTTATTTTCCTTATTTTTTATATATTTATAAACAATTTTTAATGATTTCCTTATGAAATTTAACATTTCTGTTGAACAGTTTGTTAATGCATTAACAAAACTCAATCTCGTAATTCCTTCGCATTCGACGCTACCGATTTTGGATAATATAATGTTTGATTTAAAAGGTAATGAATTGACAATGCTGGCATCCGATCTGGAAATATTTATCAGGAATGCAGTAAAAGTGGAAGGACTCGAAGACGGAGCGATTGCAATGCCCGCAAAAAAATTGTTAGACCTTGCCAGATTACTGGTTACTAAATTTGAAAGTGCATCTGCCTCTGTGGATTTTAATCAGGATGTTTATTATGCATTGAACAGAAATGAAAACATTGCAGAGCTTTTCAAGGTCAGTCTGAAATATGAAATATCGAAAAATTCACTGATATATAAGGGAATTTTTACGATTGAAGAAAAAGATAATATTCTGGAAATATTAAATAGCGAGAAAACTTCAGCCGATAACAGCGAGGAAGAATTAAAGGGAAATATTGAAGTACTTATAGAAGGAGTAGAAAGACTTTACAAGGAAGCGGAGAACATTTCCAGAAAGATGTATGAAAAGAGAAAAATAAAAATTGATGTTAATGAAAAAAATAAAGTAACTATAACATCGAAAAACGGTAAATACACTTTATTCGGGGAGCCGGTAGATGATTTTCCTTTGCCCGAAGACAGAACAGATTTGAATAAAGTTGAAATTAAATCGGCAGTTCTGAAAAGGTTTTTAATGAAAGTAAGACACTCTGTAAAATACGATGAAATAAGGCGTAACATGGCAGGTGTATTTTTCGACATAAAAAAAGATGAACTGAGGCTGGTTGCAACCGACGGGTTCAGGTTAAGTAAAATATTGACAAAAAATTTCTCGCACAAAAACCCGAAAGATGATAATTTTATAGTACCGCTGAAAACCTGTGAAATGATTCTTAAATTATGCAATGATGAAGATTCCCTGATTGAATATGATAATAACCTGATTAAAGTTACATTTGACAGTCTGCAAATATATTCCAAGCTGATAGATGATACATTTCCGAATTATGAAACAGTAATACCAAAAGAGAACGATAAGCGGTTAAAAATTTATAAAGGAGAATTGCAAAATTCATTAAGAAGGGCTTTGATTTTCGCAGACGTGATTACGAAAAGGGTAAAGTTCGAGATTAAAAACGATAATCTTATGATAAAAGCTGATAATCCTGAAATAGGTGCTGAAGGCGAAGAAAACATTGAAGGTTCATTTGTCTCGGATAATAACGATATTGATTTTGATAAAGAACCGTTTGTGATTGCTTTTAATGTAGGGTATCTGCTCGATTGTCTTGTTCAGATGGAAACTCCNNCAACTGCCCGGAGAAGATTTCATGGAATTAATAATGCCTGTAAGAGTAAGTTAAAGATTAAACGAATAAGGGATTGGTTTTAAAGAGGATAAAGTTAAGAGATTTCAGAAATTACGGACTTCAGGATATTGAATTAAACAGCAAGTTTAATTTTATTTACGGGAATAACGGACACGGAAAGACAAACATCCTCGAAGGTATTTCATTCGTTACATTCGGAAAAAGTTTTCTTGGCTCACCCGACCAGGATTGTGTCAAATTCGGTTCCGGTGAATTTTTCATTGACAGCGTCTTTGAAAATGATTTGGGCAACGACTATTTAGTTTCGTTAAATTATAATTCAAATACAAAGAAGAAAACATACCAGCTCAACAAGGAAAAGGTGTCCCGCTTTTCTTCAGAGGTTTTCGGAAAATTCCCGGTAGTATTTTTTTCTCCTCATAGTTTAAATATTACATACGGAAATCCTTCGGAAAGAAGGAAGTTCTTTGATATACTTATATCGCAAACAAGCAGGGTTTATCTTGATTACCTGAAAGATTTAAGCAGGCTTCTCAAACAAAAAAATGCTTTGTTGAAAAGTTTCCAGAGCGAAAGGAGCTATTCGGAGCGGGACTTCAGGTATTTGCTGAATTCCATAAACGAGGGGTTAATTGTCGTGACAATTGAAGTCCTGATAAGAAGACTCAGTTTTATAAATGAATTCAAAAGTTACTTCGAAAAGAATTTCGGTAACCTTTTAAAGACTCAGGACAGACCCATTATAAAATATTATTCGGAAATACTGGAAGATTCTTCCCTGAATTCCGACGATGTTTTAAATATTGGCAGGGATGAATTTACTGAAAAAATAAACGAATATTTTAAAAAACGGGAATCCGAGGAAATTTCCAGAGGTTTATCTTTAATAGGACCGCAAAGAGATGATTACATATTCAGTCTGGAAAAGCATAATAACGGTGAGGATATACAGGAAAAGGAATTTGAACTGAAAAATTTCGCTTCTCAGGGCGAGCATAAAACCTTTGTAATAGGATTGAAACTTGCGGAGTTTTATTTTATCCTTGATAAACTTGGCTCGAGTCCTATATTGCTTTTAGATGATATACTCTCGGAACTCGATGCTGAAAGGGTATTTAAAATAATATCTCATTTAAAGGATTTTGGCCAGATTATTTTAACATCAGTAGATACAGGATATAACGAAAAATTTAAAGATATTTTCGGAACTGAAGAGATAAGTTATATTAAAGTTTTAAAAGGGGAGATATCTTATGAGAAGAGTTGATACAAAGAGCAGAATTAACAGGGTCGTCTGCCTGAAAGATGAAATTGATGGTTTTGTTAAGTATTTAGGACTTGAAGAGAGGATGCAGGAATTGAAAATACTCGAGGTCTGGAAAGAATGTGTCGGAGAAACAATAGCAAGATTTTCTAGACCTGTAGAACTGAAAAAGAACAAGCTTTTTGTTAAAGTGGAGAATGCGGTTTGGAGATTTGAGCTCTCTGCAAAAAGAAACGAAATAATTACAAGGTTAAATTTACTTTTGTATAAAGAAGACAAAAAGAAAAACATTAAAGAAATAGTATTTATATAAATTAATTAGAATATGGCAAAAAATAACAACGGAAATCATTCACAGGAATCCTACGATGAAAGTGATATACAGGTACTGAAGGGACTAGAACATGTAAGACGCAGACCGGCTATGTATATTGGTGATGTATCGGCAAGAGGTTTGCACCATCTTGCTTATGAGGTTATTGATAACGCAATTGATGAAGCACTTGCGGGGTATTGTGATAAAATCGTGATGACGGTAAATAAAAACGGTTCGCTCACAGTTGAAGATAACGGAAGGGGCATTCCGACAGGTATGCATCCGACTGAAAAAAAATCAGCCCTTGAGGTTGTAATGACCCAGTTAAATGCGGGCGGTAAATTCGACAGGAGTACTTATAAAGTATCCGGCGGACTGCACGGCGTAGGCGTTTCTGTGGTTAATGCGCTCAGTGAATATCTGGAAGTGGAAGTTTACAGGGAAGGAAAAATATATTATCAGAAATACGTAAGGGGAGAAGCTATTGCGCCAGTTAAGACTACGGGAAAAGTGAAAAGCAAAACAGGAACAAGAGTGACATTTTATCCCGATAAACTCGTATTTAAAAACATCAACTTTAAATACGAGACACTCGAAGACAGGTTAAGGGAATTAGCATATTTAAATAAGGATTTAACCATAATAATGTCTGATGAAAGACAGGGTAAGAAAAATGAATTCAAGTTCAAAGGCGGTCTTATTGATTTTGTTAAATACCTTGATGAAGGCGAAAAATCTATTTCAGGAAAACCGATTTTTATTACAGGTGAAAGAGAAAATGTACTGGTGGAAATTGCTTTCCAGTACAATGAATCCTACAATGATGATATACTTACATTTGTTAATAACATCAATACGCACGAAGGCGGCACGCACCTTGAAGGGTTTAAATCAGCTTTAACAAGAACTTTAAATAATTACGGTACTAAGAACGGGATATTTAAAAATGACAAGATTACTTTAACAGGGGATGACTTCAGGGAAGGTTTGACATGTGTCGTCAGTGCGAAAATCCCTGAACCGCAATTTGAAGGGCAGACTAAAACTAAACTCGGTAACAGTGAAGTCAAAGGGATTGTGCAGTCAATTACGGGCGAACAGCTTGGAAATTATCTTGAAGAAAATCCGTCTGTCGCAAAAAAAATTATTGAAAAATGCCTGAGGGCAGCCGAAGCAAGAGAAGCTGCGAGAAAAGCAAGAGAACTTGCCAGAAAGAAAACAGGGCTGGAGATTTCAGGTCTTCCGGGCAAACTGGCGGACTGCTCCATATCTGACCCTGCTCAATGCGAATTATACCTCGTTGAAGGAGACTCCGCGGGCGGTTCCGCTAAACAGGGAAGGGACAGGCGGTTTCAGGCTATACTTCCTTTAAAAGGAAAAATTCTGAATGTAGAAAAAGCAAGAATTAATAAAATTGTCGAGAACGATGAAATTCGTTCAATTGTTACAGCCATAGGTGCAGGTTTGGGCAATTCCGAAGAGTTCGATGAATCGAAAATCAGATATAATAAAATTATTCTTATGTGCGACGCCGATGTTGACGGGTCTCATATCAGAACATTGTTGCTTACGTTTTTTTACAGGCATATGAGGGAAATTATCGATACTGGCAGATTATATATTGCTCAACCCCCGTTGTATAAGATTAAAAAGGGAAAATCAGAGTTATATGCGTATGATGAAAATGAAAGAGATGAAATTTTAAAATCTATGAGGGTGGATAAAAAGAATATAGTTAGTACTGAGGAAGGCGGGGCACCAATACCTGCACCTGTAAGCGAGACTAAGGTTGTTATTTCACGTTTTAAAGGACTCGGAGAAATGAATCCTGAACAGCTATGGGCTACGACCATGAATCCCGAGACGAGAACTGTCTTGCAGGTAACGAGTGAAAATGCTTCTGCGGCGGATAAGATGTTCAGAATTTTAATGGGAGAGGAAGTTGAACCCAGAAGAAAATTTATTGAAGAAAATGCTAAGTATGCTAATATAGACGCTTAATTCAATATACAATTATAAATAAAAAAATGAATTTTAAGTTTTTATTAATAATAGTTTTTTCACTTAGCATAAGTTGTACAATCTTTGTGTGTGATTCCTTTGCGGATTCCACAAATGTTTCATTCCATAATCTAAATAAAAACAAAAAATATACATCCTTATCTTTCGGAATGGGATTATCTTACGGGAATAACCCTTCTCTGAAAAATTTTATACAATATAAAATACCGGATTACGGATCTCTTACAAAAAATGAGCAATTATCTGATTTTTCTTCCGGTCTCGATTTTTTCTTAGGAATAGAGAAGCAAATAAAAAATAGTTATTCCGTTAAAGGTGAATACTCATATTTTCTAAAAAGTTATAACGTCAGTTTATATCCGCAATATAATTTTTCGTACAACAGTCATCAGCCGTATTTAATGTTTTATTACATTATACCTCAGGAATATTCTTATCTCAAAATTGGTGCAGGAACAGGATATATTTTTTCAAATTTATCGGTTAAAGAGTTTGGACATGAAAATAATTATACAGCCGGCGGCTTCGGATTCAAAACCGAAATAATATTAAATGCGCAGATTGGAAAGTCATTTGCGGGTTACTTAAGCGGTAATATTTCAAAAACTTTTTTATCAAATTTAAAAGATAGTAATGGGAATGTACTTCTGACCAGCGGAACAAATGAAACTGTTAATCTGAGCAGTTTAAGTGCCGGGATCCGGTTAGGAGTGGAATTCTTCTTTTTTTAACCTTATGAATAATTTAATAAAAGCAATAGTTTATGGTGTGATTCAGGGATTAACCGAATTTATACCTATCAGCAGTACTGCTCACATAAGGGTTATACCCGCCCTGTTGAAATGGGGAGACCCCGGTGCTGCATTTACGGCAGTAATACAGATTGGTACTTTAGTTGCGACATTAATATATTTCAGGCAGGATATTTTTTTCATGTTGTCCGGATTTTTTAATGCATTGAGAACAAGAAAATTTTTTGAAGATCCTTATTCACGGATGTTTATTTTAATTATGGTTGGTACTATTCCTATATCGATATTCGGATTAACTCTTAAAAAGTTTATCGAAGGCGATGCGAGGGGATTATATGTCGTTAGCTGCTCTCTTATAGGTCTGGCAGTTATTCTGCTTATTGCCGAAAAAATATCATCAAAAAAGAAAGAATTCACTGAGATTACTGTTAAAGACGGACTGTGGATAGGTTTGGCACAGGCTATAGCATTAATACCCGGCAGTTCCAGAAGCGGAGTTACTATAACAGCCGGTCTCTTTTGCGGATTAAAAAGAGATGTAACAGCAAGGTTTTCATTTCTTTTAAGCATTCCTGCTGTCGGATTGAGCGGACTTTACGAACTATACAGCGAAAGACACGAATTGCTTAATGAAAATGCTATGAGCCTGGTAATAGCTACTTTAGTATCAGGAATTGTAGGATATTTTGCAATTGCATTTCTTATTAACTATTTAAAAACAAGGTCGAACTTAATTTTTATTATATACAGAATTTTACTAGGAGTCGCAATCATTATACTGCTATCCATGGGAGTTTTACACAATATTTAGCGTTTTTTTAATGTTTATTTTGTATTGACTATTATGGGTAAATTTTAGTAATATTAAGCATGAAACTTTTTGAACTAAGATAAGTTTAAAAGGAAGCAAAATAATTGTAAAATGAAAACAATAAAAGTTTTATTTATCATCGGTTTAATTGTGATGTTTTCCGTTAATACGATTGCACAAAACACATATTCTTTTAACGATGGTTTATCAAAAGCTAAATCTAATAATAAAAAAGTATTAATAAGCATATATGTGGAATCGGACAGCTGGTGTGAAAAAATGCAGTCTGTATATGCTTCTGAAAACATCAAAAATTATATAAACACCAATTTTATCTTTATAAAATTAAATGTCTCGAGCAGTGATAAATATGAATACAACGGCAAGCAATATTCTGCCGGTGATTTGGCAAAGTTATTCGGAGCTACAGGGTATCCAACCAATGTTTTTTTAAATCCTGACGGTTCAGTAATAAAATACAAATACAACGGTGATGTTTGCAATAACTATCCCGGGTATTCAGAATCAGGGGATTTCGAGAAGATTTTAAAGTTTTTTGCTACCAATCAGTACAAAGATACTGATTTATCAAAGATATTATAAAACTTTTAATGCCTCCGTATAATGGCGGTAGCATTAATTATTATATTCTATTTGAATTTTCTTTCTAATTTTTCCCTTACGTAATCCGGGACAAAACAACTTGTTTTACCTTTGAACTTTGCAAGTTCTTTAACCAATGATGAGTTCAGGTATGAGTATTTTTCGTTTGGCATCAGGAATATTGTTGTAATATTCGGAGCTAATTTTCTGTTCGTAAGAGACATCTGGAATTCGTACTCGAAATCCGAAACTGCTCTGAGCCCGCGAATAATTACAGAGGCATTTTTTCTGGCCGCATAGTCAACAAGAAGTCCGTCAAAAGAATCAACTTCAATATTCTTAAAATTTCCGGTTACTTTTCTTATCATATCCATTCTTTCCTGTTTTGTAAAAAGGGGTTTTTTATTTGTGTTTAGTGCAATTGTAACTATTACTTTATCGAATAAATCCGAAGCTCTTTCAATGATATCAAGATGCCCGTTTGTAATAGGGTCAAATGTGCCGGGATATACTGCCATGTTCTTTTTCATGATCAATTATTTAAAATCAAAAAATGAAAATTGAGAAATACCGATTTTTTTATTTAAATACACTTTATTCTTAAAATCTTCAGGTATTATTAAATTCTTATCGTGTTCAAGAATGAATATCTCGGTTAAATTTGATATCATCTCTATTAAGTTACGGTAATTATTGTATTTGTACGGCGGATCTGCAAATGTAAAATCAAATTTATTCTTTCTGTATGTCATTAAATATTTTATAGCGTCATTTTTAAATATATAACAATACTTTTCCATATTCAGATTCATAATATTCTCTTTTACTGTGAATGTATAAAGGTCAACAAAATTACATTCTTTCCCTCCCCGTGAAATAAATTCAATTCCAAAACTGCCTGTACCGCAGAATAAATCAAGACATGATTTATTCTCAAAATCAAATTTGTTGCAAAGGATGTTGAATAAAGTTTCTCTCGCCCTGTCGGTCGTAGGTCTGACATCATTTTTACCTGACGGTGATTTTAAAATCCGGCCTTTGAATGTACCTGAAATTATTCTCATCTTATTATTCTAAAACAAGTCCGCAAAGCGGAATAAATTTGTATCCTTCGGAAACGATTTCAGGGTTGATATTATTGGTAATTCCTATTTCATAAAACGGGTTTGAAAGAATTATCCTGGCTTTTTTTGAAGATTCATTTAATATTTTATAAGAAACGGCTGTTGACTCATCTCCATAAAGATAAACGTTGTCTATTTGAAGATGTCTGTAGTCATCTTCAATTTTTAAAAATGTTTTAACAAGATTATCCTGAAAATTTGAATCTTTCACAATAAAATAATTATAGTTGTAACATCCGGATTCATTTATGATACTAAAATCAAACCTGTTTTTTCTGCAGCCAATAACCAAAAAGCTCTCACCTTTAAAAAGATTTTTCCTTATAATCCTGAAATACCTTTCAGCAGTGAATTGTTCAACATCAATTGAACTAATTTTTATATTTATTAATTTTGAAAGTTTTTTTATTGCTTCAATAAGGTTATTTCTGACTGCAATAATAAGTGTTTCTTTTATATTTTCCGAATAGGATTCGGCTAAAAGTTTATGGTAGCTGATTTTATAGCTTTTGTAATTTTCCGAAAAATAATTTGAAAGTTCCCAAATAATATCCGAATTTATTTTGTCAGTGCTTTCTGAAAAATCAAGCGGTATAATATTTGTAAAGCAATAGTTTGTATCAATGACCATTTTAGAAATATTCGGGCTTGTTTTTATTTCTTTTAAAACATTATTAATTATTTCCGCAGTTTCATTAATTGCAGTATCGGTTAATTTATTTTGATGATTAAAGCTTTCGAATTTAAAATTGTCGGTAACCTGGCAGGCAAAAGAAATCTTTTTTTCTTTGTCTATTTCCAGAAACCTTATTGAACTATCTGACAGACCTATTGACAGCATAATGTGTTATTATTCAACAATTATATATTCTTTTATTTTTTCAAATTTTTTCTTACCGATACCTTTCACTTTCATAATACTTTCTATCTTCTTAAAACCGTTGTGAGTTTCCCTGTATTTAATAATTTTTTCTGCAGTTGATTCTCCCACGCCCGGTAATCCTACAAGAATTTCTTTTGAAGCAGTGTTGATATTTATACTTTTTGGTTTAAGTTTTTCTTCTTTCTTGCTCTTCTTTCTTTCTTTGAACTTTAAAGAATCCTCTGCAGTCCGGAGTTTTTGAATTAGATTAATATCAGGATTCTTAATAGTATCTGTTTTTTCAAGTGAGTCATTTACAACTGAATTTGCATTTCCCCTTGACAGTTTTTTAAAGGTTTCTTCTGTTTGAGAATAATCAAAACTTGAATAACTGTTATTTGAAGATAAATACTTTATGTACTTAATGCTAAATCCGGAAATAAGGATAATAATAACAAAAAGAATTACTTTTAACTCGTTTTTAGTAAAATTAAAATTGTAAAGATTTTTAATCATACTACTCTTATGTTAAAAAGCCTGTCAAAATATATTGGCAGGCTTAAATTATCATAATAAAAAAAATTATTTATTTAGTTGAACTAAAACTGAAATCGTTTTTTTCCGAAGTATTTATTTTAATATCTATTATCATTCTTATTGCACCCATTCCGACATCGTACCATAAGGAATCAATATACATTAAACCGTATACACGAGGTACTGCCCCTGTATATCTACCTGCTAAATAGAATGCACAGACATTATGCTGAAAGTTCTGATAATCTAAAAACCTGTCAATTCCCCCCAAATTCGGAAAATCCCTGTACGGGTTTATAAAACCGTCTTCTGTATTATATTTGGATAAGGTATCAAACTGGGCTTTTGTGTACGTTTGAGAAAACATATTACTGAAATACGTAGCAAAACCTCCAAATAATAAATCAAGATTTGCCGACCTCATCCATAATAATGTACTTCCGCCAATAATAGTATCCCTTAGTTGAATATCTTTTTGATTTATATTATCCGCTACTGTACGGCCGTTTAACAAGTCAGCAGCACTGTTCGATGAGCTTGAAAAATATTCATCCATAACAATTCCATTGTAAATGTATACATTTTTAAATATAAGCGGTGCTGTCATCCATGTAACTGTATCAGGTTCAACCAAAACCGTTGTACTGAATTTATTATATCCCGCTTTTGAAACATATACAGCATAAACTCCGCTTGATAAATTCGTAAAAAGAAAAAAACCATTTGAATCAGATAAAGTAGTCTGATTTGTCTGTTCAAGATATATGGTGGCTCCCTTAATACTTGGCTGTGAAGGTTTTGAAGTATCAAAAACAATACCTTTTAATGTTGCGGTACCACTATCTGATGATGATGGGTTACAACCTGTGTTGAGAAAAGAAATGAAAATTGATATTATGAAAAGAACCGGAAAAAATATTTTCATAATTAATAGTAATTTAATTTTTGATTTCGCTTTTAAGGTCTTATTACATAAAATACTTTAAAAAAAAGGTAATTTCAAAGATAAAATAAGGTATAATATATTTATTTAGTGTTTGGGATAAAATAATTCATGCCGTTTCTGTTTACTTTTATGTCAACAGTTACAACAAATAGCCCATTCTCAATACGAGTAGAATTAATGTATAATAATCCATAAGTTTTTGGTTGAGTTGGAGCAGCAAGATACCTGCCATATAAATAAACCGGGTAAACTGAATTTTCCGCTAACGGATAAGCAAAATATCCGGTTCTATCTTTTGAAAAATAAGAATCTTGTATTGAATCTCCGGCATCATATATTTTTGCTAAAGTATCGAACTGATATTTGGTAAATTTTCCTAACGAGTTACCGGCTCTTGTATCGAAATAGCCCCCATATAATGAAGAAGATATGAACCTATATTGCAAACCAAGTCCCATTGAATCCATCAAATCCAAATCACGTATTGAACTTGATATCATTCTTGTAATCATGAACCCAAAATCAAGTGAGCTGTATGAACTTGGATTTGTATTTTGATATACATCTAAATTATTTGCATAAAAAATGCCGTTAGAAGGAGTTAATTCAATATTCACGATTGCGGTATCGTCAGCTAAAAGGAAATAAGGAATTGTATCTGTTAAATATCTTATTCGTGAAGCAACAATTATAAGGTTTGTTCCGGAAGAACTCATTGGTATTCCGGATAAAAAGTAGTTTCCCCCGGTATCCGATAAACAAACATTAACACCCGGAATGGTGGTAATATTGACACCTGCAAGCGGATTATGTGATCCCGCATCCGTTACTTTTCCTTTAAGACAACTGGGGGGATAATCCGGACTGGTTGACTGATTTGTTTGACATCCGGCAATAAATAAAAAAGCAGAAACCAGTAAGAATAAAATAAAATTGTAGAGGTTTTTCATGATAAATCTTTGAAAATTGAATAAATTGAGTAAAAAATAACTTTTGTTCCCTGTCTAATTTTCATATTTTTAAAATTAAAACAAAGGTAAATATTAATATCAAAACTCAGGATAAAATATCCTTTTTATTGATGTCGATTTACCCGTTAATGCATCAAATTCGCAGATTATTGCAGCAAATCTTAAATCATCGGTCGCGACTTCATGTTTTTGGGGAGTCCCGTATATAAATCTTTTTATTGAAGCGTCTTTTTTCATTCCAATTACGGAATCATAAGGTCCTGTCATTCCTACATCGGATATATAGGCTGTTCCCTGAGGCAAGATTCTTTCATCGGATGTCTGGATATGTGTGTGTGTACCGAATACTGCGCTTGCCCTTCCATCTGTATACCATCCGAATGCAATTTTCTCGGCAGTTGTTTCAGCATGAAAATCCACTATGAAAATTTTAGATTCTTCTTTTGTCTTTTCATAAATCCAGTCAAAATTTCTGAACGGGCAATCTATAGGTTTCATATACGTTCTGCCCTGAAGGTTAATTATGCAAATCTTATAGTTTGTACCCTTTACGGGAAAAATTCCGAATCCGTGGCCGTAAGCTCCTCTTGGATAATTATTGGGTCTGAGTAAATTCGAAGTTTCATTTATGAATTTATGTGATTGAATCTTATCCATGGTATGATTTCCACCTGTCAGTACGTCTATAGGAAGTTCGAGAAGTCTTTTTGCATCTTTCTCCAGAATACCCATCCCATCCGAAATATTTTCGGCATTTGCAATTACAAAATCGATTTTGTATTTATTGATAAAACTTTGCAGAAGTGATTTTACAAGATTAAGACCGGGCTCTCCGATAATATCGCCGATAAAAAGTACATTAATTTTTTCTTTCAAAAATAATCCTCCGTATTATAACCTTTCCATTTACAATATTCAAATAAATCTTTCTGTGCTGAATTAAAAACCACAGCAAATGCAACGGCATCGTCGGTATATCCTAAAAAAGGAATGAAATCTGGAATAAGATCAAACGGGTTAATAAAATATAAAACCGCTGCAACAATCAGGGCAATAGTTTTCCAGGGAATATTTGTATAAGCCTTGGTTTTAAAATCCTTTAACATTTGCAATGAAAGAGTCAGCTGCCTGATAAGTTTTGCAAATTTTTCTAAATTCAGTTTTGAAGCTTTTTTCTTAATCCGGTTTTCGTTCTTTAATATTTCACCGAGTTCATCCTGTGAGACTCTTGCAGAGTCGGATTTAACCTCGTCAAATATATAACTTTCCGAAAATTTATCTTTTGTTTGCATAATATGTGTAAAAACAAAAATAGATTAAATAAGGTATTAAATCAATAACTAATTATTCTTTACCCGCAAACCTGCTTAAATACTCTTAAAAAATTCAATCCGAGTATTTTTCTTATCTCGATTTCCGTATAGCCGCGCTCAATAAGCTTTTTAGTGATTATGGGGTAGCAGGTTCCGTCGTAAAGCTCGTTGGGTGGCGTAACTCCTCCGTCATAATCCGAACCAAGCCCGATGTAATCCACACCTACGAGTTTGTAAATATAATCTATGTGGTCAATAAATTTATCAATAGAAATTCCGCCTAAAAGGTCAATAGTTGAAAGAAATTTTTCCCTTTCCTGATTGAATTTTATCATATCCCCGCCGCTGTTTTTAAATATTTCATTTATTTCATTCGGGTATCTTTCATATACATTTGAAGTTCTTACATTATCTGCATTTACTGCATCAATAAAATGGTCATAAAAATTCACCATTATAATTCCGCCTTTTTCGGCGATTGCTTTAATCTGCTCATCAGTAAGATTTCTGTAATGAGGACTTAATGAGTAACAGCAGGAGTGTGAAGCTATAACCGGGTTTTTGGATGTTTTAATCACATCCCAGAAAGTCTGCTCGCCGACGTGAGAAACATCAATCAGCATTCCCACTTCATCCATTCTTTTAATAACTTCGAAGCCGTATTTTGTAAGACCGCCTTTTACATTTCTGCTTGATTCATCTTTTGCAGAGGTCCCGATTTTATTTGAATTATTCCAGGTGAGTGTTATATATCTTACACCAAGGTCATAGAATTCGTTAATCCTGTCGAGATTGTTTTCTACGGCGTTCCCGCCTTCCAGACCAAACATTCCGCATAATTTTCCGCTTTTTATAATTCTTGTTGCTTCATCGAATGAATTTGCAAACTGGAATCTGTCCGTATTTTGCGCCTCTATTTTTTTAAATCTTTCAATTTGTTCTTTCGCAAAGCTGTATGCGCGTTTCATATTCTCTTCATCAGGCCATATAGAAAATACCTGCAGTTTCATTCCGCCGTCAATTAAACGGTCAAGTCCTGTTTGAGTAAATTTATCTCTCTTATTAAAATTTGCTCCTCTTTTATAAACCTGGTAGATATAGTCATTATGTCCATCAATCACAATTGCATCGTAGTGGAGTTTATAGCAATCGTTAACAAGGTCGGGATATTTATTCGGAGGATTAAATATGTCATCCTGTTTAATTGAATCTTTAACTGGCTTTGCAGGTTCAATATCTTTTTTGTTCGTGGCATTTTCGTTTTTGCAGAATGAAAATGAGAGCATTAAAAATGCAACAAATGGAAATAAGATTATTTTATATTTCATTATTTTTATTTATTCAAATTTAATAGTGGTGTTAACTTTTGGTCGTACGGTGTTATAACAATTGTATTATTTTTTGAATTCATTAAATCCTTAAGTGTTTCAATGTACTTCCACTGAAGATACTGAGGACTGATTGTACTTGAGATAATCTTCTGTGCTTCGGAAACTCCTCTTGCTTCTACTTGTTTACGTTCAGCTTCCTGATTTTCTTTTTGGAGCACATAAACCATCTGCTGGGCTCTCTGTTCGGCTGCAATTTTTTCATCGATTGCTTCTTTAACTTTGTCGGGTAATTCGACATTACGCAATAAAACCTTTTCAAGAACTATTCCTCTCCCTTCAAAAGATTTTTCCAGATTTTTTGTAATGTCATTTACAAAATCATCTCTCTTCGAAGAATATATGTCTGTTGCGTTGTATTTAACACTTACATCTCTTAAAGCAGTTCTTGATGCAGGCCTTACAATTTTTTCCATATAATCTATCCCAAGCGTTCTGAGCAAATTCGGAGCTTCTGTTTCACTTAGTCTGAACCAGACTGTAACATCAAGTTTTAGCGTTAGTCCGTCTGATGAAAGCGTAACAATCGCATCATCTCCTTTAACTGCCCCTTCATCCTTTATACCGCTCATTGTATATGCCTGAGTTTTAACGTCGAGTTTTTCAACCTCGACTAACGGATTGACAAAATTTAATCCGCTTTTGAGAACATTATCCTGTACATTTCCGAAAAGTATAGTTACGCCTATTTGTCCGGGCCCGATTTGAACAAGAGCCGAAAAAATAACGCCGATAAAAATTCCTATAATTAATATCACTCTGAACAATCCGATAACTTTATTAAGCTGCGGATTTTCTTTTGCTTGCTTGTTAAGTAAGAAGGATATAATAAGGATAACAAGCAGGAAGATAATTAAGGTAATCATTTTATTAAATTAAAATTTATAAAAAATTACAGAATTCCTAAAATCTTATTGTATTGATTTTTATCTTTTATCACGCTTATTGCTTCCTGGAGCTGTTTATCCGAATCGAAAGTAGCAGTAATCTGCTCCGATTCGGTTATTATCATTTTATTTATTTCAGCTTCGATATTTCTTTCAAGTTCTTCTTTTGCATTTTCGAATTCAAGCGACTTTTCATATGAAATCTCTTTCTCGAGCCTGTTAATATAATCATAGTAATTAGAAGAAAAACTTTTTTTACTGCCAATTAGCTTTAAATCACCCAGCTTTTTATCTGCTTCCGATTGATAAAAAAAGTTTTTTGAGCTTGCGAAGTTTTTGAATTCTTCGAATATATTATCGGTACATTTGAAAATTTTTATACCCGGATGATTTTCCAGATAATAATTTGCAAATTTAAAGAACATATCTTTCATCAGGAGTGCCGAATGAATTTCACTTTCAGGCTCAAGTTTTATTTCAACATCAGGAGTTATTCCGCCGTTTGCATAAACCAATCTGCCGTTTAATGTCTTAAATTCTGTTTGCTGAAAGGATTCGGTATTAAGGAATACGCCTGACTTATTTTCCTTGAAATAATTTTTTTCCTGTATCCATCTGCCTGAAGGCGTGAAATAACGGGATGTTGTAATCTTTAATCTCGAATCATTGTTTAAATCCTTGATTTGCTGGACAAGTCCCTTTCCAAATGACTTGCTGCCGACAATAACACCCCTGTCTAGGTCCTGCATAGCTCCCGCAACAATTTCAGAAGCAGAGGCGGTGTTCAGATTAATTAAAACTACTACAGGAATATCTTTTGTAACAATAGGATTTTCTTTTGAAAAGAATTTCTTTTCGGATTCTTTATTGTTTCCACGTGTAGTAAGAAGAAAACTGTTTTTATCCAGGAATTTACTTAATATTCCTATAGCTGCATCCAGTAAGCCCCCGCCGTTATTCCTCAAATCAAGTATCACACCTTTCAGATTATTCTGTGCTTTAAAGGTTTTTAAGGTATTTTCCACTTCACTTTCGGAGTTACTCGTGAATCTGTCCAGTTTTATATAAGCAATACCGTCATTTTCCGAACCTACATATCCCGAATAGGAAATATTTTTAAGAGTAATTTCCTGACGTGTTAATTCGAAATCAATTGCTTCGTTTTCTCTCTCAATTTTCATTTGCATTTTGGAACCGGGTTCACCTCTTACAATCTGTCTTATTTTATCAAGCTGAAATCCGGTGATATCCTGATTATCAATTTGAAGAACTCTGTCTCCTATTCTGAGTCCTTTTCTTTGCGCCTCGTATCCGTTCATAATGTCGGTAATTCTTATCAATGAATCCCTCATTTCGATTGTAATTCCTACCCCGCCGTATTTACCGGTTGTAATTAAATCCAGTACATCTCTTGTTTTATCGTCATAATATACAGTATACGGGTCCAGGCTGCCGAGCATTCCTTCGATTCCCAATCTGAAAAATTTATCAACGTCTATTGCATCAACATAGTTTAACGCGATTTCCTTGTAAACTTTTCCGAATATATCCATATTCCTGTTAATCCTGTCGAATATGTCCGTTTCTTTTTTATATGTCGTTCCGAGAAGAAACGATGCGAACATAAATACAACGAATAAAAGAGGTATTATGCCGCGTGTTTTCAGTTTCTTTTTCATATATTATATTAATGTAAATTACTTTTTTGTTTTATTAATAATTCCGGTAATTTCTTTGTGTATATTATCAATTTCTTTTTTACCGTCTATAATTCTGAATCTTTTTTTATCGATTTCAGCTAAAGTTCTGTATCCTGAAATAACTTTTTTATAATAATTTTTTTCTTTCTGTTCAATTCTGTCGTGGCTTTTTCCGGATAATTCTCTTCGCCTTATATTTTCACTATAATCAATATCTATAAGAAATGAAAGGTCAGGAACAAGATTATTAGTCGCAATTCTATTTACCTGTTTTATTATGCTCAAATCTATTTTACCCCCGTATCCCTGGTATGCAGTTGATGAATCATAATATCTGTCGCAAATTACGATATAGTTTTTTTTTAATGATGGTTTGATAATTTCTTCGGTCAGCTGATGACGGGATGCAGAGAAAAGCAGAAACTCAGTAATATACTTCATTTTGCTGTTTTCTTTATCAAGCAGAATTTTTCTGATTTTTTCCGAAATTAATGTTCCTCCCGGTTCCCGGACCAAAATTACTTTTTTCCTGTTTTTCACGAGTTTATCATATAAAAGCCTTGCCTGTGTGGATTTTCCGCTTAAATCAATGCCTTCGAATGTAATAAACATAATAAATGATATTTTATACTCAAATTATATATTTTTTAAAGCAATTTCAAAATAAAAATTTTTTAATTAATTTGTAGTTATATAAATTGTTTATTGATTTTATTGTTGTTTAAGAATAAAAATATATTATTGATACTGCTCTTGATTATCTCCATAATCTCTGGATTTTTATTGACATACATAAGATACAGCAACCAGAATATTTTTCTTTCTGAATTCAGCCTGAAAAAAACCGGGAATATTATCACCCTGATATCATTAGCCGTTTTTATATTCTTTGTTTTTTATAATCTTTTTTCAAAGGCGAAATATCATATTCTAAGTCTCATATTACTTCTGTTCATTTCACTTTCCGGATTAGTTTCATTGTTTATATCAATTGGCTTTTCCGATAAGGATTACAAGGTTACATTTTCACTGACTTTTCTGCTTTGTTTTTATTATGTCCTGGTTTCTCTGATTACAATTAGTTTTTCCCGCTCTAAAATGCTGCATATATTTAATAACATAGGTATTTTGTTAATTGTTGCTTTAACAGGGTTTTTATTGAATATTTATCAGGTATATAATTTTAAGGATGATTCTGAAATATATGCAAACGGAGGCAGAAAAGCCGATGCAGGAGTGATTCTTGGTGCAGCCGTCTGGGGTGGGAACAGGCCATCACCTGTTCTAAGAGAGCGGATAAATAAAGGTTTTGAACTTTACCAGAAAAAAATCGTTCAGAAATTAATCCTGACCGGGGGCGGTTCGCCGAATGAACTGACTGAAGCAGAAGTCGAGAAAAACGAATTGAAAAAATACGGAGTGGATGAAAAGAACCTGATTGTTGAGGTCAAATCAAATTCGACGATTGAGCAGATTCATTTTGTAAGGGACAAATATTACAGAAAACACAACTGGAGCAGGATAATATTAATCTCAGATAATTTTCATTTGTTTAGAACAACGGAAATATGTAAATTCAATAATATGAATGTAGATTGCTTTGCATCCGATACTCCGCTGTCTACAGAAAGCCAGATAAACTTCAGTATTAAGGAGAGCATTGCAGTTCTCTTTTTCTGGATGTTCGGTATCGGATAGAGAAATGTATAATTGAAAACCGTAATATTAAGTTTGAAAATATTTTTAAAATATATAATAAATTAGATGCAGTCAACTCGAAGAGTTTTAAGGATAAAGGTATTGCAGGTACTGTATGCATACGAAATAGCGAATGACCCGATAGAGAAAGTAAAAAAAGATATTTTAAGTGATTTGCAGGATGCTGAAAAATATAAATTTGCTTCGGATTTAATTGATAATGTGTTGAAGAACATAAAAAAGTTAGACGCAATTATTAAAGGTAAAATTGAACACTGGGAATTCGAGAGGATTGCTTTAATCGATAAACTTGTTCTTCGGATAGGTCTAACCGAATTACTTTATTTTCCCGAAATTCCCCCGAAAGTTTCCATAAACGAGGCAATTGAAATTGCAAAAAGCTTTTGCACAAACCAGAGCGGAAAATTTGTCAACGGAATCCTTGATTCCATTTTAATAGATATGAGAAACGACAATACGCTCGATAAACAGGGCAGGGGACTGCTTGATATAAAGAAAAAATAATGAGATGAAGAATAAAGGGCAGGTCTTTATCTGGTCGCTTTTTGATTTCGCAAATTCTTCTTACGCCGTTATAGTCGTTGCTTTCGTGTTTGCCATATATTTCACCGATGTTATTTGCATGAAGCAGCCAATTGGGGATTTTTACTGGTCTCTTGCCATAAATATATCAATGATAATATCTGCGGTTTTGAATCCGGTCTGCGGTGCACTTGCCGACCATTCTTCAAATAAAAAAAGTTTTCTGCTTTTCTTTACTCTGCTTGCGGTTATTCCGACTGCATTAATGTATTTTACCGGTCCGGGTACTATTTTATTTGCAGTTTTTCTTTTTGTAATTTCCAATGTGGGATTCCAAACAGGTTTAACTTTTTATGATGCATTCATATCCGATATTGTTGAGGAAAAGTATTATAATAAAGTATCTGCCATCGGCTATGGAGTAGGATATGTAGGGTCACTTTCTGCTGTTATACTTGTATTCCCGTTTAAAGACAGGCCTGATATTCTATTCGTAATAACTTCAATATTCTTCATTGTATTTTCACTTCCGCTATTTTTATTTTTGAAGGAGAAAAAAATTCATCCTGATATTGCCCAGCAGAAAATCAATTATTTTACTTACGGATTTATTAAAGTTACAGATACGTTAAAACATGTTAATAAATATAAGAATCTAAAGAATTTCTTAATTTCATTTTTCCTGTATATCGATGCAGTAAATACCATTATATTCTTCTCGGGAATTTATGCAAGTAAATCACTTTCCTTTACAGTGACAGAACTTGCAATATTTTTTATTATTGTGCAGATTACAGCAATGATCGGTTCATTTTTATTCGGGTTTATTGGTGATAAAATCGGAATTCTGCGTTCGATTGCAATTACATTAATATTCTGGATATTAATTGTATTCTTTATTTTTTTCTTTGTAGAAAAAAATACTTATCTTGTAATTTCTAATTTCAGAATTCATTACTTCTTTATAATAGGCGGATTTGCAGGTACATTCCTTGGTTCGACACAGGCATTATCGAGAGCATTAATGACAAAAATCACACCGATTGAAATCAAGACTGAATTTTTCGGATTCTATGCATTGTTCGACAGGACTTCAACACTGCTCGGTCCGCTGACATTCGGATTAGTTTCCTGGCTTTCAGGATCACAGAAGATTGCCGTATTGTCTGTCGGTGTGTTTTTTCTGCTCGGAATTTTTATGCTAAAGTATGTTAAAGAAGAAACAGCAAATAATAATGAACAAATAGCAAAAAATAAATAATCCCGATAAAGAACATCGGGATGCAAAGAGCGCACAAATAGTAAATATTTCTTTTAACCCTCCAATCTTCAAATCTTTCAATCTTACAATCTTCTAATTTTCTATCTCTTTCAATAAAATATCATTATTCGGGTCAAATATTACCGAAGAGGGCTTTTTATCAAAAGTAAATTCGAATTCCTGCAGATTATATTCATTGAAAACTTTTTTTAATACTTCCTGTCCATCGGATAATTTAATCAGTATTTCTGCCGTCATTGGAAAAAACTGTTTTTGAGTCTGAATGAATTTGTAATTCAGTTTATATTTACCGTCTTTATCCTGAGTCATATTGAATTTGTTTTTATATACAGGGTGGTTCGGCTGGTAAATCCAGGCATTAAAGAACCAGTCAAAATCTTTACCTGTAACTGAATTTACCTTATCGTTGAAATCTCTGATAGATGCATTTTTATATCTGAATGAAGTATCAGAAGCATATGATTTCAGAGTTTCGAAAAAAATCGAATCTCCGAGAACATATCTCAGCTGGTGCAAAACGCAGGCACCTTTGTAATAGGTAACGGCAACATTAAAAAGCATTTCCTTATCGGGAATATTTATTTTCCAGTCATCCGAAGAAATTGCCGTACCCGGATTGGCATACCTGTAATATTGAGCGTACTGCAAAATTTCATTTTTGTATTCTTTATAACTATTCTTATGTTCACTCCAGAGTGCTTCTGAATATGTTGCGAAACCTTCGTTAAGCCACACATCTGCCCACGACTGAGGTGAAATCATATCTCCGAAATACTGGTGTGCAAATTCGTGAACTACTGTGCCTTCATTCCAGTCATTATAACCGAGTGTTGTAAGCGATTGATTCTCCATCCCTCCCCAGGGAAACTGGCTTCCCGAGCTTACTGTGGCAAATCCGTTTTTTTCAAATGGATGAGGTCCGAATTTTTCCGTGAAAAAATTTAAAACTTCTTTCATTGTACTTTTAATATGGCTTAAAGCTGTTACGCTTTCACCCTGATTCCAGTAATATCTTAGCTCGAGTTTTTCATTCGGGTTATTCGGGTTTTTCCAGTATTCAACATCAAGATTGTAATTTACTTTTCCGATTATGGATATCAAATAAGTAGCAACAGGGTCGCGGCTTATCCAGTTATAATAAATCGTATCACCTGTTTTTACAGAATCAGCTAATCTGCCGTTGGAACCGAGTTTTACACTAGCAGGAACTTTCGCAACAAGGTTCAGTGCAGCCTTATCTGAAGGCTTATCCCAGCAGGGGAACCAGTTTCGGGCGCCTTCGGGTTCGCAGTCCGTGAATACCATTCCGCTATGAACATAGAAAACGTCATCCCTAATGTTTTTATGCCTGTAAAATATTTTTATAGTAGCAGTATCGTTAATATTCAGTTCTTTCCTGAAATTAATTGTCAGAAGGTTATTTGAATGCTTTACGGAAGAAATGCTGCCAGTAACCGAATCTATAATTAACATATTACTTGATGCATCAAGAGAAATATAATTAATCTTTTCGTTAGGGTTAAATGTAATCTCTTCGACAGCTGAAAATGAATATGGATAAGGGTTTATAAAGCATTTATAAATATCCAGGTTCAGAGTATAATTCAAAACATCGAAAGAGTGCCGGGAATCAGAAGTAATTTGCGAAAATATAGAATTACACAAAAATGAAAATATTATTAAAAGATAAAAAGAAATATTTTTATTCATTATAAATGTTTAATTCTTATTTATTTAACGAAAATAAAATATTAATGTTCCGAAAGAAAGAGAAATTTCTATTGATAATAAAAAACCCACGGATTAATCAGTGGGTTTAATACAAAAAATTATATATAAGTTATTATT